>JAJZBD010000009.1 GCA_021799085.1 Nanobdellota archaeon | reverse complement strand
ATGAGGTAATGTTCATCCAAAATTGACAGTTCTCCCTTTATGGCAGAGTAACCAACTCTGGCTATTTTAACGGCATCCCCATCATAGCTGTGAAGATGTACTGAGCCAACTCTCCAATGCTCCTTGTTAAACCAAGCGTCTATTATGCAAATTCCACCAGGATTCAAGTGCTTATAAAATTCGGACAAGGCATTTCTTAACTGCGCTGCGGTCTTTGCATAGCCTATCGCACTGAACAAGCTGGTAGATTAACCGTTATCTGCAGAAAAACAATACGGTTCTCTTATAAAACCAGCATATACCAAAAGGAAACATTCTTTGACACTTTCCTTCTGGATAGCATACATTGCCTACATCGCATTATCCAGCATTTTGGTTATAGTACTTTATTCTCTTGCGATATTTTCTCCAATGAACAACCCCTTATATGTAGAAACTGAATTTAAAAGTCCGCAAGAAATACAGATGCTCCTTCGGGAAGGAATTAGTGAAAGATAGCTATGGCCGGTTTTCTTCACGTAATTTCTTTACCACGAATAAGTCAGCTTAGATTTATCCTGTAGTTGAAAAGTATGGCCTGTCAATAAAATCATAAAATTTTGTAATACCTTTCCTTTATATTTTATTCTTTTGGCTCGGCATTGCATTTTTAGGAGTGTAGCCAGAATATTTGGCAGAATAATCTGCTATAAACGGTATTTTTACATCCTCTCCTTCATACGCCTTTACAGCTATGTACATGCCATAAGCCCAGATTAGAAAAGCAACAAGCGGACCCAAATAAAGAATAAAAAACAACACAAAATCAAGCACAATCGCTATTATACCCAAGAATATTGCTTGTAATGAATGGAACTTCATCCTTTTATCATTTTGTCCCTTTGTAACAAATACAATAATACCGCTAAGCCAGGATAACAAGTACGTAAAAATGTATGTTATATCTCCTTGTTCTTTATCCATATAATTTTTCGGGTTTCAAGCTTAAATACATTAGAAAAGTAAAAATGGGGCAGCCGGGATTTGAACCCGGAACATCCAGAGCCCAAGTCTGGCATCATAACCAAGTTAGATCACCGCCCCATACAACGTAAAGAATATTCATTCTTATATAATAAGTTATTCTATTCCTCATTATAGTAATTTTTAAGCTTAAGTCGCTGCTCTTCCTCAGATATATTCTTTAGTATCAACTCACCTAACTTTACTTCATTTTCACCAATTCTAGAGTAATCATAAAATTTGCCAGAACTTTTCTCAAAATAAAAACTTGGGCCAGAAAAGAAAGTTATTCTTTCGCTAGAAATGTAAAATTTATTAATCTCGTTTCTTACGGGAAAGAAGTAGTCTATTGAACCATTATACTTATTTTGTACTACGCAATTGCCATTCTCTTTTAAAATTCCTTCCAGGTAAGATTGCAGTGCTCCGCTTTTCTTTGATTCCGCCAGCTTCTTCAGATCAGACACCAAGATATCCTTTCCTACAAGCCTTCTAAGTAGGAAAAGCGAATCAACGTAATCTTTTCTGTAAATCTTTTCAAAGTCCGGAAGCATACCGTACATTTCAAAGGATTGCGAATCCGTAGAGACCTGCTCAGCGGGCATTTTTGTTATGCTGTCAAGCTTCTTTGCCTTTTCGGTTATTACAAAAACCAAAGAATTAAATCTTTCATTGTAGGTTAGCGCAGCCATCTTTTAAGACTAGGATTAAACTTATATATAAATATTACAGAAAACTCGCCGATTTTATTGTAATTTTTACAAGAAGTATGCATTAAAACGTTAATGATAATTCAGTAAGTGAAGATAATTAACTTTTTCCCATTCATTAGAAGTGCTTAGATAATGGACTAAACTCGCAGCGGCGCTAAGTTGTTTGTAGCTTAGCCTTTCGCAGTTGTCTGCAATTATTTTACACAGCTCTGCTATATTTTCTTCCTCCCCCTTTTCAGGAAGATTCCCGAATTTATAGTCTTTCTTTAATTCCTTTAGATTATAGATAAATTCGATGTTTTCCACGATTTCCTCTATTTTATAGCTTGCTTCTGAGCTGATACTGCCTTTCATACTATAAACGAATTTTTCCAAATTATCTATAAAGAATGGACTGTGATTCTCTTTGCAGTCGCTGTTAAGCTTGAATATCTCATTAAGCAATCTTTTCTTATTAGGAGGAACATTATCTATAGTATTAAGCAGTAATCTGTTTTCTAGGCTAGTTTTCTTATAAACCACCTAAAAATAATGAAAACAAGTAGTATTTAAGCGTATTTTTATATTGTAACGGATTACTCCATGTTTGAAAAGTTTATTATATTGTCTTCGTCCACTGTTCCAAGAAAGACGGCCCTGCAGCAGTATCTTTTTATCCCAAGCTCATCTAAAACTTCCTTAGGGGATTTATCTGCTATGCCTTCTTTATACTTCTCCCAATACTGCGACAAAGGCTTCCCACAACTATAACATCTCATCGGTATCATATCATTTCTATAACTGTAACTGTTCGCATTATGCCATTCATTTTCCTTATTTTTCTGACAAACTCCTGTATATCATGAGTTGTCTTAGTGTTTATAACGAAAACGGCATCGTACTCACCATAAACCTGAAAAGCTTCCTTAACCTCTGAAAGTTTTTTGACATTTTCAAAGGTTTTTTCCGTTTTCTCCGGGGCAATGTTGACCAGTACAATGGCTTTTACCATTGCTATTTAATGTCAAATCAATCTATTTAAGCTTTATGCAACCTATATTATTGAAATAATATGATAGTTATAGACTTGGAGACCTCTGGAACGAATCCGTATAAGCATTCGATATTAAGTATAGGGGCAGTTGATTTCTCTAACCCTGAAAGACAGTTTTATCAGGAATGCCGAATCGAAAAAGACAAGGAATATACGGAAGAAGCCTTGAATGTAAATGGTTTCAAGAAAGAAGATTTAAACGACCCAAAAAAGAAAACTTTGGAAAATGTATTAAATGAATTTATTGAATGGATGAAACCAGTAGAAGACAAAACTATAAGTGGCCATAATGTAAATTTTGATGCGACATTCTTGAATTATTCATTCAAAAGATACAACATTGATTTCTCATTTGGGTACAGAGTCTTGGATACCCATTCACTTGTTTATGCATCTATGCTAAGCAGAAACCTAAAGATCCCATTAAAAAACGAAAAAACTGGCATAAACTCAGATTATGTATTCAACTATGTAGGCTTGCCATCTGAGCCTAAACCGCACAATGCATTAAACGGGGCAAAAATGGAAGCTGAGGCACTGTCAAGGATTATCTTCGGAAGAAAGCTATTAAAGGAATATGATAATTACAGTGTGCCCGTATACCTCTCAAAATCTAATGTGCAAAAATAAAGATATTTATCTGTTTGTAGACAGATTCTTAAAATGCGGTCATAGTATAGTGGTAGAACATCAGCCCTCCAAGCTGAGAACGCGGGTTCGAATCCCGCTGACCGCAATTAAATAGCATTTACTAATTTAATATATTCATGGATATGTTTTGCCAAATTTTTAGATGCTTTGCATTTTGAGCTACATTTAACATACGGTAAAAAATCCTTATTTAAACCGTATTTTATGTATTCTGGTATATTACTTGAAGCAAATTTATTTATCTGTCTTATACCTGACGAAAATTTCATATTACCCTGTATAAATGCATTTATGCAGCAGCTTGGGTAGCCAAATAATTTTCCAAGAATCTCATCTATTTTTCCCTGCCCCTCTTTCATTATATAATACGAAGTTTTATTTCCATTTAGGGTATGTTTTATGTAATTTTTTGATTCTAACATTTCTACAGCAGTATTATACTTTTTACCCTCTAAAAAGTATTTCGACGGTTTTGCGCCATTAAGCTTGAACAATAATCTTTCCTCTTTGCTTAAATTGAAAGTGTAGGATTTCTTTGTTATAACGTCACTACAAAACCCAGTTATTTTACTAAGAGTTACATTAGTTTTTATTGAGCTTATACCCAAAGAACGTTTTATGCTATTTGAAATGGATAAATAAACCGGCGCCCTTTTTCTTGCATTTGTGGCAACTAAAAATATATTCAACTTATCGGTTTCTACAACATATCTAGCAAGCTCCACAGAAAGAGCATTTGTATTTCCAGTTCTTTCTTTTGCAATACTGTTTAAGTCAATATGACCATATTTTCGATTCATAAACTCTATAATTTCTTTTTTATTCATTTTTTACCTACAAAATAATAAGGTAAGATCAATATTACTACTTTAATTTTCAAAAATTAAAAACAACGCAAAGCTTAAGGTATGCATAAGACTGCCTACCAATTTTTTGATATGAAACAATTAAATTTTAGCAATTTGTTAAAATACCATGACAAAAAAGTATGAAATAATAATAATCGGGGCAGGCGTCGTTGGCACAGCAAGCATGTATGCTCTAAGCAGATATTCTGAATTCAAAGACGTGCTTATAATAGAGAAGGAAAAGGACGTTGCACTGCTTAACTCAAACAGCAACAACAACAGCCAGACTCTTCATTCTGGAGAGATAGAAACAAACTATTCAATAGAAAAAACAAAAGAGACCAAGGAAAATGCAAAATTAGTCGTAAGTTATGCAAATAAGGAATTAAGTGAAGATGAAAGAAAAAATGTCATACAGAACTGCCAGAAAATGACTCTTGCGGTTGGAGATAACGAAATAGATAAACTCGAGAAAAGATATGACTCAGAATTCAAGGAGATATTCCCATACGTCAAAAAACTAGACAAAAAAGAGGATATTGCGAGGGTTGAGCCAAATGTAGTAAAAGGAAGAGAAGAAAATGAAAATTTACTCGCGCTTTTCACGGATAACGGATACATGGTTGATTATCATAACCTATCAAAGTCCTTTATGGAAATAGCCATGCAAAGAGACTCATTTAAAGCAAAATTCAATGAAGAAGTAAAAGAGATAAAGAAAACTTCTCAAGGTTATACTGTAAAAACAAACAAAAATGAATTTCTTTCGGATTCTGTATTAGTAACCGCTGGTGCATATAGTCTTTTCTTCGCCAAAAAATTAGGATACGGAAAGAACCTAGGAATACTATCTGTTGGCGGGAAATTCTATTACTCAAAAAAAGTACTAAACGGAAAGGTTTACAGAGTCGAAAGAGAAGGCATTCCTTTTGCAGCTGTACATGGAGATCCAGACATTACAGATCCAAATATAACTAGGTTCGGGCCTACAGTTAACATATATCCTGAACTTGAAAAGGGAAACATATATTCGATGCCAGATTACTTCCGCTCACTTAACTTCAATGAAGACACTGCGAAGAGCCTAGAAAACATACTATTTGATAAGACGATATCAAAAATTGTCAAGGAAAACTTGATTTACTCTATACCGTTTATTGGTAAGATATCTTTTACTAAGAATGAAGTAAACAAGATAGTGCCTTCACTCAAACCTGATGATCTTAAGCTTGCGGAGAATGTAGGAGGTATCAGACCACAAATAATAGACACAAACAAAAAGCAGCTTGCGTTAGGTGGAACTGCAATAGAAGGTGACGGCGCCCTGTTTTCAGTGACGCCTTCTCCCGGAGCGACCTCCTGCTTGAAAGAAGCAATGGACAATTGCCTTTATCTTGCTGACTATAACGAAAAACAGTTTTACCTTGAAAAATTCAAACAAGATTTAGATTATAAATTGTAGATAAACGGCAAAAATTACTTTAATAATTGTAAAGTGAGATAATCCTATGGAGATATTGTTTATTGGAAGATTTCAGCCATTCCATAAAGGACACTTCAATACGGTACTTTCAATAGCTAAAAAAGCAGATACTATTAAAATAGCAATAGGCAGCAAACAAGTTTCATTTACAAATCGAAACCCATTTACTTTTGAAGAGAGGAAGGAGATGGTTGAAAGATCTTTGAAAAAAGAAAATATCAAAAATTTTTTGATTTTTGGGGTAGAAGATAAAAATTCTAATAACAAATGGTTTAAAAGCTTGATAGACACTGTCGGTTACTTTGATTCATGCTACACTAAAAATAGGCTTGTATATGATATACTAACTAAAAACAAAAAAGAAGTAAAAAGTATAAAGAATTTTGAAAAGAATAAATTCTCTGGAACCAGAATAAGAAGGTTGATTACAGAGAACAAAAAAGTGGAAGAATTGCTACCACCGGAAACCTGGAAAGTAATCAAAAAAATTGACGGATTAGAACGTATAAAAAACATACACAAAACGAAAGAAAGAAGAGTATTTACAATTGGACATTCAACAAGAGATATTACCAATTTTATAGACATTATAAAGGAATATGGCATTGAAGAAATTGTAGACATAAGAACAATAGCAAAGTCTAGGCATAACCCCCAGTTTAACTCTGATAATTTAAAGACTGTTTTAGTTGAAAATGGGATAGGGTATAAACAATTTAAAGAATTAGGAGGCCTCAGAAAAGCCAGTAAAAATTCAATTAATACCTTCTGGAAAAACAGTTCTTTCAGAGGTTTTGCTGATTACATGCAGAAAAAGGAGTTTAAAGAAGGGATCGCTAAGCTAGCTAAACTATCTGCTAAAAAAAGAATTGCAATAATGTGCGCAGAGGTATTGCCATGGAATTGCCATCGTTCTCTTATAGCGGATTTACTTACTGCAAAGCACTTTTCAGTGACACACATAATAGACCACAACGAAACATTGGAGCATAAAATAAACAAGCATGCGAGAGAATATTACGGTAACCTTGTTTATAAATAACTTTATTTGTTTGAGTATTCTTCTTCTTTGTCTTCCTTTACTTCTAAAGGTATGCCTGATTTACTGAAAAGTTCAACAGTATCTTTATCATCATGATACTTTTTAAATGCAACGACTCTTTTAACGCCTACTTGAACAAGCATTTTTGCACATGTGAAGCAAGGTTCCATTGTTACGTAAGCTGTTGAACCATCGAGAGAAACACCGAATTTTGCAGCCTGTGTTATTGCATTCTGTTCTGCATGTACTGTTCTGACACAGTGCGTAGTTATCTCCCCAGTTTCATTGTCATACTGCTTCCTCAACATGTGGCCGACATCGTCGCAATGCGGCATTCCCTTGGGTGAACCTGCATAGCCAGTAGCCAGAATTCTGTTTTCCTTTACCATAACGCAGGCAGCATGCCCTCTGTCACAGGTTGATCTCTCTGCCACTTTTTTTGTTATCTCAGTAAAATATTCATCCCAACTTGGTCTTACCACAAGAGTATAGTTTAGTGTTATAATAAATAATTTATCCAAACGCCAATACAATTATTTATACAGATTAACCTTTCAAAAATATTTAAACTGTGAATGCTTATGTTACAATGTAATAATTCTAGGAAGTAATATGGAAATAGGAAAAGAAGTATTTGAATTTAAGGAAAAGGCATATTTTCCAGACAGCGATGAAATAAAGGTGGTTGACTTGAAAAGCTACCGTGGAAAATGGGTTCTCTTAACTTTTTACCCAGGGGATTTCACATTTGTATGTGCTACGGATATTGAGGCATTGATGGAAAAATACAGCGAATTTCAAAGCGAAGATGTCGCAGTATTTGTTATAAGCGCCGATACAGTGTTTTCACATAAGGGGTGGGTTCAGGCCTCTCCAAGGGTAAGCAAAAGCAAGATACCTATGATAGAAGACCCTAAAAAGGAGATAATAACCAATTATGGTTTCCTAAATAGCGAGACTGGCGGGGCCAGAAGAGGAATGGTAATCATAGATCCAGATGGAAGGCTACAGTATTATTCCATTTTCAACGATGCACTTGGAAAGGACATCGGTCATTTAATGTTTGCATTGAAAGGCCTTAAAGCAATATACAATGCAAAGGAATCTGCAGGCCACATATGTATAGTACCAGCGGTAGCAAAATCAACCGAAACGGTAAAAACCATGGATGTTGATACCGTAAAGGACATAGGAAAACTTTAGATCGTAAGTTTATTTCAGTATTTTTCATTCCATTTGAATTTTTATATGATTCTGGTTTAGAAGTTAACAGCTTTAAGAATGTCCGCAATTACTGGTATTTAACGGACTAGTCGATTTTTGATACTAATAAAAATCATTGATGACCATAAGCGCCGAGCATCGCGCTCAAAAGAACCAAGGCTATTAAAAACATTTTGATACCAGGATCTACAGTCACTTTTGTAGCATCTTCTATTGAACTTATAAGAACATTACCAGTATCTGTCAGATAATCACTTAATTCAACCTCTGGTTTTATAAAATTCTGCAGATCTCCTTTTATTATGGCAGTTATATCGTCGTTTAAGTGATCCATAAATAGCTGTACATTCTTGAAATTTGGATCGGCCTTAAACTCTGCAACCAAACCATCCTTACCAAGAGATTTTATGTACTCGCCGACGCTGCCTTTCCTGGTTTTCCATTCGTTTCCCTTAGATGAAAAATATGCCTCCAATAATGAACGAGTGTATGCTCTTTCCATAATTATAAATTAATTATTTAGTATTTAAGTACTTATCAGTTTATTTTTGGTTATAAATAAAAATTATAAATACACGTAGAACTTTAAAGGGGTATGGAACAGATGGAAGCGCTTATATTCGTTGAGGTTTCTCAGGGATCTTCGGCAATAGAAATAGCCAAGGCCGTCAGTAGTGACGAAAAAGTAACTGAGGTAATGTTAATAAGCGGGCAGTGGGATTTATTAATAAGGTTAAAATACAGCAACATAGAGGAGCTTTCAAACTTTGTTGTTTCACAGCTAAGAAAAGAAAAAGGTGTCGGTAGAACTGACACTACTATAGTATTAAACAAGGTAAAGTGAGGTAAAAATGGAAGAAGATGAAATTGAACACACTGAAGAAGAAAATGATAATGAAGAAACTACAGAGGAGATACATTCTGACTTTGAATACAAAGACATAAAAGATTTGCCGGGAGTCGGCAGCACTATTGCTTCAAAGATAAGGAATGCCGGTTACCAAGACATAATAGCACTTGCAACCGCAAATCCCTTGGTTTTGGTAGAAGCCTGCGGAATAGGAGAACCTACAGCAAGGAAAATAGTGGCTGAAGCAAGAGAAGCGTCGAAAATGAACTTCATGTCTGGACTAGAGTTTGAAGACAAGAGAAAAAGCGTGCAAAGGATATCTACCGGCAGTGAGGCCCTTAATATTTTGTTAGGCGGGGGAGTAGAAACACAATCAATAACTGAATGCTATGGTGAATACGGTTCAGGTAAAAGTCAACTTGCGTTTCAACTATCTGTCAATGTGCAGTTGCCTTTAGAGAAAGGAGGGTTAGAGGGCCATGCAATATGGATTGACACAGAAGGGACATTCAGGCCAGCAAGAATCGAGCAATTGGCAGCAGTAAAGGGCCTTGATCCAAAACAGGCTTTGCAAAACATAAAGATAGGAAGAGCGTATTCTTCTGACCACCAAGTTCTTTTGGTTGATAAAATACCTGAGTTAATAAATGCAGACCCTAAGATAAAATTAATAGTAGTGGACAGTATGATGGCCCTGTTTCGTGCAGAATATGTGGGTAGAGGAACATTAGCGGATAGACAACAGAAAGTGAATGTAGTTCTACATAACCTTCAAAGACTAGCTGACCGTTTCAATGTAGCAGTTTACATAACGAACCAAGTAATGGCTAGGCCAGATGTAATGTTTGGAGATCCAACAGCGGCTGTTGGCGGGCATATAATCGGACACGTAGCTACTTACAGGATATACTTAAGAAAAGGTAAGAAAGGCTCAAGGGTTGCAAAGCTAGTGGACTCACCAAGCTTGCCTGAAGGAGAAGCTTCTTTTGAAATTACATCCAACGGAATAATGGATATAGAAGAAGAAAAGAAAAAATAAGCCATTTTGTGGTGAAACATGAGATTAGAAGGCCAAAGACTCAAAGATATCATTGACTTAATTGAACCTATAAAAGACCCTGAAATAGGCATAAGCATAGTTAAGCTTAGAATGGTAGAATCCATTGAAGAAGACAATGGAAAAATAAAAGTAAATGTGAAATTAACCGTGCCAGGCTGTCCTTTATCCTCAACAATAGAAAAAGACGTTAAAAAAGCGCTTAAAGAGAAAGGATACAACAATGTAGAAGTAAACTTCGGATTCATGTCGAAAAGGGAGTTGGAAGACATAAAGGAAGTTGTAAGAAAGGAACAAATTCAAATGCCGCAGAGCATAGAAAGGTACGAGAAAAAAAGCATAAGGAAAATAATAGCGGTTTACTCTGCTAAGGGGGGGGTTGGAAAAAGTACTATTGTAAAATTACTTGCAGAAACTGCAAATTCAATGAATTATAGTACGGGAATACTTGACTGCGATATCTCTGGGCCTTCAATAACTTCTTTGTTCAATTTAAAAGAAAGAGCTTATGCTAATGAGGAAGGAAAGATAACCCCTATAATAAAGGATGGGATAAAGATTATGGCAGTTGATACGCTAACCGATGTAGAAGCAATAATATGGCGTGGGCCATTAGTTTCCAGCGCAATAAAACAGATGTATAATGACACTAATTGGGGTAATTTAGACATACTTTTCTTGGATTTGCCCCCTGGGACTAGTGATGCACCTATAACCGTCTTTCAGTCAATACCTGTTGACGGAACGGTTGTGATTACGACTCCACAGGAACTTTCCAACTTAATAGGGAAGAAAACGATTGTGGTTGCCAAAAGCCTAAACATCCCAGTAATCGGTGTTATAGAGAACATGAGCTATTTTGTATGTAAACATTGCGGAGAAAAAAATGAGATAGGGAGCAAAGATACAAAGCTTGATCTCCCAATTCTTGCAAAACTGCCTTTCTTTAATGACCTTAATGCAGAAAAGGAAGAAAGCATAAACCAGCTAAAGATTGCTGTTGGTAAAATAGTTAATGGATAATTTAATTAATTGTTTTATAGTATTGTAGACAATATAACCTATGGAAATATTTAAGGAATATGACATACGTGGATTGTATCCCCAAGAAATAGATGAAGAAAAAGCATACAAGATAAGCAGGGCCATTGCAACTGCCTTGAAAGGAAAGAGGGTATTCTTAGGATACGACAACAGAATAGGCAGCCTAGCGATAAGAGACTTCGTTAAAAAAGGCTTGGTTGAAAGCGGAAAAGATGTTGTGGATTTGGGGTTGGGACCAATAATGATACCGGTGTTTGCTTCATTTATTGAAAAAACAAATGGGCTATGCATAACAGCATCGCACAATCCAGCAAAGTATACCGGACTGTTGCCTTACAACAAAGGTGTTACCGTAACGCCAGAAAAAATAAAGATTGCGTATGACAAAGGTAAGTTCACTGAAAAAGTTGGTAATTTAGTAGAAGCGGATTATTATGAGAGGTATATATCTTACATAACTAAAGGAATCGGAAAACTCGATCTAAATGTTGGGATAGACAGCATGGGCGGTTCGACAACAAGTATAGCCCCGGATATTTTTGAAAGGCTCGGCTGCAAGGTAAAGCTTTTGCATCCTAAGCCTGATAGCGATTTTTATGGCAAAGCTCCTGAGCCAATAAAAGAAAATGCAATTGGATTGGGTAAGATGGTTAAAGAAAACAGTCTAGATTTAGGAATGCAATTTGATGGTGACGGCGACAGAGTAGCTTTCGTAGATGAAACAGGTAAATTTGTAGATCCTATGGTTATAACAATGATATTCATAAAATACCTAAAACTCAGAAAAGTCGTAGCTACAGTATCTTGCTCCTTGCATCTCGAAGAATTTGCAAAAATCACTTACTCAAAAGTTGGTAGGCCAAACCTAGAAAAAAGACTTGTAAACAAAAAATTCGACTTGGGTGTAGAGACTGCTTCACATTACTATTTTGCAAAGTATTTTCCTTTTTCAGATGGATTATTGGGAGGGATACTGCTAGCTAATATTCTAAATAAGACCAAAAAGAAACTAAGCCAGCTTGTTAATGAATTTCCAACAGTATATTTCGGTTCAATGTCCATTCCATTTGAAAATGAATCGAAAAGAACCGCTAAAATGAATAAAATAGAAAAAGAAGCGATTAAATACGGAAAGATTGAAAGAATAGACGGAATAAAAGTAATAAACGAGCAAGGATTTATGCTGTTCAGGAAATCTAACACCGAACCGATACTACGGGTATATTATGAGGGAAAGGACGAAGAAGCTTACAGAAAAATAAAGAATGTTGTAAATTCAATTATAAAATAATGGAAGAATGGATAATCGACAAGATAAATGAAAAAAGCAATAAGTCTAAGGAAGAAATACTTGATATTATAAGGCAAAGAAAAAAGCAGTTTCCTGAGTTAACTGAAGACGCAATATTAAGGATGCTGGCAACTGAAAACGGTATTATACCAATTAAACGAGATTACAAGATAAAGGAGATAAACCAGAGAATAAACCACGTAAACTTATCTGCAAAAATAAAAAGGAAGTTTCCACCAAGAAAGGTAACAGTAAAAGGAAGAGAAGCAAGGGTTATGAATTTTGTTATAGAGGATGAAACTGGTGAAATGCCAGTAGTAACTTGGAATGAAAATTATATTGACAAGATAATAAACAGCCCAGACGGAGAGAGCATATCGATAGCAAATGCATACTCAAAAGAAAATCCATTTAATGGAATCATAGAATTAAATCTGGGGAGTGGAAGTGCAATATCTATAAATTCAACTATTACTCAAGAGAGAGAGAAAATAAAGACGGTGTACAAAAAAATAAGAGACATAAAGGATGGAGAGTCGGCGGATATAAACGGTTTTATAACGAGACTTTTCTCAGAGGATATATACCTAATAAGGTGCAATATCTGCAAAAAGAAAGTAGACGTTGAATGTGATGTCCACAAGGACAAAGCATTGTCAAAAACTTTACGGATAAGAGGGATATTTGACGATGGAATTTACAGTTCAAGCATAACATTCTTTGACAGGCAAGCAGATTCTCTTTTGAAGCTTTCACAAAGCCAAGACATAAAAGAAAAACTAAATGATATTTCATTTGGCTTATACCAAGTAAATATAAGCGCAAAAATGAATAAATTTAATGATAGTTATTCATTGACTGCAAGAAAAATTTCTAGAACGGAATATAACCTTTCTTAATACTATACAAAGATGTAAAGGAAAGATCCAATAGTTATTAAGGTTATTCCTATTAACCCGAGCCTTTTCGCTCTTTCCCCTAAAAGCAAAAATGATGCCACTATTACTATTGGAATTCCTAACTGAGCAACAAATGGAGTTAGAACTGCATTAAATTTATAAGCAAAGGAGAAAACAACTGTTGCAACGCCATTCAGAATACCTGCTAATACGATGTACTTGAACTTTTTATCAGAGATGTAATAAATAATTGATTTATTTTTATTCTGTAAGAACGCGACGGGCAAACAAAACAGAAAAGCGAACGACTGAAGTATCGCGTAGTAAAGCAACGGAAGATTTGTGTTTATAGTGTAAAATAGCACCCACATGAACACCCATAACAATACCGCTATCAATGTAAACACTACATACTTAGAAAACCTGGCTTTTCCACTTGTATTAAACAAAAGGGATATTATCCCTGCTATTATAATTAAAAAAGGCAATATAATTGAATGTAAATCAGAAATGAAGAAGAATATACTGCTGAATAATGCTATGAGTACCTCCTGCGACCCGACAATTGTATTTATTATGGATATATTGTAATGCTCTACTGAATAAAGCATCAGATACATCCCCAAGGTATACATTGCGCCTAAAAGCGCAAGAAGTGGTAGGTACGCCAAATCAAAAGAGAGATTTCTGTATATAATAAATGGAATTATGAGAGTACCGATTGCGGAAAAGCCAAGAAATATTGGTATGAATTTTCTGTAGCCAACGCTGCCTATGTATTTTTTTGATATTAATGGATATACTGAAAATCCAATAAGTATTATAAAAAGAGATAATATATAGGTATAAAGCATATCACAGCTTTCTTATGGAGCCTGCCTTGCCTACGTTGACCTGCAGCTCGTCTCTAAATGATTTAACGTAGCCTTTGTTTATCTCTACAGTATCCCCTACAGAAAACATTTCAATTTGCTTTCCCCATAAAGAAAGCTTGCATTCACCGCTATCATCTTTTATTTTTGCGGTAGCGACTTTGTTACTGCCGAATTTTGTCATTACCTCTCTTGCTTCTCCTATTTCAGTTATTTCTGCCGACAGATCAACGTCGCTCATTCCGTCCTTTAATTCCGATATTTTCATGTTTTCACCCCAAAAAAGAAGAATACAATAATGGGAGCAGTATTGTAACATCGCCTTCTACTGTTATCTGCTTTGCTTCGGGCTTAACCTTGCCCCAAGATATTGCTTCTTCTAACCTTGCGCCTGACAAACTGCCGTCCCATTCGACAGCAGTAGTCATGTATATCGCATAATCCAAGCCATTCTTAAATTGGTTCCACCAGATAGTATGATGCTTGGAGATACCGCCACCAAGCATTAAAGCTCCGCTCTCCTTTGCCTTAAAGACTATGCCTGCCAAAAGATCCTCATCTTTTATTAGATTTATTTTAAAGTCTTTGTCCTTCTGCGAGTACATCCATATCTGTGAACCTACACTTCCGTCTGTTATGCCTGGAACTATCATAGGTATGTTATTTTTCCAGGCCCA
The DNA here is from genome assembly GCA_021799085.1 of Nanobdellota archaeon. Classification (GTDB taxonomy): domain Archaea; phylum Nanobdellota; class Nanobdellia; order Parvarchaeales; family Parvarchaeaceae; genus Parvarchaeum. The sequence goes on along the minus strand of JAJZBD010000009.1, from coordinate 16,377 downwards.
GAAAACTATCGACTCTTTTGCATTTTTCTCCTTGCTTATCTTGCTTCCAATAAATGATATTAACTCACTTGTTGAATATTCTTTTTGCTGTCCCGCCGCCTCTTTTAGTATAGGTATAAGTTTGTCTTCGAGAATATAACCGTAACTGTCATTTGGTATGAATATATTATATAAACGATTTATGCCTTCCTGCCTTAATTTTGCATCATCCGACATTTCAGTTCCTGCGTAGTAGTCTTTCCAAACTTTTGCAAGGTCATGATCCAGCGTTCCGCAGGTAGTTATTATTACATCTACAAGCTTGTTTTTTACTAAATCCACTATTACGCCTCTTAAACCTGTTGATATAACGTCGGCTGGAAAAGAAAGGAATTTCACGCATTTGCTGTCTTTTTCCATATCTTTAAATATATCGGAAGCTATCGCTAATTTCTTCGCAGTGAACCCCCCACTCTCTGAAAATGCGTTCACTAAGTCAGAAACCTTCTCTCCTTTTTTAATCTCTATATTTTTTACCTTCTTTCCTAGCATCCTTATTTTAGTGAATTTATTATTTAAATATGTTTTAAATTAACTCGAGATTACAAGGATAGAATCATCTTGGCCTTCTGTTTTTAGATAATTGGAAGCAGCCGCCCTTACGTCATCTAGAGTGAGGGTTATTGCCTCCTTATATAATTGGTTTATATCCTTTCCGTATTTCAAATAAGAAGTTAACATTTCTGTAGAATGATCTAGTGTTGAATCAAACGTATCGGCAAGACTTGCTTTTAAGCTTATATTAGATTTATTTGCGTTTTTGTCAGCAACATCTCCGTTTATTATCTTTTCTATCTCGCTAAAGATTAGCCTCTTACTCTCTTCCAAATCCTTGCTTTTTGTCTTAGCATATACTACTAGATAGCCTGTATGCCTGCTTATGTCTATATCCGAATCTGCTAAATATACCAATCCTGCTTTATCGCGCAGACTTTCCATCAACCTATTTGCCAAAATATTATGTATATAATCTAAGCTTGCCCTTCCTCTTTCCGATTTTTTGTAAAGTTCTTCTGCACCAGGAATTTTCATTCCAAATACTATGGAAGACTGACCAGGGTAAGGATTAAAACTTCTCATGTACACACTTTTGTATTTGGTTATGCCAGTATAAGCCTTTAACTCGGGTATGACGGTTCCTTTTTTTACACCGCTAAATGCATTATCTATGCTTTCAATGACTTTTTTATGATCGAAATTTCCAGCTATTGCCATAACTACATTCCTTGGGGAGTAGTATTTTGAGTATAAATCTAGTATTGTGTCTTTAGATAACTCTTCAATTTTCTTTGGATCTCCACCAAAAAAAGTCGTTGCCGGCTTCCTTAAAAGATACGCCCTTGGAATTGCTCCTTCCAGAGAGAATTCTGCTCCAAAATTGCTTTGTACTTCATTTGCTACCGCATTTTTTTCCTTTGTTAAGTTGTCTTCGGGAAAAACCGAATTGAAAAGCATACTTGAGATAATATCAAACACATATTGTGGTTTTGATAAACTTAATAGTTTGAACTTAAATGAGGTCAGCTCTCCCTCTGTCTCGCCATTCCAGTATACTGTTTGGTTATCTAGAAAATCCTTTAATTTTTTCTTGTCAAATTTTTCTGTGCCTTCAAAAAGCATGTGCTCTATAAGGTGTGAAACCCCTGTCGTGCTATTACTTTCATATAACATGCCATAATTAAGACCAACGGCTATTGAAGCGCTGTGCAGGTGGTCATTCGGACTTAGTATAACTTCCAGCCCGTTATCAAGCCGGTATTTATTATAGGGTTTCATGAAACTTAATGAATAAAAGGAATATTAATAGTTTTAAAGAATTCGCATTACTTTGCAATTTGTCTGACTATTTACGCCACTTGCCATTTTCATAACCTATTAAATATGCAAGCAAACCGCCGCTTATTGCAAGAAAAATATCTGTTATACCTACCAGCTCGGCCGCATAAATACTTGGGGTCCTAAGTCCTTCTTTTATTAAAGGTATAAACCCCAAAATATCTAGAGACAAAAGTGCTGCATAAGGTCCAACCCTTACTTTCTGCACAAACCCCTCATTTTCAAGGCCCTTCAATGCTGTCTTATACAAGTATCTTTTTCCATGTTTTTGGGAGTAATCAAGCGATTTTATTGGAAGATTGCTGTCATATCCTCTGCGTCCAAGCTCTCTTTCCAGCATTTTAAGCGAAGCCTGCGATAGCACTAATTTATACCTATCTTCATCTCCGTCATGCCTTCGGTATTTATTCATTTCCTTTGTAACGAAATAAAGATAAGATGAAAAGGCATGAGTGAAAAAATCACTATTCTCCTTATATATATTTGCAAGTTTCTCAAACTTAGTTTGTCCTATCATTAATTCAAAATCTGACACTGCGCTAAGAACCTTTTTTTCAAGATCACTACTACTTTGGCCCTTAAAATTAGAATCGATTATAAGCTTTGACAATGATGACCTAAAATAACCGGTCTCGTTGTTGTCCATTTTATTTTATATGATTTAATGCTTAAATAAGTGATTTAAGCATTAATCCTTCTTCTATGTAAGCTTTAAACGGTCTTTTCCTGCCCGGGCTCTAACACTATTACCTTTGAGCTCTTTACCATCTTTGCAAATTTGTTTGGATCCTGCACTATCGGAGGAAAAGTATTGTAATGCATTGGGAAGACTATTTTTGCTCCTATGTACTTGGCAGCAATTGCAGCCTCTTTGGGCCCCATTGTGAAAAATCCCCCTATTGGAAGCATAGCAACATCTGGTTTATAGAGTTTCTTTATAAGTTGCATGTCACTAAACAAAGCAGTATCCCCAGCATGATATATGGTCTTTCCATCCCCGCGTAGGATAAACCCCCCTTCATTACCGCTGTGTATTGCGGGAACCATTGCAATTTCTAATGAACCTAATTTTGTAATGCTGCCTATATTCATGCCTATGGCATTTGCCTCGGGAATCCCTGCTTTCTGAGCATCTAAAGAAAGTTCAAACTTGCCTACCAATTTGGCATTGTTTCTTTTTGCGATATCGAACGCATCCCCCAAATGATCAAAATGGTTATGGGTAACAAAAACCATATCTACCTTTATATCTTGTGCCTTCATCGCCGCTTTTGGATTATTCGTAAGAAATGGGTCGATTATTGCTGTAGTATCCTTGAAATTTACCAACCACGCGGCATGACCTAACCATTTAACACTAACCATTCAAAACACCTCCAATATTGTCTACAAAGGAATTATCCCGCTTGCAGTCACCGCTAGCAATATTGAAAGAACACCGGATGCAATAAGAAAACCAGATTGCAGACCTGCTTTCATCTTGCCATGAGTGAGCGCAAAGAAGCCTACTTCATCAAATAAGTAGGAGATTAAGGTTATTTCAACTATTATGAAATCTACAATGCTATAAATGGCATAGCCTGAATTCCAGAAGAACAAAGCGATTATCGCAATTATATTAAAGACAAAAAGTACCATAGTCATGTCTCCTATAAACTTCATGTCCCAGTTATACAAAAGAGTCATCCCAAAAGTTATCCATACAAATGAAAATATAAGCATAAGAAGGGAAAACATCAATTCTACATTTGCCGCGGGATAAACTGTTCCATAAGGCGTTGTTATTATAAGAAGTAAGGAAGATATGAATATTGCGAGGCCTGCCAAAGTAACTATTACGCCAAGGGTTTTTGCAGTTGTCTTGTCTTTGCTTGACCCTTTTAAATTGATACCGGAGATTATAGCTGCAACAGAAAAGGCGGAAATAGCGAATGCTACGGGCGCTAATGCCATTTTATATAAAAAAAGTTAATTATATATAAATATTTCGACTATCTAAGCATAAAGGTTAAGAATCAGACTGACGGCAATGGGGAGGAACAAACTGGCGCAGCATTGTTTATGTCTTTGCATATCATTGCAGTTATGTAACCGGCTTCCTTTGTTATTCCTTTGCTTATTGCAGAGCCAGTAGTATTGAATTGGTTTATTATATAAGTTGGCAGGTATCCAGTCCCATTGGCAGCGAATATTATAGGAACTCCATTGCTTACTAGGCTAGATCCTGCTCCAATCTCGAAGAAATTTCCGCCTATAAGCGAAAAAGGAACTGCCCCTTGCGGGTCATATTTTGTTGCGTACTTGTTTTCAAAAGGCGTAAAGACTTGCAAGGGAGAAGGATCGGGGTACTCGTCATTATAAAGCTCTTCTGAAGTAAAGTTAACGTATTTAGAAGTGTAAACCAAATGTGGATTAAGAAAATTTATTGTCCAATCGCCTTCATATGCATGATAAAAGAGAGTATCTGTTTGTGGAAGTTGTGAATAGTTTGTTACTGGTAAGGTGTTTAAAGTTACCGTATTTCCATAATACGTCCAATTACCAAAGTTACTTAGTGCAGCGAAAAATGCATATCTTTCTATAGCGCAGTACTCGCAGCCTTCAATGCCTGCAAAATTTACCCATAATTTGCCGTTATTGATTATTGGAGAAGCGCCATTTATACTAAACCAATTATTTCCGACGCTCTTTGTTGCAGAACCATTCACAAAGAAGAGCAGATACAAAACAACCACAATTATTACTGCCAGTAGAGTCACAAACATGTAAATTATTGTTTTAAGCTTAAACTTCAAACTATCCATCTTAAGTACAATATTTAAAAGCATATAAATTTTGCTAATTTATCTAGTATATGGAAATAAAGCTAGAGTATGATGATGAAAGAGGCATTTATCTATTAAACAAGATTCGTGTACTGGTTTTGCCAAAAGGTAGCCTAGAATCGTTGCAAAACTCCGTTAATATGATACTTGGGCTTGCAACTAAAAGCATATTCCAAGAGGTTTCATCTACAGTTTTTTATTCTTTTCTCCAAGATTTAATAAAAAGAAAGTCATTAAAGATAAGGGGAGAAGAAAGAACAGAAATAGAAATATTCGACCTTTTCAAAGGAATGGGGTTGGGACGCATAAATAAGGTGTCCAGTGACTTAAATGTTTACAAGATAAGCATAGACGGCAGTGCAAATTCGTTTTTGAATTTAATATCAAATTCCCCTTACTGCTTTAACAGCATAGGTATACTAACCGGAATCTACAGAATAATAACAAACAGAGATGTTGAGGTTACTGAAGAGAAGTGCAGAAGCACTGGTGATTCAGATATGGATTACTTCAATATAGATGTAAAGGATGAAAAGGGAGAATATTCTTATATACCTTCTCAGATATTCGATGAAAAAAACCAAAATTTAAGGGCAGTAGAGATAACCACAGATGAGACAGACATTTTTGTAAATTCAATCCCTTCCGAAATAATGCCTGTTGTTTACTTTCCTTATCTTTTTAGTAAATTAAGAAAGATAATCGGACAAGGGGTATATGGAATAGAAAACCAAGCAGGAAAAGAGCTAGCAAAGTTATACCAACAGTATAACCTGCAGATTATAAAGGAAAAGTACGGTTTGAATGACTTGAGCATAATTTCTATTCTAAGTGGATTCGGAAAGATAAAGACATTAAAAACAGACTTGGGATATTTTTTAGAGGTAGACGTATATAATTCATTTAATGCACTGCATGTGGATGACGCAATAGAAAAGAGGTGTTTTCTTCTAGGAAGTGTGCTTTCCGGACTTTCCTACAAGATAACTGGGACTATGCTAAAATTAAATGAAAAGGAGTGCTCTGCTATCAATAATGAAGTGTGCAAATTTTCATTCGAGTGAGTATAATTATTAATATTAATCAAGCAATCATAATCTTGGAGCTATCGCCCAACAGGAGGGCACACGACTGAAGCTCGTGACGGTGAGGGTGCAAATCCCTCTAGCTCCAAACTTTTAAAATTAAATTTGTAAATTATGCAATACTGGTTTATTACTGCTCTCTACACCTTATGCTTTCTACTACTCTGCTAAAGGCCATGTTGACAGTGCTTATTGAACTATTTTGTGAAGCTAACCCAAAAACCATGCAAACTGTTTTGCCAGTAACCGCTATGGCAACTTTAACATATTTGAAAGATATGTTATCAATCTGGGGTATTTTGACATTCTTGTCGGTTATTACAACCCCTTGTTTGCCGGATAAATTAATATTTGAATAATTTAACGTGCTTATTTTGAAAGAACTTAGAAAACCCTTTACTTCATTTATGTTCGTAGTATTTGAAAAATTAGCTGGCACATTAAAATCAGTCACTAATACTAAATTGACGTTTTTTATCAACTTACTAATACTTGCAAGACTCAGGTTCTTGGATAATGCTCCGGATATCATGCTGGGTATATCGCCGATAATACTAGAGATATACGAATTGGGCAGTATTATTGACACAGAAGAATTTGTAAGTTCGTTTGATATTCCTTTGGAAATGCTGGTATTCTGTGAAAGAATTGGTACCCCGTTTACAACGGACGGAGAGAAAATAAGCCAGTTTCCTGGATAAGAAAAATTAACTCCATTTGAAACCATTGTATTATTGGAGTTAGCCCCCTTGAAAAAAGAGGTAATAGACTGGCCAATCAGGCCTGCAACTTCTGGCGCATTTATATTTATTATATAAGTAGAGATTAACGAAAACACAATTATTGCGATTATTACGTAAAATACGATTTTTAGTAATCCCATAATTTATAGAACATTCGGAAGTATAAAAACTTAAGGAAACCGTTAAATTACACAAGTATACAAGTTTATATGAACACAAGCAATGACTACGGAAAATTTAACGATATATATAAAATTTCTAAAAGAGTATTTAATCTCGCAGAGATAGGCAGCAAAGAGTTCAAAACATCCGCTTTACTTTCTAACTTTCTAAAGAAAAATGGCTTTAAAATAAAGAAGCCGTATAAAGGGATGAAAACAGCGTTCAGAGCAGAATACGGCAGTGGAAAGCCGGCTGTTGGCTTATTGTGTGAGGAAGATGCCTTGCCAAATGGGCATTCTTGCGGGCATAATCTTATAGCTGCTTGGGCAGTTGGAACTGCTATAAAACTAAAAGAAAAAGGTTACAAAGGAAGAATAGTAGTAATCGGTACTCCTTCTGAAGAGGGTATAGGAGAATATTCCGGAAGCAAAGACAAGCTTGTTAAAGCTGGAGCGTTTAAAGATATTGATTTTGTTATAGGAGTACATCCGGATTCACAGTGGAGTGTCGGTTGCCAGTCACCTGCAGATATAACTGCTGAAATTATTTTTGAAGGTAAAGCCAGCCATTTGGAAGAAGCTGAGAAAGGGATAAATGCACTTGATGCGCTTATTGCAACTTACTTAAGCATAAGAAATGCTACTGCATCTTTCAACAAATACATGCATGTATTAGTTGGAATGTATATAAAACAAGGAGGGATGGCTTCTAATATCATACCAGATAGAAGCATACTTGAAATAGACTTAAGAAGCACTAAAACCAGTTACTTGATACATGCTTATAACAGAATAAAAAAGATAGCTACAGGGATAGGAAAAGCTTATAAAACAAAGGTTACTGTCAAGCAAATGGCCCCTGTATACGAAGAGTATAAAAATGCTGTGGTAATAGACGAAATATTGTATAATAAATTAAAAAAGCAGGAAGTAAATGCCGTTAAGCTTTACGAGAAAAGTGACCAGCAGATAGGAGCAACAGATGAAGCTAACGTCAGCAAGGCCGTTCCCACAGGGCACATTGATTTTAAGATAGCCCCGAAAAGCGTAGCAGGCCATTCAGATAGGTTTAGAGAATTAGCGGGGAGTACTGATTCATTGAAACAGCTAAGAAAAACGGTAATTGCGGCGGTTGATACCTGTTTGCAAATAGAAAACGACCAAAAGGCAAAAAAAGAAATTGAAAAATTGAAAAGGAAAGTGTAACTCGGGCTTCATTCCAAATTATAAAATATTTTACTGTGAGGTATCTAAACCATCTATTATATCGAACCCGTATTCGGTACCTATCCTAAAATTATCGAAGTTCCAACCATATTTTGTTGCAAGGTAAAGAATTGGTAGAAGATTATTAAAGTTGTCTATCCTTCCATATACTTTTAGATTTGTTTTTTTGTCTTTTCCAAGCGCCTTATCTATTTTTTCAAACCATTCCTTCGAAAAGTTCAGATTCTCGCCGTCATAAGTCTCCTCTTCCAGTAACCTTATAAAAATACTGATGTAATCCGGCGAGCATTCCTGCGACAATTTAATTGCATTTTCTATTAAGTCATCTGGTAACTTATCTATTTCAAGGTAGACTTTTGACTGCTTATTTGCCTGTTTTGTCATATCTAATAACAAGTTGATCTCTTCCTTAAACAAATCCGGATGGTCTGTTAACAATGATAGATTGGGACTAAATTCTATTTCGCTAGTTTTAAGGGATATCGCAGAGGAGCATGCTTGCTTTTTTTCGTCTATTGTGTTTCTGTTACCATGAAAAGAGGAGATAAACGTTATCAACTCTAGTTTATCTGTCTGACCTATAACCTCTTTAGCTTTTGAAATAGCGGTTATTGGTATGCATACCCTACTGAACCCATAGTCAATCGCCTTTTTTATGAACTCTTGTAACTTGCTTTCTGGAAGGTAAGCTGGTAGATAAGTAAGGTCTATATGAGACAAGAGCCAATTTTTAAAATCTTGTTTTGATTTGAAGATGTAAGAAGGATCAAAGCCTTCTAACCAAGTAACAGAAACCATATTTGATTAAACAAGGCCCCCTGCTAATATTTTCTCACCCTGATTATCCAAATAAAATCCGGGTTCAGAGCTTATAAACATACAATTAGTTTAACTCTGTATAATTTATAGTTTTCTCTAACATTGCTGGTCTCCAAGGAAACTTGGTCAGTTTACCGCCTGTCATATATTCATTAGGCATTTAATTTCAAATGCTCCTTATTGCAGTATTCAAATTTTTAACATATTAATTTAGTATAACCTAAAAATTAAAGAACGCATTCTTTCTCCAAAATGGATAATTTTGCAGGGAAAAGAAGATATCATGGCTCAAGCTTAAATTCAGCAGTCGCTGCTATCAGCAGTTATGCTTTTACCGTAAGTATCTGTGTAAACACAGCTGCCACTATCATAGAAATAGCTGCTTGTGCCAGGTATTTGACTGTAGCAGTGCAAAGAAGAGTACCCTGGCATAGTTGCTGTGCAAAACGAGGTACTGGCTGGATTTGGGCTGCTTGCCAGGCTACAATCCGTACTACAAGTAAACTCAAATGAACTCACATTTGAAGCTGGCGGTTTTATCGAATTAGAGGTTTTTGAAATAGGTAAAATGACAAAGATTACAACTAAGACTAAAATTAGCAGACCCAACAATATTATAATTAACGTTGAAACTGGAAGCCCTTGCCCTTTCATTTAATTATAAAATTATTAAAAGTTAAATTACTATCTATTTGAATTAATAATCCGGCCTAGCCACTTTATCGAATTTGTCCTTCGCAACTCTGTACCACACCCCATTAAACTTTATGAAATCTTGTTTGTTCTTGTTAACAATTCTTTGTATCTCCTGAGCTGCGTCTTCTGGCCTGACTCTTAAAACTGCTGTTTTAACTTTGTTTTCATTGAAAGTTTCCTTAGGCAGTGAAATCTTTATTTTTCTTACGGTTATCTGTTCTGATTTATGCATATGTGGTGTTATCGTTATAACTCTTTCTTTAAATCTTAAGGCCATGGCTGCGAGGAAAAGGCCGATTATCGCAAATGTCAAATAGGCTATTGCGGTGTCAAAGAGATTTAGAAGAAAAGAAGTCATTGCAACCGGAAGCAGTTTCCTCTGCAGGAAAAACACAGATACTGCTAAACCAAAATCTAAGAAAGAGGAGTATACAGATAATCTAACAGCGGTTGAGGACAAAACAGAATGAAACTTTTCCCTTTCTACCATAATTATTATACTCCGTGTATATATTAAACTTTTCTTCCTTTTAAATACATTTTTAATCTTTGGACAGTTTCAATGTAACCTTCTTAACACTTCTAAAATTCTACAGCAAATCAAGTTTTTTGTAAGTTATAACTATTTTACTCTTGCTGTCATTTAATTTCGCTTTGTAAAAGGCATCTTTAAAGTAAATAATTGCTTCTTTTCTGCCAATTGCAAACATAGTGCCATCCCGGAATTTTATTCCGGCCGAATTTAGCTTAGATGCTATCTCTTCCGCCGATTCTTTGGAATTTGTTAAATCCAAAAGATAGATGCTTTTTTTAATGCTGTAATTTCCCTTGTCATGAAGATACTCAACAAGTTTACTTGAAGAACTGAAAGCGTTTGCGAAGTCAACAAGTTCATTGTCAACATAAGAGTAGTTTGAGATTCTTCCATTGAATTTAAGGGACGCTAAGACAAATGGCAGGCTGTGATATTTATCTAGCGAAAAAGTGGAGCTTATCACAGGATCATTGCTGTATTTCTCCAGCAAACTTGATTTTATTACCGCTCTATGCACTTCTTCATGCATTATAAGGGCTTTTTGGCTTTCTGTATTTTGTATTTTCTGTTCTTTATCTAGAGGGCCTGGATTGAATAGTTCCCTAAGCAAATAGAATTTATCCTTTTCAGGGTCATACGACGCCAAGGCGTTGTAAACGACTTTCCCATCTAAATCTTCTTTTTCTGGCTTAAAAACAAAGCTTTTGGGATTGAAATCCATGTATTCTAAAAGTTTTGAACTTTCAAAGGAAGCACTTAAATCTTTAAGTAATTTTTCCAGCTTCTCTTTGCGGCCCATATTAATAATAATTGATTATAATTCCAATATAAAACTTGATTTTTATTTTTCTAGGTTTTTCACTCTTGATTTTAGATAAAACTTCTAGTTTCCAATAGCTAAAAACTTGTATAGGGTTTCTATTCTAATATTATTTGTTTAAATAAACACAAATGAAGGTGATAAAAATGGGAGTAAATGATTATGGCGATCCTTATTATGATAGTGCAAGAAGTGACCCATATGAGGCAGCGTATAGAAAGGAAAACGCAAATGCATTAATTAATGATACAATTAAAAAAGTTAATAAAAATCAACTTAAAGGGTTAGAAGCATTGCTGTCGGTCCTTTCCGATCTTTCTAAATCTAATGCTCCAATAACTGTAGATGAGGAATACATGCGTGAAGAAATGAAAAATTTGGATTATAAACTAAAAGACGTTGAAGATGCCGCAAAAGATGAGAGACTATATAAAGGGATTGAAACGACTGAATCCTTAGGGATTGCCATCTCTGCAGCAATAAACAATGTTATAAAACCTGGAGAAAAGGGTTACATAAAATCAATAAAACCTATTGATTATTTATTCTATAATCTAGAGATGCGGAAGGGCATGTGGATATTGCTGGAAACTACTTTGGGGAAAACGCTGTAAATAGCAAGATATACGCTAAAAAAGCTGGAGACTATGCTGGTAATAAAATAGTAAATTCAGAGCTTCATGTTTATAATGTGGGTAATTATTCGGCGGAGGAAACAAAAGGCTCAAAAATATATGTTCATGAAGCTGGAGATTGGCTTGGAGATTCATCAAAAGGAAGCACGATATTTGTTAGAAGAGCTGGACATGGCGCAGGCAGTCATATAAAACGTTCAAAACTTTATGTTGATAAAGCAACGGATGACTTTGCGTATTGTGCAAGAGGTAGTGAGATTCATTTTAATGAGATTGGAGATAACGCGGCAGAGTATATAGCACAGTGCAATGTTTACGGTAGAAAAGCAGGTAAAAGATTTGGTATAGAAGCTAGTAATAGTAAAATGTACGTTGATGAGGTTGGCGATGGTTCTTGCGGGAGTATGGCGCACTCGGAACTCCACTATAAAAAAATAAATGGTAAGTTAGGCTATTCACACTGTTATTTTGATTATTTTGATGTATCGGGAACTGACATCCCTCTTGTTGGCAAAGCACACCCTTCAAATAACAAAGTATATAAAAAAGGGCTATTGTATCTACCTTACGAAATAAAGAAACCTTTTACTAAATTATGGATTTTACATTATAACCGCATTAATAAAAACCATTTCGATTTTGAAAACCCTTTTGATTATTGAAAAAGCTTAAATAATATTTCATTTCACATAATAAAATATGGTAAACGACGATGGAATAATGGGTGCTTATAAAGTAGGAGGTGTGGGTTGTTAGGTATATGAACGCGCATGAAGATGGTGGAGCCGGTGGAGTAGGAGATCCGTAGTTTGTTTTTATTGTTTAATTTTGTAGAAATTTAAGATAACATATAAGATTTTATAACGATTTACTAAATTTTGAAGTCTTTGTAATGCACAATTTTCAGTGCCTTGATATTAAGTAAACTCTTTTCATCGCTTTCTCTTATAAGCTCAGCTAAAACATCCTGCTCCGATAAATTGTCCTTTACCAAAAAGATGACGGAATCGAACTTTGTTTCGAGTATTCTTTTTAGGCTTTTAATATTATAATCAACCAAAATATATTTTTTAAGCAAACCTTTTATCAGAAACCCCTCTTCGTATTCCTCGAAGTTTACTTTACTTGTTTTTAACTGATTAGAAACAAAATACTTAAACAAGTTTTTGAAAAACTCCTCTTCCGTTAAAGGATTCAAATCTTTTATTTTTAGCTTTTCGCCGTTATCTTTGTTTATAAAAAGGAACTTAGATGTTTTCCCAGTTGAAAAATCTAGAGAAACTTGTGATATTGCTTTGCTTTTTAAAAGCTTGTTTTTTATCGAATCGAATTCCTCTTTGTTCATAACGTTAGAAAGATTCTGCATATGCAGAGTCAAGTTCAAAAAGTAGTTTGAATTTACCTCATTTAGAAACGCTTCTTCTTTTAAAGACATGCTATCTGCCTTGAAAAAAGTGTAAAACTCTTTGTCAACCTCTCTTTTTACAGCAAATAATGAGGGATCTGTAGCTTTATCTATAGCTATTTTATCAGCCTCAAATAAGCAGAATGGGCTGACATTTTCATTGAAAACCAAAAATTGGGATTTTTTTAATTTTGAGATATAATCCATTATAACATCAGAATTTCCAGGCAAAATCTTATAAAGATCGGAGTAAAGGTTTATTCTTCCTATAAATTTTGTGTTTGTATTTTGTATTGCACTTGAAAGAACAGATGAAAGCTGCTGATCTGAAAAGATAAAGCCGAAGCCAAGCTCTCTTATCTTGGCGATTATTGAATGAATTACTGGTATGCCTTTGGCATAGTCTTTCTCCTTATTCGCATCTAATACCGTGTGTGCATCGTCTATTACTACAAGCCTTTTGAATTGATTTTTCCTTAAACCTAAATTAGAATAGTAAAAAGAAGAGAGAATAAACGAAACAAGGAAGTACTGTTCTGCCGTTCCAACGTTTTCAATCCCTACCACAATGTTCTTGTCCTTCAAGTTCTCAAAAGATATGCCTAGATTACAATCAAACATTGAAGAAGAGGAAACGAGGCTTTTCAGCCTTCCTTCAATGACTTTAAAATAATCATTCTTCTTGCCATTTAAAGTGATGTAAAGCAATAGATCTGAAAGCCTTGGAGGATAATTACTATTCCAAGAAGAAAAAAGGTTTATTGTGTTTTCCAAAAGGTAGTCTCTGCTGCCTATGAGCAATGAGAAACTATCTGAAAAAATGTCGGCAAAATGCACCGCCCATTCCTTTTCATTTGTGTTAATTGGAGCTTCCAAAGGGTTTATTTTAAGGTCCTTGGCATCGATATAAACAGTATCTTTCTTTAAACCCAATGCATTGTAATCCTTTTTCATGTCAAATACAAGGTATTTTATTCCCTTTTCTGAGGCCCTTCTTAATATATTGTATATCAATGAAGTTTTGCCGTGTCCCGTTGAGCCTACTATAAGCAGGTTTCTGTTTAAATCCTCAACTGACAATGAGAACCTACCTATATTTTGGTCTTTGTATATCAAGTTTCCGATTTCTAAGCCCGCTTCCTTCCTTTTTACTAGCGGAAAGGAAGGGTCTGAAATCGGAAACATCTCCACTAACCTTTGAAATTCGCTTGTTATCTTTGATAGCAAAAAGGCCTGCATTTCTGGTTCTTTAGTCTTGCTTAATCTCAAAATTAAATTGTCTATTTTGTTAGTATCCGTAATTTCTCTTAAAAAACGCAGCTTTTCAAGCATCCCCTCAATAGTTCCTTCCATTGTATATTACTGCATAAAGGAAAGATCATACACTTTACTGCCTAAGGCAAGGGCTGATGCCCCTTTTGTGGTCAATATCTTTCTAAAAAGAAGGTCTCTTTCTAGATAACCTTCCTTTATTAATCTTTGCTGTGAATTATTGAATTCTCTGTAGGAACCTTTTGTTATTTTACGCAGCTCATTTAAATTCAGACCCCTGTTAACAGCATTGAGTATGTAAATATCCAAAAGTTCCAGATCCTTTATTTGATCCTTTATGCAGTTTACGCACATTGGTGGATTAAGGCCCGTATCGTGCTTTTCACATATTATTCCATTGCATTTTGAGCACAGGATTACAGAAGCAGTTTCATCAACAGAATGCCTTCCATTTACACATAAACCTTTTGACCTCACCTTTAGAACACTGCCGTTTGCAGTTGAAACATTTTTGTACCCGCCTATGTTAAAAGGGTCTAATACGACAATTTCTTGCTCTGTTATATCTCCTTCGTTTTTCTCTAAAATGTACTGGGACATTGAATTTATAAGAGATTCCAGTTGATCGTTCTTGCTGTTTACCTGTGAAATTTTTTCATTTAGTTTCAATACAGCATCATAAAGCTGTTTTATTTCGTCTTCCATTACAGGCCACCTAAAAACCCTAGAAACAGCGAAGGAACATAACTAAATGCCTTTATTATGTCCTTTTCTGTGGATACGAAAAAGTTCTGCTGTGCAGGTTTAGTCAGTACAATCTCTACACTTTTGTTAATTCCATAACCTAGATTTATAGTTCCATTGTTATTTATTTGGAAAACTTCCTTTGTGAAATTTCCATTACTGTAATAGGACAGCAAATTCAGGCCTGTTTGGTTCAAATAGATATTTTGTTGGGTTTGTGGGTCTTTGCTACTGTACGCATTTAACATGTAATTAGTGTAGTTTATTTCCCTCTTTAATACATTTGTATAGTTAACCTTGTTGTTTGACACATTGGATATACTGTTGTTCATCGAGTAGATACTATTCAGAATTTCTTTATCTAAGCTTACTAGGGCAGAAACGTTAAAATTGCAGCTGTTCACATCTCTATAATCAGTTATGTTTTTTGTAATAGTATCTTTTTTATAAATTATAAATGGCTCTGAAGATATATTTAATGAGTTGTAAAAATAGTAAGATTCGCCGGGTAATATAGTAATATTTTCATATCCCATACAATTAGGAGCGACGTAGAAGTTGTAAGTGTAATTCTCTGAGCCATTCTCAAACAATAAGTTGTAATTACCTTGCTCCAATTCTAAGAAAATAGGATTAGATGAGGTTAGCCCTGAAAAAACAGAACTGTTTCCGTTAAGCAGATTAAAACTTAAGTTTTTATTGCTATTAAACGAAATTCGCACCGGAGAGTACTTTGTTAGATTTAATCTCTCTATGCTAGTGTTTGAAATGTTGCTTAAAACTATCGCTAAGCTACTATAATAATTAATTAAAGGGTTATTACCTGATAGATATAGGTAGAGATTTTTAATTGACTTGTTTATTGAAAAAATAGGATCATTAAGCGGTTGACTCTCTAAAAAACTGTTGTTATTATAGGTTCCTTTCAAATTTACATAAATTCCATTTAAGCTGCAGCTTAAAGGGGATTGAAGTTTCACTATAATTGAATAGTTTTGTGTTTTCTTGGAAGAATTTTCTGAGTAGTTAAGGTTATAGTTATCCTCCTGTGTTTGATTCCAATAATAAGCAGGTAGGGAATTCAACAGCAATTTACTGTTTGCTTTAAACAGAAAAACATTCCCATTGCCACCATACCCCAAGTTAGACGTAGTATAATCCACAGGTAGCTTCAATGAGCTATTAAGATAAATCTGGCCACCGCTTACATTAAAAGTACCATTATTGATAAATTTGCCCAGTATCCAGCCAAGTAACGGTTAAAATTTACAAAAACTGCAAAAAAGACGAGAAATTTATGTAGAAAAAAGAATTAGATTTGCAGAATCTTAATAGACCTATTAAAAGTTTAAACATTAAGCTGCCATATCCAATAAACTAGCATAAAACTGCATAGGCAGAGCTAATCAAGCTGTACCCAAAAACTACTTATTTTAATTACGGCGGTGCACTCTTAAGAAACTCTTCCAATATTGCCAAAAAGAGATACTTTGGGATGTTCTTCTTCGGACTTAATCCCATGAATTCAAGCGTTA
>JAJZBD010000014.1 GCA_021799085.1 Nanobdellota archaeon | reverse complement strand
ATCAGCTTAGGGTTATATCAAAACAAATTCTTTCAAGGAACGGAGCGACTTCTCCTGCCTTATGTTCTTCTATCTTTATTTTTTTGAATTTTTTGCTGCATGTTTTTATTATTTCCTTTCTTATAACATCGGCATCTCCATTTTTTATGAATGAGTAGAGGTGTATAACTGCATTATTATTGCATTTTTTTACGGCTTCTCCAAGAAATTTATAAGCAGATAACGGAAAATTCATTATTACTCTGTCAAATTTATCTTCTAAATTTTTGGCGATTTTACTGGAATCTCCACAGTAATATTCTATGTTTGAAACCTTATTTAGTTTGATGTTTTTCTTTAACAGATTTATAGCGTTTTTGTTTATGTCTATTGCTACAACTTTGCTAGCTTTTTTTGCGATTGGGATAGCAAACGGACCTACTCCACAGAACATATCCAGAACCTTTTCACCTTTTTTCACCTTTTCTATGATTCTCAGTCTTTCACTTCCCATTCTGGGAGAGAAGTAAACCTTTTTTATGTCCACATAAAATGAACATCCGTTTTCCTTATGCAGGGAAATGCTTTTCTCTCCGATTAGCTTCCTTAATTTTGGTATTCTTTCCTCACCTTGTGTCATTCCAATTTTTTCAAATACTGTATTAACATTCCTGTTTCTTTTTAGAATTTCGTTTACTGCCGCAAGCTTTTCCTTTTTTGGAAGCCTGCCATCAAATTTGACTATGGCCATATTACCAATAATATCAAAACCTTTGTTTAACCTTCCTTTTTCCATTTTTTCTCCTGAATAAACTAAAGAATGGAAAGAATAAAAACAGTATGAATATGAATACGTGGAATACAAAAATTAGTATTAGGCTTATGAATAAGGTCAAAAAGCTTATTGTTGTAAGATAAGTCCATTTCATTTTATTATTAGCATCGGTTTTCCTGGAAATGCCTTATCTTCATTGCTTTCTTCTATCTTTATTTCTGCATTGTACATTTCCTTTAATTTGCTTTTGGACTCGATAAATACCCTCTTTTCTAGTTCATAGTCTAGTTTTTTGTTTGGAAGTCTCTTTGGATTTTTAAGTAGTTTGTTAACAAATTCGTTTGAAGGAACCTCCTTTCTTATCTCCTTTAAATCCCTGCTCCTATGCGTTATTTCTTCTACCTTGTTGTATATCTCAAATTTTTCTTTTCCAGCTATTCCTATTATTATCTCCTTCGGATCTTTGTTTATCAGGTTTACAAGGTTATTTATATCGCTTATTGTCTGTTTCAACACCTCAAATTCATTCTCAACAATCTCATTTTTGTACTCTTCCTTTATTTCAGGCCAGCTCTGGTAGCTTTCCAAAAGCTCTCC
Organism: Nanobdellota archaeon; assembly: GCA_021799085.1. Classification (GTDB taxonomy): domain Archaea; phylum Nanobdellota; class Nanobdellia; order Parvarchaeales; family Parvarchaeaceae; genus Parvarchaeum. The sequence continues at coordinate 5,319 of JAJZBD010000014.1, read as the reverse complement.
TTTATTTAAGGCATTGTTTATCTCTTCCGTTACGAATGGAAACAAAGGGTGATTTAGTTTTGAAAAAACTGTTATCACATACTTTAAGGTATCCTTATTGTTTCCGCCATAATCAATGTAATTTTTAATGTTTTCTATAAATTCAAAGAATGAATAATTCAACGAGTTTTTGTATTTCATCGAATTGTATTCTTTTTCGCTGTTTTCTATAAGGTAGTTTGTCTTTGACAGCAAGAACTCGTCTGCAAGTTTTCTTTCACCGGAGAAGCTATCCATTATTTCAGTAAGTTCAAGTATAAACTCTATCTTCTGTTTGAAGCCGTTTATGTTGTTTAAATCCCAAGCGGCATCATCCATTCCGTTTGATGCCGATGCTATTAATCTTGCAGAATCTGCTCCGTAATTGTTTACCACATAATCTATGGTCATTGTATTCCCCTTCGACTTGCTCATCTTCTTTCCGTTTACAGTAAGCCACCCGTTTATTCCTAGGCCTCTGGGCCATTTGTCCTTGCTGAAGATTGCAACATGAGTCATTATAAAGAAAGCAATGTGGTTTGTTATCAGCTCCTTTGCTGTAACCCTCAAATCCAATGGATACCAATACTCAAACTCCTTTTTCATTTTTTCAATGTTATCAGGGAATTTTTTGTCAGATTTTTTGTCTAAAAGAATGTAATCGAACATTTCATCTGTTATTTCCTCCGGTTTCATATCCTTTATTATGTGCGCAAACGTGTAATAAGCCATATAGATTGTAGAGTCACTAAGTGGTTCTATGAGCCAGTTATTATCCCATGGCAGCGGAGTACCTAAACCCCCATTTCTAGTTGCGGCTTTATCCTCCATGTTATACACAGCATTTATTATCTGTGCCTTCGCTTCTTCAGGTCTTACGTCCATCTTCTGTATCCAATCTATTGTCTTTTCTTTAAGCTGCTTGTCAGAATATCTTATGAACCACTGGTTTTCTACAAGTTTTATGAGTCCTTTGGCTCCGCATCTGCATATCACTTCTCCAGAAGTTTCGTAGAAGTTATCATAAGCATTCTTTTCTTTTATTAGGGCAATTGCGTATTCCTTTGCCTCCTTTACTGGTTTTCCACTCAGCGGGCCATTACTCTCATTCAGTATTCCGTAGTTGAATTCGGTTTTATACACGTATTTAGTTGCGTTTTCAAGTTCTTTTTCGTCCGCTGTTCCAAACCGTTTAATAGCTTCTTCCATCAAATTAGGGTTTGTTTTCACATCTATTATCTTGCGAGGTTCTCTAAGCTTGATTTCCGTTTTTTTCTTGTTGTAATAGTTATAATCAAATGGAGCATGCATTGGTACGCTCATTACAATTCCAGTATTCCTGTCAGTCTTTACAAATTCTGCGTTTATTATTGGCACTTCCTCATTGTTTACAGGATTTACTGCTGTTTTTCCTGCCAGGTCTGCGATATTAAAATCCTCTATTTTTTCTGCCACATTCTTTTGGAATGGCAATTTTTCGGTAAATTCCTTTGAAACTATCCATTCCTCACCATTGGAAAACCTTACCTTCTTGTACTGTCCGTTTTCATTTACCCAGAGATTGCTTACTCCATAGATTGTTTCAGGCCTTAATGTAGCTGCAGGTAATATCAAATTATCGGCCTTAAATTTGATTATGGTAAACTCCTGTGGGCTTTCCCCTTCTCCTTCAGCCCTGTCGTGATCTCCCAAAGACGTGTTTTCTCTGGGGCACCATACAACGGGATGGCTGCCCTGAGTTATATACCCAAGTTCTCTTAGTTTACGAAATTGCCATTCTACGAATTTAGAGTATTGCTCAGTGTATGAAAGTATAAAGTTTCTTCTCCAATCTATTGATGTTCCTACTAAATTAAAATCACTTTTGTACGTCTTTCCAAAGAACAAACCCAACTCCAGAGGATTGCCTGCAAATCTCTTTATGTCTTCTTCGCTTGCCCCCTGGTCCTTCATAATTTTTATTGCCTTCTCATCTCCGTTTTTCAAACGCAGAGACATACCTGCCATAGGCCCGCCGGTCATGTGAAAACCCTGTGGAAATAGCACATTTTTTCCTTTCATCCTCTGGAATCTTGCGAATATATCCGCTCTGGTCCACGTGTACATATGTCCTGTATGCAGTCTTCCGTCAGGGTACATAACTGGAACGGTTACAAAGAATTTTTCCCTCTTTTCGTCAGCATCCGCTTCATAAAGCTTCTTTTCTTCGTATATCCTTCTCCACTTCTTTTCTATTTCTTCAAATTCGTATTTTGACATATAGATAGAAGAAATAACTACTTGTTTTTATACTTTCTTTGCATACACAGTTTTTACGGATAAAATCGGTAAGCTTTATTAATTAACATACCATTAAAAACTAATGGCTGAAGGGATAGAAATAAAGAAAGAGAGTGATTTAATTTCCTGGTATAATCAAGTGGTTGTTAAGTCAGAAATGCTTGATTTTTCGGCAGTTAAGGGCTTCGCGGTTTACCGTCCTTATGGTTATGAGATGTGGGAGAGAAGCGTGAGTTATCTAGACAGCAAGTTTAAGTCGGTAGGCGTAAAAAATGCATATTTTCCTTTATTGATACCGGAAAGCATACTTTCAAAAGAGAAGGAGCATATAGCCGGTTTTAATCCAGAGGTAGCATGGGTAACGATGGGTGGAGACACAAAACTTGATGAAAGGCTTGCCATAAGGCCAACCTCCGAAACCATAATGTATGACAGCTATTCAAAGTGGATAAAAAGTTACAGGGATTTGCCATTGCTGATAAACCAGTGGAATACGATGGTCAGATGGGAAACAAAGGAGACAAGGCTGCTATTGAGGGGAAGGGAAGTTCTGTGGCAGGAAGGGCACTGCGTATTCAGAACTAATGATGAAGCTGACAAGAATGCAAGAGATATTCTGAATTTTTACAAGCAGTTCCTTGAAGAGATGCTTGCAGTCCCTGTTTTTGCTGGTAGGAAAAGCGAGAGTGAAAAGTTTGCCGGCGCAGTTACTACTTATACTGTAGAGGCTGTGTTGCCAAATAATTTCATGTCTCAGGCCGCAACTTCACATAATCTGGGACAGAACTTTTCTAAGCCTTTTGATATAAAGTTCCTAGATGAGAAGAATGAATTGCAATATCCGTTTCAAACATCATGGGGCATTTCAATGCGCTCAATTGGCGTAATGTTACTGGTACACGGAGACAACAAAGGGCTTGTCCTTTCTCCGCATATTGCACCTTACCAGTGTGTCATAATCCCCATACTAAAAGATGAAAAAGATAAGGTTCTAGAATACTGCAAACAAATAGAATCCAAGCTAAGGGAAATGGGGATAAGAGTTCTTCTTGACAGCAGGGAAGAGTATTCTCCTGGTTGGAAGCTTAATGAATATGACCTAAAAGGAGTGCCGTTGAAAATACAGGTCGGTAAAAGGGAACTTGACTCAAAAAATGTGTCTGTTAAAACAAGGATAAGCAATGAGCAATCCTTGCTTGCATTTAATGAAATGGATAGGATAAAGGAAAAACTTGAAGAAATACACAAAAAAATGCTTGAAAACGCCAGAGAGGACAGCAAAAAAAGGATAAGAGAGGAGGATTCAAAAGAAAGGTTTGTAAAAGCAGTTAAGGATAGCTTGTACATAGTAAAGGCTTCGTGGTGTGGCACTCCCGAATGCGAAGAGAATATAAAAAATGAAACAGGTGCTACCTCAAGGCTGATACCTCTAGAAGATGAGCAGTTAATAAATGAAAAGTGCATATTCTGCGGTAAGGATGCAAAGGTGAATGCATACTTCGCAAAATCTTATTAAGATGGATTCCATAACTTACTATAATTCTATAGGTAAAAGCTACAATAGTCTTTATTTGAAGGAGCAGGAAAGCAAGATACGGTTTCTTTTATCAAAAATAAGCTTAAAAGGCAGCGATAAAATACTCGATGTCGGGGCGGGCTCTGGGATACTTGAATCAATCCTGCCAGAAAATAATATAACTGCAATTGAACCGTCAGATATGGCAGATATGATTGTTAAAAAAGGGTTTAAGAACGTTTCAGTTGTAAAGAAAAGGATACAGGATTTCGATTCCAATGAAAAGTTTGATGTAGTTTTTTGTATAACAGTTATGCAGGATATAGAAGAAACAGACCGTAAAGGCATAATAAAAAAGCTATTTGCTCTGACAGCTGAAAACGGGCATCTGCTGATATCCGTTTTAAAAGCCTCAAATATAGATTTAAGCGGCTTAAATCCTACAGAAAGCGGCTATATTGAAAATGATAGGTTCTTTATATTCTTTAACAACAGTAAAAGCTTTTTAAGTTAGGAATCAGTTAATTATATATTAACATAAAAATATTAGTAAAATCATTAGGAGGTTGATTATGGCAGGCGTAACTAAAGGAGAGAAGATAGATGCAAGGACCATAGTTGGTAAAACAATCGTGGGAAAAAGCGGAAAGAAGATAGGAACCGTTCAGGATCTTATATATGAGGTAAGAACAGGTGAGTTAGTTTATTTATCCGTAAAGAATCCTACTTCCTATGCGAATACCTTTCAATTTGAGAAAGATGAAAACGGCTTTGAAGAGATTCCATATAGTGCAGTTATCTCCATAGGCGATTTTGTGGTAGTGGCAGAAGAGGACATAATCTAGATAAAAAAGTAAAGTTGCTATAAACAAAAAGTTTTTAAATCCGTATAGATACGATTCTGATATGGAAACTAGGCATATTCAAGATAAAACACTAGAGAAGCTATTATCTGCAGACAGATGGAGCTCTAAAGGGTACTTTACAGTGAAAGAAGTTGATAAAACTATCCAGAATTTCTATAAAGAAGTAGGAACATCAAGAGCATCAAGATTCTCCAAATATTTAAAGAATTATGCTAATGATCCCAAGGAACTTGACAAGGTTCAATGGACATTACAGGATTATGGTGTCGTCATCTACAGCAGCGGCATAGTCGGCACACAGCTGCGGGAACAGGGCCCTGGCTTAGTAATGAAATTCACAATAAGTTCTATATTGCGTGATCTTGAGGAAAAAATAAATGCCAAAGAATACAAAATAAGTATTTACGAAGCCGAGAAAGAACTTGTATACGAGTACTTCGATAATTTTTAATTACCTTTATAGTTTTAATGTAATAACTTGATTCATTACTGTTCATTCTTTTTGATTTCTGCTGAATAAGAAAGCCTAGGGCGAGAATCGGACTCGCGATCTTCTCCTTACCAAGGAGACGCTTTGCCACTGAGCCACCTAGGCATGAAATATAATAATTAAATTACTATAAAAGGATTTGTCATTTT
>JAJZBD010000003.1 GCA_021799085.1 Nanobdellota archaeon | reverse complement strand
TAGTTCAAAACACCACAGGAACAGTAGCAGGAACATCTATAACAGGTAAACCCGCAGTTTTAACATCTTATGAGCCTTTGACAATTACCAATTCACAGTCATCGGCAACCCCTAATCCATTCCAGCAGATGTTAGTCTTCAACTCAACAGATCCTGGCTGGACAAGCATCTCAACGGATTTCGGTCAGAACGTTGAGTTCTTCTACTACAATGGAACAGTTATACCTTCATGGTTACAAAATTACACTGCAGACAATGCAACTTGGTGGCTAAAGATAGCGGCAATACCCGCAGGCTCATCAAAAACGATATATGTCGGCTTTGCTCCATCAACAACAAATCTATTCAACACAGTAAACGATGGTGAAGCTCCTCAATTGACATGCAGTAATCCAAGTGACACTGCTTCTTGTTCTACATACGCAGAGTATGATGACGGTGCTAATGTATTTATATATTATAATAACTTTGCAAAAACCACATTAAGTAATTTTCTTGTTACAGGGGCTTCAGGATACACAATTGCTGTAAATAATGGTTTGTATATCCAAGGTGGCTCCTCTAACATTTATGGAGTTTATTTACCAGCCACCTATAACTTTACTAAAAATTCTGTCTTTTCATTTTATATAACAGGTGTCTCTATGGTTGGTAGCGATTATTGGATAGGTGCAGGCATAGCTTCCTCTCAATCATCTGGTGGAACGGCTTACATTAGAGATGAAGGTTTAGGAGAAGACTGGGGGTATGGTATCCCAACATTTGGTAATGGAGTTCAATATGGAAATACTTTAGTTAGTACTTCTACATCTTCGACAATAGTTGGAGATGTTCTTGGATTAAACAGTATCTATGACATAAATTTAACTTATTTAGAAACTGTAAACCCAACTGGAAAAGCACTATGGGAATTACCTGGAGGCACTAATGAAAAATTAGAGCCCCCATTTTATTGGGAGATCGGGGGTTGGAATGATGCATCTGGGGATGAGTTGAATGTTTCATATACTTATGTAAGAAACTCACCACCAAATCAGGTTATGCCTTCTGTTAACTTTGGCAGCGTAGTTTAAAATAGTAAACAATTTGTAACTCCTTTAAAATAAGTTATAATAAATCTTAATAGAGTATAAAAATATAGAAAGAATAAATAAAATATGTTATTCGAAGAGCTTTGCAATTATCTGCTTAGATTGGAGAAGACCTCGAAAAGACTTGAGATGATAGATATCCTTTCAGAGGTTTTCTCAAAGACAAAGAGCGAAGAAATAAACTATACTGTAAATTTTATACAAGAGCAGTTGCTTCCGCCTTTTTATGATATTCAATTAGGGATAGCTGATAAAATGGTGGAGAAAGCCATAGCTCTTGCATATAATAAACCGGCCTCTAGAATACTAGAGGAATACAAAAAGGTAGGTGATCTGGGAGAAGTGGCAGAGAGGGAATCAAATACTACTAATAACAAGAAAACTGACATTACAGAGGTATACAGTAAACTTTTGAAGATAGCGAAGATTTCAGGAGATGGAAGCGTCGATGAAAAGATAAAGGAACTGTCAGAGCTTATATCCAATCTCTCCCCTATAGAATCTAAGTTTGTTATACGCTTTGTGATGGGAAAATTGCGTTTAGGCGTCGGGGAAGCAACCATAATGGAAGCTCTTTCAAAAGCAAGAACTGGCAGCCGGGAATTCAAATCCAATATAGAAAGAGCATTTAATCTTTGTTCTGATCTAGGTTACGTTGCAGAAGTTCTTTATTCAAAAGGGAAAGAAGGAATAAACAAATTTGAGATAAATGCGATGAAACCAATAAGGCCTGCATTAGCAGAAAGATTAGGCTCTTCAAAGGAAATTTTGGAAAGAATGGGTAAATGCGCGATTGATCAGAAGCTAGATGGCTTCAGGGCACAAGTCCATAAGAAAGACAAAGAAGTAAGGGTTTTTTCCAGAAACTTGGAAGATATAACACATTTTATGCCAGAGATAGTGGAGGAAGTTAAGAAGATAGACTGTCAGGATTTAATAATAGACGGGGAAGCCTTAACATATGATGAAAATACAAACGTTCTATATCCATTTCAGATAACAATACAAAGGAAGAGGAAGCACAATGTTGAAGAGATTTCTCAGGAATTACCATTAAGGCTTTTCGTTTTTGATATAATGCTTTTCAATAAGAAAAGCCTGATAAACGAGCCCTACATAGAAAGAAGAGGAATATTGGATAAATTGTTTTCAAATACAAAAACAATATCCAAGACAAAAATGATAATAACCGATGATGAAAAGGAGATAGACAAGTTCTTTGACCTTACAATTGAAGAAGGCTTAGAAGGGATAGTCGCAAAACGCTTAGATTCACAGTATTCTGCAGGTGCCAGGAACTTCAACTGGATAAAAATGAAACGGTCATATAAATCAAAATTGAATGACACCATAGACCTTGTAATCTTAGGTTATTTCAAAGGCAGAGGCCAAAGGGCAGATTTCGGATTAGGGGCGGTATTAGCGGGAGTATATGACTCAAATGAAGACAAATTTAAAAGCATAACAAAAGTGGGTTCTGGTTTCTCAGAGGAGCAGTTTAAGCAGCTTTTCAAAATACTGAATGAAATAAAGGTAGACAATAAACCAGCAAGAGTTGATAGCATAATGCAACCTGACGTTTGGGTGGTTCCAAAATACGTGATAGCGGTAAAGGCAGACGAAATCACCAGGAGCCCAACGCATACCGCAGGCATGAAAGATGGCATAGGCTATGCGCTTAGATTTCCAAGAGCGGTATCTTTCATACGTACGGATAAGAAAGCAGAGGATGCAAATACTGTAAAAGATATAGTGGAAATGTACGGCCAACAGAAAAACATAAGCATTAAAAATTAGGGGTGTATTGATGGTAGTATGCTTTTAAATGAAGGTAAAGATTCGTTTTTGGAAGAAGTAGTTAGCTTCAATGACGCTAAGTATGTAGTAGTACCTGTGCCATTAGATATAACGACAACATACCTGAAAGGAACAAAATTCGGCCCAAGATCTGTCATTGAGGCATCGCGTTCTCTGGAAAATTACGATTTTGAGGTGGATTATGAGCTTAAAGATAAGATATTCACTCTTAATGAACTTGAATTGAGCGGAGACATAAGAAATGCAATGGAAGTGATAAATTTAAGCACATCAGACCTCGTTTCTGCGGGTAAAATACCCGTATTGATAGGTGGAGAGCATACTGCAACATACGGGGCTTCATTGGCTTTCGGGGAAGATGTCGAGTTCATTATATTTGATGCGCATGCCGATTTCAAACCAGACTTCTTAAAGTTGGAGATAAACCATGCCAGCAATGCAAGGTTAGTTAATCTCAGAAACAATGTTTCTTTGATAGGTATAAGAAGCTTGAATTTGGAGGAAAAAGAGGAATTGATAAAAAGAAAACTGTTGGTAATAACAAAGGACAAAATAAATGATGATACAAGTATAAATTCGTTAATTAATTTGATAAGAGGCAAGAAAGTTTACATTAGCATTGACATGGATGTTTTTGATCCTTCCATAGCTCCAGGTGTTGGGACACCCCAGCCCAATGGAATACTTTACAGAGATTTTCTTAATTATGCTTCTGCCATAATACGTAATTCAGCCTTAGTTGGAATGGATATAATGGAGACCCGGCCATTAAGCGATAACAACATAACAGAGATACTGGCGGCAAAATTAATAATAGATTTAGTTTCTTTAAACGAACTTAAAAACAGACATTAATTAGATGTGGGTAGCGCTTATTACTAATCCACCTACCGATGCAAATACCAATGTCACTATAAATGCTATTAATATATACAATACTATTGAAATCAGGAGCATCGATGCCATTGTGTCCCTCATCAGTATTCTGTCACCAGGCTGTGATATAGTTGATACTGCATACCCTATTATAAGGCTTAAGCTTACAATATATATCCCTATTATAATCTGGAAAGTGTACAAAGGTATTGCTCCCCCGCTTAAATTAAATAAACTGAATGCAAATGGAACCACTGATGAAACACTGCCGCTTGATGATGTACTTGCAGCGCTTTGTATTGAGTTTATACTTCCTGAAAGCGAAGTAAGCACAGTACCTATCAATGTGGTTAACCCAACTACTATTCCTGCCATTGCGGGGCTTATTAATCCAACTTCTACACGCATTCCAGAGGTGACCTCTTCTAGAAGCGAGCGCACCTGTTCCTCTATCCTACGCAAGTTTGTAAGATGCTTTGAAACATAAGCCGTGGCTACTGAAGCATTTCTTACGCTTTTTGCTGCAGCCGAAAGGAAAATCTTTGTAGACGCTAGAATCATTGGGGAAGGGAAAAAGCGGGTAGAGCCATTAGTTGCATTGAAAAATGCGTCTTTCAAAGACATACCTAATTTTCTAATATTGTTGATTGTTACATCAAAGAATTCTGAAACAGGGGTGTCTTTCATGTTCTCTTCTACCTTTACAAGTGTAGCTTCTGGAGGATAACCCTGTGCAAGGAAAGAACTCATTTGGGACATTGCTGCGCCGAATGAAGACTCTATTGAGTTTAATTCTTCTTCGGTTTCTTTAAGCTGGATGACAGAAAGTTTAAGGTAAACCACTATTGAAAATCCTATGGCTGCAGTTATGAACATCGAAACATATATTTGAGTCGGGCCGAATTTTAAAAGCAGAGGGTAAAGGAAGTAAACGGGCAGCATGAAAAGAATGAATATAAGTATAGCAGGCAAAAGCGCGCTTATGCTGATGTTTTTCTTTCCCATTTTCACAAAAAAATTACCAACCTTAGGTATGTTAGGTATATTGTTTATATCTGGTGCTCCAAATCCGCTTGGCCTTGTTAATAACTTATTTCTTATCAAGAAATAGACCATCAAAGGCAATCCGACATCGTACATCAATGCAAGCAGCAAGCCGAAATCCGGTACCGCAACGAATGCCATTAGCATCGGGGCTAACACCAGTCCTAAAACTGGAAGCACCATTCCTATCATATATATTGTGTTTAGTGGTTCTTTTAACGATGAAGCATATTTTGTCATTGCTTCAAAGGTTCCACCCAGTATCCTATCAGAAGCTTCATCTAGTAATCCTAATCTTGCTTCTTCTGTTTCTTGCGAAGTCGAGCTTTCTATAAGAAAAAGTGCATCTGTAAATGCTGGGCTTGATTTTGCCCACCTCTTTGAATATTCATCCAAAGCTTCCTTTATGTTATTGTATTTTCTTGCTGCTGTATCCCAGATAAGTTTTTTTAGATCAAGCGCTAAATAAGTCGTAAGGTTATCCGAAGCAAACTGCACAGCTCCTTCTAAATTCGGAGTCTGCCGCATAAATATAACCATATAAAGAATCATAGTCACAAGATCACTCGAAGACTTACTTAACCTAACAGTCATTTGTTGCTGTGGGAAAATCTGGACGCCTACAAATGAGATAACGCCCAAAAACATAAGCACTAAACCTGCTATAATCTGACCAAAAACTAGAAGTATCACGCCCAAAAACATCAAAGCTACAAGCATGAATATTCCAAAACCGTATAACTGCTTTGCATCAAAGTCGTATCCAAGCAGGTAAAGTAGAGTATTTATCTTTTTTTCTTGGTCTTTGTTTATATTAAACTTTATTACTTTACCTATTGTATTTGCGCCGAAGTTTATTATTTTTGAAAAGTTTGTGGGGTTCTTTTCCTTGAATATTTTGTATTCAAGAGACCTTAATTCTTCCCTGACATTCTCATCCTTTTTGTATAAATCGCCCGGAATTAGATTTTCTTTTGTATAATACGTATCTATAAAGTTTTTATCTATCTTCACAGAAGGCATAACCTCCTTTACTTTTTGCTTCTTAGCCATAAATCAAATAAATTTACAATGTTTTTTCTTTCTGCAGTTCCATATTCTTCTCTTAGTCTGCTTATTATGTCATAATACTGGTCTATTGCTGCAGAGGTAAATTCAGCTTCCAATAATGAGGGGTTATTAACCTTGTTTGCATAATTAGATAAGGCATCGAGTACATCCCCTCTCGCTCTTATATTTTCAAGTACAGCGTCCCAGTTACCTGCCCAATCCTCTACCCTTGATGCTATCTCCTTTACAACATAGCTATTACCTTCTAGTAAATCGTTTGATGGGTCGAGACTGTCTCTGTGTATATCATATTTAACTAAATCCACGAATCCATTTTCATACTGTGGGTCTTCAGTCCAGTCCTTTCTTACTTCAGTTATATTAAGAACTCTTCTCCTTTCGCTTAGCCTGTCTTCAGTTCTTATTTTATTAACAGAAACTATCAAATCCGTTGCTTTGAAACTAGTTCTTGGAACATTTAGGTCGTTTACAACCCTATCAAATACTCCGTACGGGTTTTCACCATGTATTGTGCCCATAACACTGTTTGAAAGTGCACCTACGCGCATTGCTTCATACAGCGCCTTTGCTTCCGTGCTTCTTACTTCTCCCACAATCAACGAGCTGTCTCCAAGTCTTAATGTGGTCCTTATTCCTTCATCCGCACTCATTTCGGCCCTTTCACCCGTTATTGCGCTTTGCACTTTTAACGACAGCATATCATACCCTAATTTGACAAATGAATCAGTAGGAATCTCTAAAGTGTCTTCAACTGTTATTATTCTGTATCTTTTCATCAGAAGTAGCATCAAAGCTGTTAACATTGATGTTTTGCCGGCTCCACGTGTACCGCTTATCAAGATTGTTCTTGCGCCTTCTACACAGAACCAAAGTAAACCGGCTGCAAAAGGAGATATCATTTTATTGTTTATGAACAGCGGCATCGTCCAGGGTTTTTCTCTGTGCCTTCTGAATGCTATACTTATTCCTCCAGGGGAGAGAGGGCGCTGGGCTATTGCAACTCTTGATCTAAACATGTCCGTTATTAGTTCTGTATCAAGTACGGGATGGCCTTCATCCAGGGCCCTGCCCGACATTAATCTAAACCTAGAGGACCATGCATCAACTTCTTTTGCATTAGGTATAATGTTTGAAGCGCATTCTCCATATTTTGAATGCTTGACAAAAATGGGAGATTTGCTGATAGGCGAGTTTATGTATACATCCTCTACCATATCATCGGACAAAACTATCTCAGTCATTCCGAAACCAACGGTTAACCTAACTAGTATTCTTGCGAGTTTGTCTATGTCTTTAAAACTTAAGCTGTATCCGTTTTTACTGCTTATCTCTGCAATCATGTCCTTACTTATTTTGAAGAAAACATCTCTCATCCTTAACGGGTCAGTAAATTCATTTTCTTGTGGTCTATAATCAATCAAATTATTCCTTACCTGATCCAATATATCATATTCTTCTACATTAAGAAGTAACTCTGGGGGAGAAAGATGATACAAGTACTGCGACATTCCAGGTATACGGTATATGGTTACTTCTGTCTGGTCTTCATCTCCTAATCTATAATTCTCAAGTTCTACCGCGGAAAGTGGCGGCTCTGACATTATCCTTGTATATGTAAAATTTGGCCTTATAAGGGGCTTGAATATTGCTCTATAAGGTTGCCTATCTCCTATTTTATAACCTAAAATAAGGTTTAAGTTTTTGTTTACTATCCTTATTTCTGCTATCTGTGCTATTAGAGTTGAGAACTTTTCTAGAAAAGTGGAAAATAATTGTGAACCATTGTTTTCTTCCTTTACTTTAAACTCTCTTAAAAATCTTAACCCAAGCACATATGCACCCAAGGGGTCTCTTTTTAGGCGATTAAATAATATATAATTGAATTTTGATACTTCTTCGGGAAAATTTTTCTGTATATCACTGTCGAAAGGTTTTGACAGGTCTGATTCTAGTATTGCCTTATACCTGTTTGCAAGGTCATTTAGCAGGTTTGTCTGGTCTTTTGTGTATATATAATTTCTGTCGCTTACAATTGTAAGTAGGGTTATATCACCCGATTCTATTATCGCATTGATTATTTTTTCAAATATCTCTTCGTTGTCTTCTGGATTTGGGTAAAGGACATCTAAAGGCACTTTGTATGTAAGTGCTATTTCACCCTCTTCCCTAGAAACAGAATAATCCTTGTTTTTTAATTCCATTACTACTATATTATTATTTGCAAGCTTTTATTTATGTTTTTTACCGTATTTTCTGTGCCTTATCTGCTCAAATAAAAGCAAAATCACTAAAATGACCATTATTATGCCAATGATTATGTATAATTCGTATAAGCCTGCGGTAATCGATAGAGTACTGGAAAGTGCATTTAGGTTATTAAAAAAGAATTTTGAATTATAAGCAATTATTGTTGCATTATATGTTTTCTGCGGTAAATTTGCAAATGTAACCCCCCCCAATACGTTTGTGTAGTTTTTGAAAGATACGTTGTCAACTTTTATAGTTACACTGGCTCCTACAACCGGAATTCCCAATATAGTCACAACTTTTATATTTATGTTTGATACTGGCATAGTAACATTTAGATTGTTCTCCGAATTTGTTTGGAGTGTTTGGTTTATGTTCAAATTTACACCATCATAACTTGCATTTTTGATTGTAATTTCGTTGTCTCTTGGCGCCCAAATATAATAATTTTCGTATTTTTCAGTTATGTTTTCAAAAGACATATAAAAGTAGGAAGGTTTAATTACGGACCCTTGCCTTGATAAAAAGTTTATAGTGTAATTGAACTCTTTTATGAAATTTACAGTTATAATATTTTTAAAGTTCTTTGTAAGGTTCGGAGTTAAGTATCTATTACCAGCTATTATTTGTGGTTGGGTATGTATATAAATATCGGAATTATTGTTGGAATAAATATACCCTCCGTTACTTACTAAGGAATAGACTTTTTTAATAGTTTTCGATAAAGGCGTAGCAGTATAGTAGGAGATGTTTGCTACTAGCCCTGTAGTTCCATTTAAAAATTTAAAAGTTACTTTTGGATCTTTTATCCACGAAAAACTTACATTGAATGGGGACAATATCTTTATTGCATAATTATTAGTTTGTAGCAATGTTCCGTTGTCTATGTTGAAACCCAACAGTACTTCTTGATATTGAGAATAGTTTTCCAATTTTTTTGTAGAAATTGTTAGCATGCTGCCATTCTTTATGTATTCACTTCTGTTGTTTAGTCCGTTGTAGCTATACTCATTTATAAGGAAATAGACTGAAAAATTCATGTTTATTGTGCCGGATTGGTTTATAAAAAATGACACGGCATGGTTGTCCGTATTCACAATCCCAGACATAGAAGTAAACAGAATCTCTGTGTTTGAACTAATGTTCTGGGAATATGCAGTAATATCCACTTTTTGACCAAATGCGAATTTTAAAGTAGTTGATCTAGTGTAATTTTTACCATTTATACTAAAGATACCGTTTACAGGGTCATTAAAATATACCTCATAAGTAGTATTCGAAAGCGCTTCTACCAGTTGGTATACTTTTGGGGAACCTAATCCAGTTACTTCATTGTATTTTCCATCTGCGCAGTATAAACCATTACAGCCACTTGTTATATTATTAAAGACAACATTTCCAATGCTATTAAATATGCTGTAAAGATGGTTATTAAGGTATCCCTCATCACCATGCAGATTTTGGTTTATTAATGAATCAATTGCGGCCCATGACGGAGCTGCCAAGCTTGTTCCATAAAGTGCAGTCCAGCCAGAATTAGCATATACACAAACAGGAGTCCCAGCGTCAAATGCAACGTCTGGTACCATTCGATAAGAACTTAGGTCTGGTTGAAATGGAGGTCTGGTAAAAAATTGACTTTGTCCCCCCCCACTCCCGTTCCAGCCTACCTCTGATTTATAATCTCCATTTGAATATATTGAAAGGGTAGTGCCTCCTACCGCAATAACATTTGGGCTAGAGGCTGGAAAGTTAACATTTGGGGTATTATATGAATTATACGCACCGGTGTCACCACTTGCTACGAATACATTTATGCCATTTGACTGTGCGGATTGAAATATGGGATTTAAATAGTCTATAGACTGTTGGTTGTACTCAAGTTCTGATGATCCCCAGCTAAGCGATATGGTGTTTGCAGGAATGTTATTTACTGTATAGTTCACGGTCTGAAAAAGCCAAGAGTCATTTGGAGCTACCATCAAGTATATTTTTGCGCCGGGCGCCAAGGAGTGGGCCACTTCTACATCTAAAGCAGTTTCATATGTCCAGTTGATTGGATAAGAACTAGGGCTTCCAAACGGTTCTTCTATTATAAGGTTAGATCCGTTCGTAAGAGCATTTAAACCGTAATACGAATCAAAGGCGTTTACATCCTGCTGCAAATCCGGATCACCGTGTGCTACAACTATGGCAATTGCTTGACCACTTCCATTTATATTAAGATTATATAAAGGTAAAAAATTATAAGCAGTTCTCAGATTTTGGGGCGTTAAATAACTGCAAACTTGGTTTTGCAGCGGTACTTCTTGGAAATTTAAACTTATCCCTTTAGACCCGTGTGTTATAGATACTGACAATAGCAATATCATTAAAATAAGTAGAGGTATGACCTTTTGCATAGGCTAGTAAAACAGTGACTAAATTTAAAATTATTGCAATTTCAAATATAGAAAAAGTTAAATACTAAGCTATTTATTGAAACTAAATGAAATTACCAAGCCAAGTTAGAAGATACTGCAGATTCTGCAAAGAACACACCCTACAAAAAGTGGTACAGGTAAAGGGTGGCCAGAGAGGGACATTGACTGCAGGTAGTCGAAGAAAAGGCTGGAATCTTGAGCACGGGTATGGTTCTACGCCTTATCCAATGTTTGAGCATGCAAAGAGGCTTGGCATAAAGCAGTCAAAGAGGATAGACTTAAGGTATAAATGTACAAAATGCGGTAAAATGACTACCCAGAAAAGAGGTAAAAAAGCAAAAAAGTTGGAGATAAAGTAAAATGGAAGAAATCATATTCAGACCGTCAGAAGGCAAATTTTCAAAAGTAAGGTGCAACAAATGCAAAAATGAACAGGTAATATTTACAAAAGCTTCTACAGAAGTAAGGTGTTTGGTATGCAATGAAGTGCTTGCAACCCCTACTGGCGGGAAGGCTAAGATACTGGCTGAAGTAATAGAAAACTATTCTTAATTATGAATAGATTAGTTAAAGAATGGAAGTACGTTATATTAGCCTCGCTTGCATTTTTGCCACTCGGTTATTTAGGTTTGCAGACCCCTTATGAACCAGTTGCGTTTATTCTCGGGATAAGCGATGGTTTTTTAGGGATTATAATTATTTTGAACTCTTATGAAGCAGGATTTACCGATGGAGCAAAATCAACAAAGGCGAAATCGATGACGATATTAAAACAAACTAGACTATTCTGGTTTAAGATAATTGCTATAGATTTGGGAGTCGTGTCGATAGTGGGGCTCATCTTTATTTTGACTTTGAACCAAGCAACCGTTTTAACTAATTTTGATACGTTTGGGTTGGGGATAATTGCATTGGCCATACTTGTAATAGAATTTGTAAGTTTGAGAAATTCATTATAATATTTATATATCCTAGAGTCGTTTAAAATTCTATGGACGTATATGATGCTATAACTAAGAGGAAAACTGTTTATTCCTTTTTGGATAAAGAGGTAAGCGAGGATATAATACTTAAATTAATAGACTCAGCAGTGAGATCTCCCACAGCAGGGGGAATAAGAGAGTACGAGTTCATCATAGTGACCAATGCAGACGTAAAAAGTGAAATAAGCAAGGTCTCCCTTACACCCCATATAGACTCTGCGCCGCTCATAGTAATAATCATATGCGATAAGTCAAAGATGGATGCAGTGTTTGATGAAGAAGATAGCGAAACGTTCTGCGTTGAAAATGCTGCGCTTGCAATAGAAAATCTGCTTCTTATGGCAAGCAGCTATGGTCTTGGAAGTGCGTGGATAGCAACTCTGCAGCAGGAAGAAATTAAAAAACTTTTAGCTATACCCGAAAAATACAAAGTGAGGGGGATAATCCCAATAGGGTACATAAAGGAGGACGGAGAAGTGAAAACCGGCGGGCCAAAGGTAGATTTAAGTAGGATAGTACATATAGAAAAGTTTAATAGCAATGCAGATTAAAATATAAAAATATGTTAAATAAAAAAGCACAGACAAGGATGCCTTCCTCCTTTGGAGGATTAGTTCAGTACTACTCAGATTATAAGAGCAAGATAACCATAAAGCCAAGGACCGTAATAATTTTTGGTATTATTCTAGTTATAGTAGTAGTTGGGATAAAGCTAGCATTCGGTAGTTGAAAAATAAAAAAGCAGTTTTTGAGTCCGAGTATGCAAAAACTGCCTTTCAATAAAAAAACTCATACCTCTTTTTAATTTTGTTTATATTAAAGTATTTGCTGGAAACTATTGGAAACAGTTAACTCTCCAATTTTTCTATAAAAGTATCTATGTCTTCACCTTCATCCTCAGATATTGTCTTCTTAGGAGGAAGCACTACTGTTCTACCCCTGCTGAAATGCACAACAAGTCTGAAAGGAAATCCAGCATATTTATCTTCCATGTAGCCATAATAGTAAAATTTATGCTTGTTTGTCGATTTAATCTGCAAAAAAATGCAGATTCCATTTTTAAATGCTATTATATCATATTCACCCAAGCTTCCACCGGCTCTTACCACCTTCCAACCTCTCTTTATGAAATTTAACTTTACGTTCCTTTCAGCACGATACCCCTTCATTTTGTTAAACATTTTTACAGCCTCTTTACTTTATTCACTCTTCCTTCCTGCTTTATTTTTAAAAGTTTGTAATTTGTTAACTTTGACAGGATTTTGCTGACCTTTATCTTTGAGAACCCCGTCTTTTTTATTATGTCTGCCTGGTAAGTAAAGCCTATCTTGTTAACAGCTGCCAAAACTGCTTTTTCATCACGGTTCAATAAATCTAGAATAAACTTTTTATTCGGCTTTTTCTTTGGCTTATTCGAGGAACTTCGTTTGTATTTGCTGTGGTAAAAGTACCAAATTATAACAGCTGCAAGAAATATAATTATGAGAATAACGATGTAATATAAATAATAATTTTCATCTGATGGTTTCTTACTTACAAATTTTAAGTTATATTCAATTGTAAAAGGCAAATCTATGTAATATCCAGTGATATTTGGATAGCTTTGATTTATTAGATTCCAGGATATTTCAAAATGGTTGCCAACAGATGTTATAGTTGAGCTTGGCTCATCATATGCATCGCTCGGTATGTATGCTCCGCTTGGAAGGAGCATTTTTATACTCAATGAGCGGGTGAAGCTGGATGGAAGAAAGAATATTGTTGAATTAAAAGAATTGTTTGTACTGCTATAATTTTGATAATATCTATATTGCAGGTTTATTGGCGCCCCTGGCGTTACGTTGTATAAACCTATTAGTATGCAGCCATTAGAAACTGAAAATGTGTGGCAGTCCTTAGAAGGATAGACCTTAAACTTTAATCCACCTAAGGCTGTCAAGTTAAATATATTTGAAGGCAGACTTATGTTGAATTCAGAAGCAGATACATTGTATAATGTTATGGTATACTGCACCATTGAGTATGAATAAAAATTTGAGGTCTGTGTGATATTGTCGAATATGCTCACCTGCGAATATGGCTGTGCATTGGCTTTTCCCACCATAATTAAAACTATAAATACTGCAAGTAACAATATAACGTATCTAAATTTATTTCCTTTCATAGTCCTGATTTAATACATTTTACACTATAATATAATAAACTAAGCTTTAAATATAAAAAAGTAATAAATGATGAGATATGAGAACTGCCAAATATGGTGTAGGTGTAAGGAAAAGGATTGATGCAATAAAACAGCAGAGATCTGAAAAGTATGCCTGTCCTAGGTGTAAAAAGCTTTCGATAAGGCGACAATCCTCGGGTATATGGAAATGCAAACATTGCGGATTGGTAATTGCAGACAATGCCTATAACCTAAGTTCAAAGGTGATATAAGATGTCAAAATACAAGTGTTTTAATTGCGGAGCCACTGTAGATTCATCCGAAGTAGGGGATATAGTTAGGTGTCCTTATTGCGGCGGCAGAATTTTAATAAAGAAAAAGCCCGAAGGGGGGCATCATGTCAAAGCAAGATAATCATTTTAGTGCCGACATAAAGTTAAAGCTTGATAGAAATCTAATGCTTAGTCTTTTCCATGCGCTATCCTATAATATAACAAATGACCGAAGAGTAAATACACAAATGAAGTTGGGCTCCAACGGGTTGGATATTTCCATAAATGCAAATGACTTTAATATGCTTCTTGCAGTAAACAATAGTATAATGCAATCATTAAAAATGCTGGAGACCATAAATCAATATGAATGAAGAAGAGTTTGAGGAACTTAGACAGCGTTTGCAGGTTGAAACAACGCAGAAACAGACCCTGCAACTGCAGTACAATGAATTAAAGCGCACAATAGAAGAGGTTGAAAAGACGCATGAGGGTTCTGACCTATTTCAATTGTCAGGCCAGATATTAATCAAGAAGGATAAAAATGAAATATTAAAAGACCTTAAAGAGAAATCTGAGATAATAGATTTCAGATTAAAGGCTTCCTCTAAGTCAATAGATGAATTGACCAATAAACTGCAAACTATTCAAGACAAGGACAAAAAAACGCAGTAAATGTAAATGGCAAATATTTTTATTGATTGAAAACAATAATAGATATATGTTCGATTTTGTTACTTTAGGTTCTGCAACGAAGGATACTTTTTTGTTTCTAGACAAGGCATTGCTTAAACCCGGGGTAAACAAACATTTTCTTGAGATACCTACTGACAAAAAAATAGACGTAAACAAAGTTCTTGAATTCAGTGGCGGAAGCGCCACGAATGCAGCAGCTACGTTCTCTGCTTTCGGTAAGAAATCTGCTGTTATAGCAAAGATCGGCAACGATGAATACGGTCAGTTTGTAATGAATGATTTAAACAAAAGGAAGATAAGCACAGAACTAATAAAAGTGTCCAATGGAGAGACACCTTTCTCAAATATAGTTGTATCATCAAGTGGCGATATGATTTTGTTGATACATCGCGGAATAGAAAGTACTCTATCGCTAGAAGACCTACAGCTTGATTTTAAGTCGAAGTGGCTTTATGTAGGGCCTTTGCCAACTAAAGATACAGACCTTCTTTTTAACATTTTGAAGTTTGCTAAAGCAAATGACATGAAAACCGTTCTTAACCCTGGTTCAGTTGAGTTGAATTTAAAGCTAAAGAAAATGGCCCCGTTGTTAAAGTACGTAGATATAATAAGCATGAATGACGACGAAGCTAAAACTTTTGTGGGATATTCAAATGATGTAAACAATCTTTCTAAATTATCGGAATACGTAAATGATATAGCTATAATAACAAAAGGGGATAAAGGGTCGCTGGTTTTATCCAAAGAGAATCTTTACATTGCCAATACTTTCAAGGCAAAACAGATAAATTTTGTCGGAGCGGGAGATGCATTTTTGTCAGCATTTGTTAATTCTATCGATGATGGAAAGGACATAGAACAGGCAATAACTGCAGGAAGTTTTAACGCCAGCAATGTTATACAGAAATACGGAGCAAAAGAAGGAATAACTGGCAAATATCCTCCAGAAAATATGAAATTAAGGATAGCAAAGAGCAAGATAACTATATAATAAATAAATGTTTTCAAATAGTATGGAAAAATTGCCATTGAGAGGAGTATTTCTAGCCTACGATCACGGGCTCGAGCACGGCCCAACCGATTTTAACGAGCTTAACGTTTCTCCAAAATATATTGTGGATTTGGCAAAGAAGGCAGAAGTCGACGCATTAATCCTTTTAAAGGGAAGTGCAATGCACTATTACAATAAAAAGGAAATAAACATACCTTTGATACTTAAGCTAAACGGTAAAACAAGATTGTATGGGGGAGAGCCATTCTCAACTCAAAGCACCAGCGTTTCCGAGGCAGTTAAGCTAGGGGCAGCCGCCGTCGGTTACACAGTATACTGGGGGAGCAAATACGAAAAATACATGGTAAGGGAATTTGGAAAAATAGAAGAAGAAGCGCATGCGATTGGTTTGCCTGTAATAATGTGGTCGTATCCAAGAGGCAAAAACATACAAGATGATGAGTCTCCTGAAATAGTTTCTTACGCAGCGAGGGCAGCCTTTGAGATGGGCGCAGACATAGTGAAATTGAAGTATCCAGACGACGACTCAAAATTAGAATGGGTTGTAAAATCCGCCGATAAAACAAAGGTTTTCTTGGCAGGGGGCAAGAAACTGGATACAGAAAATATAGAGCAACATGTTAAAAAAGCAATTGGTGCTGGATTCAGCGGAATAGCCATAGGCAGAAATATCTGGCAAAGTGACAATCCTGTAGAAAGAATAAAGGAAATAAAAAGCGTATTGAAAGATTAATGGCAAAGGGCAAATTATGCATAGACATAGGTGGCACAAAAATTATATTTGCAATAATTGACAGACCAGGGCATATAATCAAAAGCAAAAGGATAGATACTCCAAAATCAAAGGATTTGTTCCTAAAGGCATTGAGCGACAATGTAAGCGATTACTTGGAATTTTCTAACGGCGTAATCAACATTTCTATGGCGGGGAGGGTTGATAACGCAGGTAAAGTAATATTCTCGCCAAATCTACCAATATTGGGCTTTAATTTTATTGAGTTTATGAAGAGCTTTTCAAGAAAAGTCACAGTAGAAAATGATGGAAACTGTTTTGGCATATACCAGTTATATGCCGGCGGTTTGAAAAGATATAAAAGTGGTTTGGCAATAGTATGGGGAACTGGCATAGGCAGCTCAATAATATACTATGGGAGGATATATAAAGGAGGTGGGTTTGCTACAGAATCTGGGCACATGGTTTATGATTACAATACTGGAAAAGACATAGAAAATGCGATAGGCGGTAAAAGCATAAAACGGATTTACGGCATGAATGGTTTTGATCTGCATAAGCTCGCGGAGAAAGGAGATAAAAATGCTTTGAGGGCATTTCAAGAGCTCGGAAGAAAATTCGGTTTATACCTTTCATCTATGATGTTGATATTAGATCCTGAGATAATTGTAATTGGCGGGAGTTTTGCCAATTCTTGGAAGTTTATGAAAGACAGCGTTTACAGTGTAATAAAGGATAGAAGAATAAGAAGAAAAATAACAGTAAAAATAAGTAGAGGAAAGTTTTATGTAGTAAAAGGTTGCTATTTTATTGATGAATATGAAAACTTTAATAATAAATTATAAGGCATATGAAGAAGCATTTACAAATGGCCAAAACATAGCAAAATACTCCAATGATTTATCAAAAACCTCTGGCGTAAGTATAATAGTTGCTCCCCCCTTTACAATTTTGAAAGACATATCAAGAATAGCTAAGACCATAGCACAAGGGGCAGATGAAGTTGATCCAGGCGCGTTTACTGCACATGTAACTTGGTTTGAATTAAAACAAGCAGGGGTGGCGGGTACACTTTTAAATCATTCCGAGAAGAGGTATACGCATTCAAAAAACGGGCCAATCGATTATGCTGCTCTGAAAATGGCAGTTGGCAAATGCACTGATGCAGGTATGGAAACCTACGTGTGTGTGCAGAATTTAGAAGAAGCAAAAGAAGTACTAAAGATGAATCCCACAGGAATAGCATACGAGCCTCCAGAACTAATAGGTGGAAATGTATCGGTCTCAAATTCAAAACCGGAGGTTGTGAAGGAATTCTGTAGTTTGGTAAAAGGAAACTCTAAGTCTCTTGCATTGATAGGTGCTGGCGTTAAAGGAAAAGAAGATGCAGAAAAAAGCGTTGAGCTTGGAAGCGATGGCCTTCTTGTAGCATCAGGCATACTTAAAACGAGTGAATACAAATCTGTTATAAACGATCTTGTTGAAGGATTAAGTAAGTAAGTTTATTTGTTTTAGGTCATTCTTTATCTGCATTGAGTTACAGGGGCTTTCATTGTAATTTATGTAGCTGCATAATAGCGTTTGCATGAAATAAACGCTATCATTGAATGCCTTGCCAACAGTTTGATTTGTTTTTATAAGTTGTTTTATCTGATTTATGTTGTCGTTTTCAAAAATTCTTGGGTTTATCATCGAAGATACCTCTATGTATCTACCACCTATATCAATAAAGGGCATGAAGTTGCCGAGATTGCTGAAAAAAGGATAAGCAGAGTTCTGGTCAAACTCAAACAGCTCTTTTTCAAGCGTATTTACGTATTTGCTCGAGCTTAGATTTTGCAGGCTTGATGACTCTACTGCAAAATATGGGCTTTCATATCTGCTCCCGTTTATTTGATAAAATTGTGTGTTTCCAAGAGTTTCTCCAGTTGAAAATGAAACCAAGGGAGATACCATAACATCTAGATTACTGAAGTTGCCGAATGCGCTTAGAGCCCGGTAGAGTATCATGCTTTGCACTGCGCTGAAACTTGAGTTACTGTAAATGAAGCTTATCAACGTTTTGTTTCCTAATGTGTATTTGCTGCTGTTAAATAAATAAAGTATCTGGGAAGGATTAACCACATTTTCGTTTGTGTTATTATATATTTCCGATTGATTGAATATATCGAATGCGGTTATTTTTCTTTCTTGAATGAGATCAAAATATGTTATGCCTTTCGAGAGGCCAGCTAAAAATGGGGTATTTAGCACAAATTTGTTTCCTTCTAGATTAAATACATTTAAATAAACCAAGCTGTCGAGTATATTTTCCGAGGCGTTGGTTTCATTTATTATTATTGTTGGTAAGGCAGTAATCGAATAATTTGATACCATGGAAACGCCTTCAGAACTGTTAAAAGAGACATTTTCTGTATGTAATGCAGATTTGTCCGAATTGAATAGGCTATAAATAATATTTAAAGCACTGTTGCTGCAGGAGCTGCAGCTGCTGTAAAAGATGTTAATAGAATCCTGCTTACTGCTTACAGAATTGACTTTTCCATTGTTATAGAAAAAAAGAAAATATACAAGCAATATTACTACAATTGCACCTGCTAACAACAAAATCTCCCTTTTTTTGTCCATATTCAACTACTAAAATGCTATAGAATAATAAGTTATGTTTATGTAAATATGTTGCTTAAAGTTTTAAGGTGTATTTCCTCTACAGTCGAAAGCTTTATGGGTGTAACAGTTATCTTTCCATCAAATAAGTTATAAAGGTCCGCATTTTTGTCCAAATCCTTTCTAAGCGTTCCATAAAGCCAGTAGTAATCCTTTCCATTCGGGTCCTTCTTTTTTATGACTACATCGTCAAAAACTCTCTTATCTGTCTTGGCTATCTTTATCTCAGTCTTTTTGCTTATTTTTAATGGCAGGTTTATATTTATCATGTCGATGTTTTTCGGGAATCCCTTTGTCTTTATGCTTTTAAGTATTTTAACTACATTTTCATACGAATCATTCATGCTTTTATCTATCTGATTTTGGTTCATTTCTGGGGACAGGTTCTTTGAGAATGCTATGCTGGGTATTTCAGAGATAGCAGCGAACATCGCTGCGGAGATTGTGCCGGATGAATATACTGTCTCTAGTCCTGCATTCATCCCTTCGTTTATTCCTGATAATACCATTGAAATTTTCTGTTTGAAAAGATGGTAAATTGACATGAACACACAGTCAGCAGGAGTTCCAGACACCGTATAACAAGGCATTCCGTTATAGTTTATTTTTTCCACCCTTAAAGGCTTATGAAAAGTAAAACTCATTCCGCTTGAACTTTGGAGTTTATCCGGAGAAACAACCATTACTTCGGGGCCGAAAACTCTTTTGGCTGCTCTATATAGCGTGTGCAGTCCTTCTGTCTTGTAACCATCGTCATTGGTAACTAACACTACCATACGCTTATCTAATACTTTGAACTATTTATCTTTCTACAAACAGTGTTTTCAGCCGAAAAGACTGCTTAAACCCGCTGCTGCTTCTTCCGCGCTCTTAGCTTCATCTTTGTGCGGCTCTTCTTTCTTTGCTTCTTTGCTTGGCTGTGCAGCCGGAGCAGGAGCTACTTGTGCATTCTGTGCTTCTTCTATTATTTTGTTTATGTCTACACCTTTTAATGCAGAAACAACTACTTTTATTTGAGCATCATCAGGTTGCGCACCCGTTGAGGCAATCACACTTTTAAGTGAATCCTCAGTAATCTCTTTACCTAAGCTATTCAATAACATTGCAGCGTATACATACTCCATATTTATTTGCCTCCTATCACTTTATTTAATGCATTGGCTTCATTCACAGCCTTTGCCAATATGTCTCTTGCATTCGAACTTGAGACTATATTTCTATTTACAGATAAAAATCTTACTCCTATATAAATCTTTTTAATCATAGGTTTTATCGAATATTTGTTGATTATGCCCGCATTTACTGATATTTTGAGTGCGGCATTGAATATCCTTGAAATGTCATTTATGTACGTTTCCTTCTTTGTGTACATTAATTCTTTGTTAAATATCGTTTTGCCATCATAAGCATATGCAATTGAAAGCACCAATTCTTTTGGCCTTATATCCATACTTGAAAGTATTCCGGCTATTTTTTCGTTTACTTTCTCACCTTTTTTGACAACAGTAGTATCAGATATTATGCTTATCTTTCCGCCCTCATTTTTTGTTTTAACTCCTATGGATGAAAACTGCGAAAGCATAGGCCCAGGTGGAAAAGGCGTAGGCCCGCTTGGTAGTATTATCTCATTTTCTGATATTTCACCTGCTTTTAATTTTGTAAAAGTGCTATTTTCCATCGCTTCACTTGCAATTTCAAATGGGTCTTCATTTGAAAGGAGAAGGACTGGCATTTTTACTTCCTTTACTTTTTCTGCAAGCTTATAACCCGCCTTGTTTAATGCGTTGAATATGACTATTTTATTTGCGTACACGAAATCGGCCTTGCCTCTAAAGACTTTTTTTATTCTTTCAAAGCTTTCTGAAGGATAGCCTGCTATTTCTATTATTCCTATCGTTTTGTATTTTTTGATTTTTTCGTTTAGTTCTGTAGCCATCTTTTCTTTTTGTAGCGACCCTCTTGACTTTTTCATATAGACACCTTCTTGCCCATGGTTGGCTTTAAATACATATGTTTTATGCTTGCATCTCCATTGAGCAGATTTGATTTTACAAATGAGTATATAGACATAACATTATCTATGATACTCTCTTTTTTCGAATCTTGATCTCCAACCTTAATGCTTATCGCATTGCTTTTTTTAGTATTTATTTTTACAAGGTTCTCAACTTTTTTAGCCTGCGCATTTAAATCCATATCTGGTGTTATAATCGTGTTTGTCTTTGGGTTTGGCATCTTATTTGCTGCAGTAAGCTGTTTACCGAATTTTGCAGCCATCTGTGCCATTATTGATGCCTCTGCAAAAAAGTAATCATTTTCTTTGATAATTTTTCTTATCGCTTTTTTATCAAAAGTTTGGAAATCATCTTTAAGTATGGTTTTTGAGAAAACTCCATTTGCTTTTGTTATCATGTCTTTGTCGACGAAAGCGCATGTTTTTACCTCTTTTACATTGTTTGGAAGCGAAATAACAGAATCCAATGGCGTTTCTGACTTGTTTTTCCTGGGCCTAAGCACCATTATGAAGTCTATCGACTGCTTGAACTTTCTCTTTTTTTCGTCTATCTCTTTCAGCACTTCTGTTAGTGCCTTTTCTACATTTTCTTTCTCCATATGATTGAAATATAAAGAAACCTAATGTTTTTAAAGCTTTTTAAGTTTTGTGTTCTAGGGTTTATTCCATATGATGTTTGCCAGACTTATTGACTGTTTGTTCTTATTTTAAAAATATTTATACTCTTTATTTTTTAATAAACTATATGCCATTTAAACCCTGTTCTAGAGATCTAGAAAATAATAATCTAATTTTAACAAAAAGCAAACGTTCACAGTCCGCTTTAGAATACATGATGACCTACGGCTGGGCAATACTAATAATAGTCATAGTTGCAGTAATCTTATATTCAATGGGGATCTTCAACCCAAGTTCAAGTGTAACTTCTACTGTAACAGGCTTTAGTAATTTTGTTGTTCCTACTGCAATTTGTTCTCCAACTGGATATTTACTTATAACTTTAGGTAATGCGGTAGGGCATTATGTTGAGATAACCAATCTAACCGCGATTCCAAGCTCTGCCCCTTCTCAAACAATAGAGCCAAACATCACTTTGTCTCCAAACTCACAATATACCTTTGCAGTGCCTTTCGTTTGTCCAAATTCCGCTTCTACACATTATTCGGTTAAAGTTGAATTGCAATATATAGAACCTAACAAATATCTTAAAGGCCCTTATTCTTCTTCTGGAAGCGTTTCCGGTTCTACCGCGGCTTCGATATCCTTTGACATCTGGGGAGGATCCGGCAGTGCAAATGGAACCGCATATGCAATTTCTCCGCTTACAAAAAACGTAGTTTTTAACCAAAAGATTTACGGTTATAGTAATGGCGCAACTGCAATATATGTTACTGTGTCCCCAAATGGATATGTTTATGTCAGTAACAATGCAGCCCCTTCCCCCAGTTCCTCATTTTCTGCATATGTTTCTGTATTTAGTCCTTCCGGGAATCTAGTAGCTACAATCCCTTGGAACATTTCTAGACAAATAGCGATAACGCCCAATGGCGAGTACGCTTACATTGGTTCTGGAAATGGTGCGGTTTCTTCAGAAATTAATCGTACCGCAATAGTTTCTTTGTCAAATAATAAAATTATTGGGATGATTAACATACACAATGACCCTTGGGTTGTAGTCATGTCCCCCCATGGCAATTATGTTTATACCTTGAATGGTATATACGAACCTTCTTCATACGGGAGATGGGTCTCAGTTATATCAACAAAAACAAATACGGTCATAAAAAATATAACATTGCCATATCCTTTTAGTCCTTATCCTGCCGATATAGCAGTTTCACCAAATGGCGATTTTGTTTATATAACCGAACCTGGAAACATTGCAAATGTTACAAATGTAGTGTCAAAATCTGCAGGCTGGTCTAT
The DNA here is from genome assembly GCA_021799085.1 of Nanobdellota archaeon. GTDB lineage: Archaea > Nanobdellota > Nanobdellia > Parvarchaeales > Parvarchaeaceae > Parvarchaeum. The sequence continues at coordinate 113,612 of JAJZBD010000003.1, read as the reverse complement.
AATCCATAATATCTCCCTCCCAACCGCAGTTCTTGGCATAGCAACTTCCCCTACGACCGGTTACATTTATGTTGCGAGTGGAAGTTTTCCATCAAGTTTAGTTTATGTCATTAATCCCTCAACTTATCAAATAGTAGACACTATACATGGTGTAGTAGCCTATGTACGTCACATTGTAATAACTCCCAATGGTCAATATGCTTATGTTGGTGGAGAGGGGGTTTCTGTTGTAAATTTAGCAAATAACCAAGTTATTACTAATGTAACAGTTCCTGATAATTATGCTTGGGATGTTGCAGTTGCACCTTCTTAAATTGTTTATAGTAAATATCTCCAAAATATAGGCATTCTTTCAACCTATTAGATAATCTTTAAGCTATAATTATATAATAATACGCGTGTAATAATCAATATGAAACCATCAGATATACTGAAATATTACATGAATGACAATGTAATAAACAGGCTTTTAAATGTTAAGGATAGAGAATGCGCAGCAAGGTATTACGATAAATTTGGCAAAAGGCCCATGCTTTTTCAGTATCCCAGTGATGTTGAGACGTTAATAAAAACCGGCGCTACGAGTTTTCACGTAAGCGAAGAGCGCTGGATCAATCCTCTTTTGTTGGATAAAGAACTGCCAAAGGAGCAGTTGGATGACATGAGGAAAGGGTGGGATCTTCTAATTGATGTTGACTGCAAGATACTTGACATCTCCAAAATTTTTACTAAAATGATAGTTAACAAGATAGAAAATGAAGGGGTTAAGAGTGTTTCAGTCAAATTCAGTGGTGGGAGTGGTTTTCATGTTCTAGTGCCATACGAAACGTTTCCAGAATCCATAAATGGCGTTAGCACTAAAAGACTGTTTCCAGATGCCCCTATGGTAATCTCTATTTTCCTAAAGAATGAGCTCAGAGACAGGCTCGAAAGTGAAATAAAAAACTATGGAATAGACAAAATCGCAAAGGAATTAAATACGGAACGGGGAAAATTCTACTCTAATGATAAATTTGATCCTTATTCCATAATAGACATCGATACTGTGCTCATATCGGAAAGGCATATGTTTAGGATGCAGTATTCTCTTAATGAAAAGAAATGGTTTGTTTCAGTTCCAATAAACAAGAACAAAATCGATGATTTCAGTCTTGAACAGGCAAAACCCGATAATGTTGATACCAGCCTAGATTTCTTTGATTTGTCGCCGCAGAAAAATGAGGCGTCATCACTTTTTATAAGGGCATACGATGCATTTGAATCAGAGGATAAAAAAGAAGTTGAAGCAACAGAGGTAAAGTCGTTTGTTCCGATTTCTCTTCCCCTCGATGTTGAAAAACTTCCCCCTTGCATAAAACTGATACTGAATGGCCTTTCCGATGGCAGAAAAAGAAGCATATTCATCCTTGTAAATTTTCTAAGAAGCATAGGTAGAACAAAGGAAGAGATAACCGGTTTTCTTTTGGAGTGGAATAACAAAAACAAGCCACCTTTAAAGCAGAATCTAATCCTTCAGCAAATTGAATATTCTTTTTCTGGCAAATCCTACCCTCCTCCAAACTGCGATTCTAAAGGATATTACAAGTTTTTCAATGTGTGTTTCCCAGATCAAACCTGCAAACTAATAAAGAACCCTCTGTCATACTACATAAGAGTAAATTCCAAAAATCACAAAAAATCCAAGTAGTTTTTCTTAATGAAGGATAACAAGGATTTTATGTCCTTGAAATATTTGTATCCTAGATTTTTTAGCGAGGGGTTATTTACGCCGATAAATTTTACACCAGCATTCATACTTGCTTCATAGTCCGTTTCTGCATCTCCGACATAAACTGTCTTTTTTCTTTCTGCCTTAATCAACTTTATTGCTTTGTTTATTACATATGGGTTGGGCTTCTCGTATTTTAGAGCTGGCGAATTTACAACATTTGCAAGATAATGAAGGTTAAGGTAAGGTTCGACCTTAGCGAGCTCTTCATCATTCATCGACGTTGCTATGCAAAAATTTATTTTTTTATTTTTTAGGAAGTTAATAATCTGCAATGCTCCCGGATAGAACTTTATTCGTTTTATGTATTTTTCTGTAAATAGTTTATCTTTCAGTTTTATTATGTCTTTCATTTGTTTAGATGTCATATTCAGTTCATAGGTTTGAGATGCTATCCCAAGCATTTTTTTTGAAGGGAATCTTATGTTCTTTTGAATGAAACTTAGAGGTATTGGCTTTTTATATGCAATCATAAGCGCTTCCTTTATTAGCTCTGAATGGATGCTTAGGCTATCTATAAGTGTCCCGTCCAAATCGAATATTATTGCCATCCAATATCGTGTGTTTTGTATTAAAAATACTTAACTTTTAGCGTTAATTGCTCAAATACTCCATCTTGTTCTCTATTGAATTTTTCAAAGCATCTATGAATGTTGCGTTTTCTTCTTTGTTGAATACCGATTCTATGAATCCAGTTACTATCATTTTCACAGCAGCGTTTTTATCTAACCCTCTAGACATTGCATAAAAAAGTACTTCTTTGTCTAAAGGTTGAGAGGATGCAGAATGGTATGCTTTGAGTTCGTTTGTTTCTATTTCTAAACTCGGTACTGAAATGCTTTTTGCATTTTTGTCAAGAATAAGGGAATGTTCCGAAAGATAAGCATATGAATTAGTTGCCTGTTTTTCTTGTCGTATAATCCCCTTGTAAACGGCCTTTGAGCTGTTATCTAGCACTGCTTTATAATCTAGTTTGCTGTTTGTATTTTTTTCGGAATGTATTATTTCGCTTTCAACATCAAAATAGCTTTCGCCGTTTCCAATTAATCCTTGTTGTATGTTTACTTCGGAATGTTCAAGCATATTTATCCATAGTCTGTTCCTGCCTATCTTTTCGTTTGTCAATAAAGATAGAAAATTAACCTTCCCCTTCGTAATTAAGTTAAGGTTTGTAATGCTTCTCCCTTTTGAGCTATCTACAAGCATAAAGTTCAGTTCCGAATCTTCTCCTAAAACTATGTATATATTTTGACCGGAATAGGCATTTTTAGATGAATCTACTTCATTATCAATGTAAATCTTGCTATTTTTCCCTATTACTAAGATTATTTTTGTTATTTTTCTGCCGGAATTTACAGCCTGCTTTATTGTAAATGGTTTATTTATGTCTATGTTGTCCTTAAAGGTTATTATAATCCCCTCTTCAAAATTTGAATTTATCAATGCTTCTATTCTGTCCTTGTCCTTAAATTTATAAAATTGTTCCGGTTTTTCCTCTAGGTCTTTTATGTTTTTAATCTCTAATTTGTCTTTGAAAGCTTCTTTGTCGTAGTAAAGTAAGTTGTCCAATTCCCTGCTTTTTTCCTGTAGCTCGTTGAAATATAACTCATTTTCCCTTTCCAAGTATTTTAAAAATATTTTTCTGTCCTCTAAGTTTAATTTATCTGCAGCCTCTTTTTCTTCCTTTCTATATCCCAAGAGCCAATCCGGCTCGCTTTTACTTTTCATAAAAGGATCAGCCAACTGCTCCTTCCATATTTATTTTTATCAGCCTGTTAAATTCAACTGCAAATTCTATTGGCAGTTCATCTACAAATTCAGCTATGAAACCAAGAACTATCATGTTTATTGATTCTAGTTCTGATAAACCTCTAGACTCAAGGTAGAAAAGTTGCTCATCTCCTATTTTGCCTACCGATGCTTCATGCGATATTGTGCTTTCTTCTTCGTCTATCTCCATATAAGGGTAAGTGTCAGTTCTTGAAAAGTCATCAAATATCAATGCATCGCACCTAGTGCTTGACTTAACATCCGTTGCTCCCTTCTTTACCTTTACCAAGCCCCTGTAGGTAGTTCTTCCGCCATTCAGACAGATTGATTTTGATCGTATAACTGAGCTTGTATTTGGAGCCAAATGTACAGCTTTTGTCCCAGTATCTTGATGTTGCCCTTTGTTTGCCAAAGCAACTGATAACACATTCGATTTAGCTCCAGGTTCCATTAGATAAACCGAAGGATATTTTTCAGTCACTTTTGAACCCATATTCGCGTCTATCCACTCAACAAATGCATTTTCATATGCAAAAGCTCTTTTAGTTACCAAGTTGTATACATCACTCGACCAATTTTGCACTGTTATGTATTTTACATGTGCATTTTTGTGAGCTATAACTTCTACCACAGCGGCATGCAATGAATCTTTTGAATAAACTGGCGCCGTACAACCTTCAATATATGTGACATCTGCACCCTCGTCTGCTATTATTAATGTTCTTTCAAACTGCCCCATATTCGCAGCGTTTATCCTGAAATACGCCTGCAATGGCATTGGCACTTTTACGCCCTTTGGAACATATATGAAACTGCCCCCAGACCACACTGCAGAGTTCAATGCCGCAAATTTATTGTCATTTGGTGAAATAACCTTACCAAAGTACTTTTTTACCAGTTCTGGGTGTTCTCTTACTGCAGTGTCCGTATCACAAAATATTACTCCTAATTCTTCAAGCTCTTTTTTTATGCTGTTGTAAACTACCTCACTTTCATACATTACTTCCACTCCAGAAAGTGATTTCTTTTCAGCTTCAGGTATCCCCAACCTATTGTAAGTTTCTCTAATGTCATCGGGGAGGTCATCCCAATTATTTGTCTTTTTGTCTGTAGCTCTTGCAAAATATGTTATATTCTCAAAATTTATTTTTGAAAGGTCAGCACCCCACTCTGGTACAGGCCTTTTTACGAAGAACTTATATGCATTTGTCCTAAATTTTGTCATCCATTCCGGTTCATTTTTAAGTTTTGAAATATCTCTTACTACTTCTTCTGATAATCCTTCATTAAATATTATCTTATACTTAGCAGTAGAGTTTTTAAAGTCATATTTACTGTAATCAAATTCTATTTTTTCCATATTAAATTAGTTTTCCATAACCTTCTTTTTTTATTTGTTCTATTAGTTGGTAATCTCCACTTCTTATTATTTTTCCGTCTTTCATAATACTTACTATATCAGGTTTTATGTGATCTAAGATATGATCATTGTGTGTTATCATCAAAAATCCAGTGTCTTCTGATAGGTTTTTAGTTATTTCGCCCAACATCCTTACACTATCTATATCCATCCCAGAGTCAATTTCATCAAGTATTGCAATTTTTGGCTTTAAAAGCATAACCTGTAATAATTCAAATCTTTTCTTTTCTCCTCCAGAAAATCCTTCATTAAGTGATCTTTTCAGAAACAGCTCTGAAAGGTTCAATTCTTCCATTTTTTTTGTTATTTCCTTCCTTAATTCTGGGTTTTTTCCTTTTAGGTTGGTATATGCTGTAACTAAAAAATTCATGGTATTAACACCAGATATCTCTACTGGTTCTTGAAATGCAAGAAATATCCCCCTTTTAGCGCGTTCATTTACCTTTAGCTTTAATATATCCTCATCACCAAATTTTATTGATCCTGCATTTACGGTGTATTTAGGATTCCCCATTATGACATTTGCTAATGTGCTTTTTCCGCTACCATTGGGGCCCATCAAAACATGTATCTTGCCCCTCTGCACCAAAAGATTTACTCCATTAAGCACTTTTTTCTGATTGACAGATACTTCTAATCCTTTTATCTCTATTTGTTCCATATTTAATTTGATCCGGCAATTTGAAGCAGGCAAAGAAACTCCTTTAGATCCTTTTCTTTTATTACTCCAAAGTCCCTTGTTGCTTTACAGATTTGGCAGGTTTTCATGTTTATGTCTAGTTTGTTAGTGTAAACTTTATCTGCTATCTCATTTAAGTATTCCATGAATTTCTCATTTTTAATCATCTTTTCGGTTATCAGGCCCCTCAAACCGCTTTTATACTGTGATATTGCAGGCTGAGTTATACCCAATAGCTTTGATGCGTCTTTTTGGGTCATTCCTTTTTCGAGGAGCTTATTTGCTATTATCGCTCTAGAAGAGGGTATTATCTCCGATATAACTTTCGAGCAGAACAGTTCTGACATAAATTTCATAGAACCTTATTCTTTATAAATATAACGCCGTTATAAATGGTCTACATTTAAAGATAAAATATAACCTACCAAAGTTTTGTAAGGTAAGTTATGAAGATAAACAGTATAAATGTAATAAACGTTACCAAGAAAGCTACATAGCTTATGACGCTAAATATTCCTGTTATTAAAAGAAAAATAAATGTAATTGCATAAACAATTGAATTGTGATAAATAAGGTTTGTGCCATTGAATCTTCTTTCGGGCAGGAAATCAATTAAAACAAACATTGCCAGAGCTATCCCTGACATTAGAAATCCTTTTTCATTTAAAACATGCCATAAAGTTATCAGTATAAACGAAGCAAATAAAAGTAGGGAAGAAGACAGAAAAGTTATCTCCCACTTCTCATGCACATTGACAGCCCCTTTTTTCATTCCTTTTAAGGTGTTCAGTCTGCTGTAATTATTGTAGCTTATTACAGGAATAAGAACGGGTATGCCGAAGCTAGATGCAACCAATGTGGCTATAACCGAAAATATAAGTCCTGTAATCCAAAACATTCCGCTTACTTTTATATGGAAAAACGCCGCTATAAAATTCTTTGTTAAAAATATCAGGAAGGATACAAGGAGGATAAGAAGTACGTATAAAAACAGCTGTGAAATCTGTAAGTAATAAAAGTTTACTATAAACAATGCCGTTATGTCTATTATTATGTATGCAAAAAATCTTCTGTTGTTTTTGTTTATGAATTCCATTTTACTTTTTCTTGCTTCTTCTATTAAATCTCAAGTGGATCAATGCCAATATCAATATCGATACAACTGTAAGTATAACATAACCCAGTGTATCTATTATCGATAAAATGCTTGTACTGCTAGGTTGCTTAGGCAGAGTAAATATATTCTGGTCTACCTTTGATAAATTCTGTGATTCATACAAGATCCTAACATTCTCGACGGTGCTTTTCGGTAATGTTACTTCTATTTTTGTTGCATTTACCCCCAATTCATAAGGTACACTATATTGGAATGTACTTCCATTTACTTCAAGTGAAAACTGTATCGTTATGTTTAATGGTACATTGTTGTAATTTTTAATGTAAGATACCCAAAGTTCTCTAGTTGAATTTATCGGTGTAACATTCAAATTATAGAAAGACATGTTAATTATCGGTTTTATTAAAATTGTTTCATATGATTTTGTAATTGAATAATTTTGATACGTGCTGGTAAAAGGAATCAGTATGTTGTCCTGATATCCTTTTTGTAGGGATAAATTTATTGGAATCGTTATATTTGAGCTAGGATTCAATCTAAAAGTTTGATTAAATGTAAGGGATATTGAAATGTTTCTGAATATTGGTAGCGACCAGTTCATCTTTAATGGCGTATTTCCGTTATTTTTAATCCTTATTTTTATTAAAGAATAGTTTTTAATTATTTCTGTAGTTTTGTAATCGCCTATAAATGTAAAATCAGGGGCAGCCCTAATGTCAAGATTAACGCTCGAATTCAAGTGAAAATTAAACGCAGAGAAATGAACTGAGGGATAATACTTTCCATAAGGCATATTGCTTATATTGTAATGTAATATTTTATAACCGCTGTAGTTTGCAGGAAGCTTTCCGTATATTATAGGGCTATTATTCAAAAATATTGTGTAGTTTGTTTCTACTGGAAAATACGCCGATAAATTGAAATATTCATACTGATTTATGGATAAACTACTGTTTAGAGCATTGAAAGAAGCGGATAAGGAAGCAGCATGTGCGCTACCTACAACTAGAAACAGAACAAATGCTCCTAAAATAAATATTCCAGGTCTCATTAAATTTTAAATCGTGTATTAAATATATAAGCTTAATAATGCAAGATAATCGGAATTATCAGTTCTTCTTTGTCAGAAAGTCTTTTTAATTATGAGATTTTAATTATAATACATGGCAATGGGCTTTGCACTGTTTGGTTTGCTTATAATAGTGGCTGTAATAGTCTGGATTTCATTTATAAAATTATCTAGTTTTCTTAGTCCTAAAACCAAAGCAGTTGGTAAAGGCAGTTTTCCAATAGAAAGTGGAGAAAGGTCAATTGCAGGCATGAGAAATGTTGGCTTTCAGTATTTCTTTTATGCGCTTATATTTGTTGTTTTAGAAGCCATATCAGTGCTTGTTTTTCTATGGGCTGAAAGCGCTAAGTCACTTAATATCTATATTTCTATACCGATTCTTATAGCACTTTTTTACATGGTTATTTTAGTAAGGTACCTTTTGAAATTGGAGGATAAAATTTCCGAGGAAGATTAATGGAAGAATCAGATGGATTTTCTTATCCGGGTTTGTATGAGGTTATATTCATGAAGGCAGAAAAATTCATAAACACAGTTTTAAATTGGGGTAGAAGCAATTCTCTTTGGCCGTTGACATTTGGAACTTCTTGCTGCGCAATAGAGATGATGACATTTGGAGCTACAAAGGTTGATTCAGACAGATTAGGTGTTCTTTTTACAGGAGATTCTCCAAGACAAGCGGATCTTATACTTGTTAGTGGCACTATCACAAAGAAAATGGCGAGAAGACTTTTGAATGTATATGAGCAAATGCCGGATCCAAAATATGTCATAGCAGTAGGCGCATGTAACGTAAGCGGCGGTTTGTATCATGACAGTTATAATACAATAGAGGGAATAGACCGAATAATGCCAGTAGATGCTTTTATCCCTGGCTGCCCTCCAAGGCCGGAGGAGTTTTTGGATGCTGTGAGGGTCCTGCAGAAACTTATAAAAGAAAACAGGTCAAAGGCGCAGATAAATGGCAACATTAGATAAGCTTAAGAACGGTTTTAAGGGAGATCTAGAGGTTCTGACCGATGAACCTAGCCTTTCAGTCATAAGTATAAAGAACAAGAAGCTGCTTAAAAAGCTGGCATGGCAAATCAAAGAAGAGTTTGATATTCTGTATTCGCTTGCAGTAGTAGATTATTCTCCGAATTTTGAGTTAAACTATATATTTTCAAACTACAAAAATGCGGATATACTAATACTAAAAGTAAACATCACTGAAAAGGACTTTGCAATAGATTCAATAACAGATATCTTCAGCTCAGCAAATTGGGAAGAAAGGGAAGCATATGACTTATTTGGAATAAAGTTTAATGGCCACCCTGATTTAAGAAGGATATTACTGCCGGAAGACTGGCCTGGCCATCCACTTAGGAAAGACTTCAAGGTTGACGATGAAATAAGGAATTGGACGGGTCTGGATCTTAAATTTTAACATGGAAAAGGAAAACAGCATAAGGTTAAACATAGGGCCTGTTCACCCTGCAATGCACGGAGTATTGAAACTTATATTGGATGTCAAGGGAGATACAATAATAAAGGCACAGACCGAAATAGGCTTTCTTCATAGGGCTAGTGAGAAAATTGCTGAAATGAGGTACTTTGCAAATTATTATCCCATAATGGACAAGCTTGATTACGTATCGGCGCTTAATATGGAAATATTATATGCTTCTGTCGTGGAAAAAGCGGCAAACATAGAAATCCCTAAAAGGGCGGTTTACATAAGAACAATAATGGCCGAGATACAGAGGATAATGAGTCACCTTGTCTTTATAGGTAGCTTTGGAGAAGATATCGGAAACATGACCGGTTTTATCTGGGCATTGAGGGAAAGGGAACTTTTGATGAATATAGTTGAAAAGATAAGTGGGGGAAGGCTTGCTCCCATGTATATCTGCAATGGCGGTATGTTCTATGATTTCCCACAGGGAATAGAGGAGGATATACTAAAGGCACTCTCAACAATAGAGAACAAGGTAAACCATGAATATAATGCAATGTTTACTAAAAACCAGATATTTCTTTCAAGGACGAAGGGAGTAGGTATACTTACTAAAGACATGGTAATTAAATATGGGATAACGGGACCGATTGCAAGGGCCTCTGGTATAAACAGAGATTTGAGAAAGGTTTCTCCTTATCTTGCGTATGACAAAGTTGATTTTGATATACCGATTGAAAATGATGGAGATACTTATTCCAGATTCGTTGTAAGAACAAGAGAAATACTAGAATCAATAAAGATAATACGGCAGTGCATTAAAGATTTACCACCAGGGCCATACAAAGCTGCAGTTCCATGGATAATACGTATACCAAAGAAGGATACTTTAGTAAAACAGGAAAGTCCAAGAGGGGAGATGGGTGTTTTCCTTGTAACTGACGGCGGAGACAAACCTTATAGATTAAAATTAAGAAGCCCGACATTCTTTGCAATACATGCTTTAGAGGGATTGCTTGTAAACATAAGGGTAGCAGACGCCTTTGTGATAGTGGCAAGTATGGACCCTGTAATGGGGGAGGTTGACAGATGATATTCAACTATGTCTATTCGATTGTTTCCGCCTTCGTATTTTCTCCTTTATCTTATATTGTGACCTTTATAATAATTGCTATTTTGGCTGTACTAGTTACTGCTTTAATACCCGTTTTCATAGGCTGGGTTGACAGAAAATACGCTGCAAGAATAGAATCTAGGTACGGCCCCGTTTACGTTGGACCTTTCGGTCTTTTGCAGAATTTTGCGGATCTTACAAAGATGCTTGGAAAGCGCTTTATATCCACAAATATTGACTGGCTGTCTTTCAATTTCACACCAATAGCTTTGGCGACTGCTTCATTTGCTATGCTATTGATAATACCTTTGGGTGGACCTGGTTTAGAGTTTATATCGATACCTTATTCTCTACTTTTCATTTACACATTGTTGGCCATTTCCCCGCTGCTTCTTTTGATAGCAGGATGGGGAGAAAACAACAAGTATGCACTTATCGGTGGATTCAGGGGAGCAGCGCAGATAATAAGCTATGAGCTTGCTTTGATAGTTGTTCTATCCAGCGTTGCATTGCTTTCTGGTAGTTATAGCATTACTTCAATAGTTAGTGCACAATCATCAATTTGGTATGCCGCTTATCTTCCAATTACAATGGTAGTGTTCATAATTGCCGGATTGGCTATAATAGAACGAGAGCCATTTGACGTTCCGGAAGCTTCGCAGGAGCTGCAGGCAGGATGGAAAGTTGAGTACAGCGGAATAAGGTATGGCTTTTTTTTAATCGGTGATTATGTTAGAGTTACAGTAATTGCAATGCTTGTCACATACCTTTTCTTAGGAGGATGGAATGGCCCATTTATATCCGGGATAATCTGGTTTATAATAAAAACTGCTATCGTTTTAATGATTATTCTTACACCAAGATGGGTTCTGGGTAGACCAAGAATAGACCAGCTTATAAAATTCGGGTGGAACTGGCTTTTGCCATTGGCAGTGCTTAACTTAATATTAGTCGAGCTTTTAGTGGTGTTATAATATGGGAATAAAAGAAACCTTCAGCGTGTTCGGTTATGGGATAAAGGAGGCGGTTTCTAAGAGAGCAACTTACCCTTATCCAGACAAGCCTTTACCTATACAGAAAAGGAGCAGAGGGATGCTAAGCTTAGATTTAGAGAACTGTATAGGCTGCGAGCTTTGCTTTAAGATCTGCCCTTCGGATGCAATAAGAATGCAGAAGATCGATTTCAAAGAGGCGGGTTTTCATACAAACGCAAGAAGCGAAGCTCCCGCAATTGATTTTAATAAGTGCATCTTCTGTGGGTTATGCAGTGAAATCTGCCCACCAAAAGTACTGCATCATACACACAAGTATGACATTTCCACTGACAAAAGGAAAGAATTAGTTTACATGCCTTTTCAATTAAGAGATGTGTACGAAAAGCTTGTAAAGCCTTATGAAGATGAATATGACATAATAAAATTCCAGAAAGCTAGCCAGCCTCAGAATAAAACTGAAACAGCTGCAGCCCCACAAAATAAAGTTTTGGATAATAATAAACCCAGTAACAATAAATCCGGAAGTGCATCTGTAAAATTGGCCGATTCAAACGCAGGCAATTCGGCTAACCAAGAAACAAAAGATAATAAAAAAGTAAATACAAATAATGCTGTAAATAAAAGCCAGTAACAGCAGGCAATAATATTTAAAGGAATTCTGAGCATTAAAAGTATACCGTTATATAGTAATAGAATAGTAAAATGTACGCTTTTAGATAGTATATTTTTCAGTTTTACTAATAATAAAGAAAGTTATTCATTTAATTAAAGAAATATTTATATGCTTTGTTTTTATTTTAATAGTATGGCGTTTAAGCAGTTAAACAATAAAAGAAATGAAGAAAAATGGCATTATAATTTATGTTCAAACACACAAATAATTCTCTAAATCTTATAAGCAAAAGCAAACGTTCCCAGTCAGCTCTAGAGTACATGATGACATATGGCTGGGCAATACTAATAATAGTCATAGTTGCAGTAATCCTCTATTCAATGGGCATCTTCAACCCAAGTTCAAGTGTAACTTCTACTGTAACAGGCTTTAATGGCCTGGGCGTTGTGACTGCTAATTGTGTCCCAAATCAAGGGCTGTTTTTAGTTATTGGCGATTTAACTGGCTATCCAATAGAAATAACTCAGCTAAATGTAACTTATTCTAGCAAAGTTTTTATCTCCAACGAAAGTTCAGTAATATTACCCACTAAAACTAGCGAATTTTTAGTGCCACAGGCCTGTTCTAACTCTGCAGGTTTGCCTTCTTCTGAAAGTGTGGTTGTAAGATACTTAGAACCGTATCAGACTTTAAAGGGGCCTTTTATTTCAAGCGGTTATGTAACCGGCAAGGCATCTTCTCCAGAATCTTATATTATTGACGCTCTTACTTCAAATGGCGATGGCGTACAAGTTGTCTCCGCTTTTTCTAATACGATTGTTAAATCGTTTAATTCCCCTTCTCCTTATTTTGTTATGAAATCTCCAAACGGCAGCGATATTCTGTTTAGAAGTTCTTTAAATTCATTTTCAATTGTGGATATGTACAATTTTAATCAATTAGACAATATAACAATTCCAAATGCAGGGCAGGGAATTTATAGTTTGAATGGAAGCTATCTTTACTTATTAAATGGCAGCGGCACTTCTTCCAATCTGATTGTTTATGATCTTAGTTCTCATACTATCAAGGTGATTATTCCAATTCCTACAGATTGCATTGCTAATCTAGGAATTTCAAAACAAGGAAACATTTATATATCAACGGAAAATGGTTGGCCATCTTGTGGAACTAGTGATGAAAATGAGGTAGTAGTTGTTTCTCCTTCACAGGGAAAAATAATAAAAAATATTACAGGTTTTAGTTATCCTGTGTTTGTGCAGCGATTAAATGGTACCATGTTTATAGGCAACTGGCAAAGTAATACAATATCTGTTATAAATACAACTACTAATAACTATATAACTAATATAACTACTGGCCAAAATCCCCAGGCGATTACTTATAGTAACGGCTTGATTTATGCAACGGTGGTTCATTCTCCGAACTCTTCTCTGCTCGTCATAAATCCTTTCAATAATTATAAAGTTGTAAATAATATAACTTTGCCAAATATCTATGGTTTACAAGTGCCAGGGGTGGCAATTGCTTCAAACGGGAATATCTACGTTTCTTATAGAAGCAGCCCAATTGGTCATTTATTGGAGCTGTCTTCTGCCTTTAAGGTCATAGGAAATGTAACTTTAGGTAATGGCCCTTATGAAGATATATCTGTAAATTTGAATGGTTAATGTCCCTTATTCTAATCGTGTAAAAAGATAATTAGCAAATCGTTATCTATCAACCAATTAAATTAAGTCATAAAATTTTGTAATTTTAACGTATATAACTAAACTTATTTATGCTAACGTTTAAATTTAATAATTACCTCTTATTAAAGTGGAAATAAATCTGCAGGATACATTATCTGAGTTTGATTTAAACGGCAAAAAAATAAAATATTATTCGTTACCAAAATTAGAAGAATCAGGTTATAACATTTCAAGTTTGCCTTTTTCTGTCAGAATAGTTCTGGAGTCTCTTCTTAGAAATGTGGATGGAAAAAGCGTTAAAGAAAAAGACGTAGAAAACATTGCAAATTGGGATCCTTCTAATCCAAATGACAATGATGTTCCATTTAAGGTTTCAAGAGTATTAATGCAGGATTTTACCGGCGTGCCAGCAGTTGTTGATATTGCAGCAATCCGCGATTACGTTTCAAAAAAAGGAAAGGATTCGGCTTTAGTAGAGCCATTGATGAAGGTGGACTTAATAATTGACCATTCCGTTCAAATAGATTCCTTTGGTACAGAAGATTCGTTTAAGATAAACCAAGAAAAGGAAGTAGAAAGGAACAAAGAGAGGTACAAGCTTTTGAAATGGGCCAGTCAGGCCTTTAAGTCATTCAATGTCTTTCCACCTTCCGCCGGAATATGTCATCAAGTTAATTTAGAATATCTTGGTGAAGTCGTACATCTTGACAGCAAATCAAATGTTGCTTATCCAGATACGTTGGTAGGAACCGACTCGCATACAACGATGATCGATGGCTTAGGCATTGTCGGCTTCGGTGTGGGTGGCATAGAGGCAGAGGCGGCATTGCTTAACCAACCAGTTTCTTTCACAACTCCAAAGGTTTTAGGTGTCCATCTAACTGGAAAACTCAATGAAGGTGTTACAGCAATGGATCTCGCGCTTACTCTTACAAAGAAATTCAGAGAGAAAGGAGTGGTTGGCTGGTTTATAGAATTTTATGGAGAGGGCGTAAACTCACTTTCATTGCCAGACAGGGCAACAATCTCTAATATGTGCCCCGAATATGGAGCAACTATCTCCTTCTTTCCGGTTGACGATGAAACCCTTAATTATCTTAAAGCTACAGGCAGGTCCGATAGCCAGATACATCTTGTTAAAAAATACTATGAAAGCCAGAAAATGTTCAACATTGATTATTCAAAGGTAAAGTTTTCTGACGTTCTTGAATTGGATCTACAGACAGTTGAGCCTTCAGTTTCGGGGCCAAGCAATCCAAAACAGGCGGTTTCCCTTTCAAACGTTCCTTCTACATTCATAAATGCTTTCATAAATGATGGGAAAATGCAGAAGTTAGGTAAAGAAGAAATTAGGTTGGGAACAGAAAGCAATATCGTTGAGCCGGAAAAAATAGAATTCAATGAGGATAAAAAGAAAATTAAAAAAGTAAAGATAAAATTCAGCGATGGAAAGGAAGAGGAGTTTTCTGATGGAGACGTAGTAATATCAGCCATAACTAGCTGTACCAATACAAGTAATCCAGTTGCAATGATAGCTGCAGGATTGCTTGCAAGAAATGCTGTTCAGAAAGGGTTGAGAATAGACCGTAAAGTGAAAACAAGTCTTGCACCCGGCTCAAGAGTAGTTACAGAATACCTAGAAAAGGCAGGCTTGGATAAGTATCTAGATCAATTGGGTTATTCATTGGTTGGGTATGGTTGCACAACATGCATAGGAAACAGTGGTCCTTTAGTTCCGGAGGTATCAAATTCAATAAAAGAAAATGGGATAATGACTGCGAGTGTCCTTTCAGGTAACAGGAATTATGAAGCAAGGATACACAATGAAGTTAAGGGCAATTACCTTATGTCTCCTCCGCTTGTAGTGGCATTTGGCATAGCAGGTTCAATATTAAAGGACTTAAGCAAAGAGCCTTTAGGTAAGGGCAGCGATGGAAATGACGTTTATCTTAAAGACATCTGGCCGTCAAATGATGAGATAAACAAGATAGTTAATTCTGTTTTGTCACCAGGGGAGTTCAAGGAAAAATACAAGGACAATTTAAAGGATGTTAATCCATACTGGAATGAACTACCGTCCGCAACCGGTTTATTGTATAACTGGGAAAGTGAAAGCACATACATACGCTTGCCGCCCTTCTTTAATGAAATAGATCTTGAAAGGGAAAATGAAATAAAATCCATAGAGAATGCTACCGTTTTAGCAGTTTTTGGCGATTCTATCTCAACGGATCACATATCACCAGCAGGCAGCATACCGAAAAACAGCCCGGCAGGGGAATATCTACTTAAAAATGGAGTAAAGCTTGAGGATTTTAATACTTATGGGTCTAGACGTGGAAATCATGAGGTTATGATGAGAGGAACATTTGCAAATACAAGAATTAAAAACATTCTTGTTGAAGGGACTGAAGGAGGCTACACAATCTACATGCCTTCAAAGGAAAAGATGTTCATTTATGACGCAGCAATGAAATATAAGGAAAATAATACTCCTCTGGTAGTCTTTGCCGGCATAGAATACGGAAGCGGCAGTTCAAGGGATTGGGCCGCAAAGGGGCCGATGTTATTGGGAGTAAAAGCAGTTGTGGCAAAAAGCTTTGAAAGGATACACCGCAGCAATCTCGTAGGAATGGGCATCCTTCCACTGCAGTTTAAACAAGGAGAGGATGCATTCTCTCTTAAAATAGACTTTTCAAAGCCTGTAAGCATAGAGATACCAAGTACTTTTAAGCCAAGGGATCATTTGAAAATGGTTTATTATATGCAAGATGGAAGCAGGAAGGAAACAGAAGTCATCGCAAGAATCGATTCAGAAATAGAACTTGATTACTATAGAGATAAAGGAGTGTTAAACTATGTTATAAGGAGGATGTTGAAGGATGGAAAATAAAAAATGGAGAGTAGCAGTTATAAAGGGCGATGGAGTTGGTCCTGATGTTGTGAATGCCGCTCTTTTTGTTCTTGATGCTGTAAAAAGCAAGTTCAATCTTGACATAGAGTATGTACCTGCACAGGCAGGGTTAAACAGTGTGGAGAAGTACGGTACTAATTTGCCAAATGAAACGCTTGAAATACTTAAAAACACAGACTGCGTGTTGAAAGGGCCTACTACTACCCCAGAGGGCGCTAATTCTTTGCCAAGTGCAAATGTTGGCATAAGAAAATATTTTGATTTATACGCAGACGTAAGGCCGAATAAAACCTTGCCTAATGTTCCAAGCATCAAGCCAAATGTTGACATGGTCATAGTTAGAGAAAACACTGAAGGTATGTACTCCGGCCTGGATTTCAGGGTAAACCAGGAAACTACTGTAGGCTTAAGGATAATTACGCGAAAGGCCTGCGAAAGAATAGTTAAATATGCTTTCAATTTAGCCGAAGGAAGGAAAAAGCACGTTACCTTAGTTCACAAAGGCAATGTGCTAAAGGTCTCAGATGGCATGTTTAAGGATATATTCTACGAAGAGGCAAAGAAACATCCGGATGTTAAGGCAGATGATGCACATGTTGATGCTATAACACAGTGGTTTATAAAGCAACCAGAATTTTATGATGTATTAGTCACAGAAAATCTTTTTGGGGATATAATATCAGATGAAGCAGCAATGGTTGTCGGAGGTATAGGCACAGGAGCATCTGCAAACATCGGAGAAAAGTATGCAATGTTTGAGCCTATTCATGGTTCTGTTCCAAAGTATACTGGTATGGACAAGGTTAATCCAATAGGAACGATAATGTCAGTTAAGATGATGCTTGACTGGATGGGTTACAAAGATGCTGGAAAGGCAGTTGAATCTGCCGTATACAAGGTCCTAAAAGAAGGAAAGGTACTTACATATGATCTTGGCGGAACTGCGAAATGCTCTGAAGTTGGAAAAGAGATTGCAGAAAAGGTTTATTAAACAATATTTCGTTTCAATCTCTCTAAATACGCTCATTCAAATAAGAAACTGGGCAGTTATTTTCGTGCATGCAGGCGCCTTTTGAATCTATCACTTCTTTATAAATTTCATAAACTTTATCATACAAATCTTTATCCTTAATTCGTTCCTTCTTAAGTTTTATATCACCGTCTTTTTCTTTTGACAGAATATAGATATTTACTAGAGTATTGGAATTGTAAAAAGTATGGTAAGGTTTTTCAATAACAAATAAGTTAGCGTTTACCTCTTTGTAAAGTAAATTCAGCTTTTCTTTATTCCTACGCATTTTTTTAAGAGACTTCGCTATTTCATTATCATAAATCAAAACACCATAAAAAACAGCATCTGGAACTAATGGCTCCCATAACTCTGTACCTTTGCTAATAACTTTTCCAATAATTTCTTCTAATTCCATATTCGTTTTATGTTTTTTAAGTTTAAATAATTTTTATATTAGAATATTTATTTTCTCTTCTTGTTTTTTCTTTTATTCACATTTTTTATTTTAGACAAGGTTTCTTTGCTTAACAAATCGAATTTTATGAAGCTTTTCCTCATGCTTAAGAACCCTATAAGCAAAAATATAGATATCGCCAATGGAAGCAGGATAAATACGAATCCGGAAATTATGTTTAAACTGTATATGTTCGAGTACTTAAGGTATAAAATAAATATGAAATCCTGCGATGCTATAAATGCATTTCCAAGTATAACTCCTATCCATCCTTTTCTGTTTCTGTTAAATTTGTATATGTCATAGGCAACAAAGGATGAAAATATCTGTATTGCAAGCACAATGAATGAGACTATGAGAATGACTAATAGATTATTTACCATATGTTTTTACCTCATCAACCAATCCGTTTATGTTGTTTAATATTTCCTTATCGATATCTGATTCCAAAGCTATAACTATGGTCTCTATCTGGTTTAATCTTGACAATTGAAAGAAGAAATTATAAAACCTAACCAAGTTTTTGGACGAATTGTACAAAGACAATGTCGTTAGTGAATCGAATATAAGCATTTTCTTTCCCTTTATTTTTTCTATGCTTAGTTTGGCTACTATCCCAATCTCAGTTAAATTAGCAGGGTCATCTATGTATACAACATTATCATTTTGGTTTATGTCCGTTTTTCCTAGGTATTTAGATATAGTGTCTATAAAGAAAAGGTTTTGTATCTTTATCTTCTCCCGCTTTATCTCATTTAAAATCATATTTGCAGGTTTGTTTGTGGTAATTATTATAATGTCTTTTTCCCGATTCTCCTCTATAATGTCATACAGGTTTCTGTAATAGTTTCCTTCCTTGAATACATAAACACTGATTGCCATATTAATAGCTACATTTATGGGTTAATAAACTTTAATTAATTCTATATTGCTACTGTAAAATAAAATTACTTTATAATCCTCTTTAATGAAACCAGTATTTTCTCAGGGTCATGTTCATAAGGTATGCTCTCATTTATAAAATCTCCCATTATAACTCTTTTGTCCAATAGGTCATTCTCAACCCAGCCGGAGAAATTTCCGTACTTTCCCTTTATGTTTTTTATTGGCATAACTTTATTGTTTACAAGTATATAGTCTATTTTTATCCCCCTCTCCTCAAAAATCTTTACAAAATCCGATGCCTTAAATCCATTAGTTTCTGACTTTTTGTTCATTATATTTACAATAAGTATCTTCTTGGCTTTTGATTTGGCAATTGTGTCATCAAAACCGTCTACCAAAGTATTCGGCAGTATTGACGAATATACATCTCCTGGCCCGAAAATGAGAAAATCAGACTTTAATATGGAATCGGCTGCCAATCTGCTTATCATGACTTTTTTATCAAGTTTTACACCCTTTATTTTTAGCTCTTTGTTTGAATTTCTGTCTAGGCTGTCTTCCCCCAGTAGGTCCCCTCCATCGGTTTTTATGACAAGGTTTGCAGAGCATTTTATGTCATCAACAATTGGTATAAAATCTATGTTTTTAGGAGTCTTGAATATGCCCTTGGCTATTTTCAAATAATCTTTGTCGTATTCCTTTACAAGGCTGTAAAGCAATAAATTTCCGACATTGTGATTTATTCCTTCCATTTCTATTCTCTGCGAACTTATATCCCTTAAGGCCTCATTTTCAGAAACTGCAAGTATCCTGTCCCTTAAATCCCCAAGGGCATAGATCCCAAACTTTTTCCTTAAGTAGCCGGTAGATCCTCCGGAATCAAACATAGTAACTATATTGTTTATTTTTATGTTCTTTATCTTTCTAAGTGCTTTCAATGTGTTTCTTGCTCCGCTTCCACCTATTATAGTTACTGTTTTCATATGTCTTTTTCCGCGTTTTCTTTTTTACTGTAAACCAGTTTATTGGAGCCTACCCTTCCTTTAATTTCAGTATTAGATCCTATAATCGAATTGTTTCCTATTAATGTGCCAGGCATAACCGATGTGTTTATTCCTGTCTTTACATTGTAACCCATTATTACTCCCAAGTGTGTTAATCCCGTGTCATATCCTTCTTTGATTTCTATTTTTATACTTTTTCTGTCAATTCTTCTGTTTCCAGTTAGGAAATTGGCTCCAAGACGGCAGTTCTGTCCTATTATGCTGTCCCCTACGAAGCCACTATGTATGTGTGTATTATCCATTATTATTGATCTTGCAATCTCTGTTCCAAAGCCTATTTCAGTGTTTTCCCCGATTATGCTGTCTCTTATCAATGAGTTGTCGCCTATGAACGAATTATCTCCTATATATGTTTCACCTTTTATTGACACATTATTGCCTATCTTAACGTTTTTTCCAAGTATCACGGAATTTTCAATAAACACGTTGTTTTTCTTTGCAGGCTTTATGTCTTTCTTTTTTTGTTTTATGTTTGAATAAATGAATTTTTTAATTAAAAGCAAATCGCTTACATACTTCAAGGATGGCAGGCCCTCTGCTTCAAAGTAATTTAATCCATTTGTTTTTGCAATTTCATTAAGCAAATCCTCAAACCGGTATTCTGAGTTTTGTGTTTTTTCCAGTTGGTCTATTATTTCTTTATTAAGCTTATACATCCCAACGATAGAATAATTGGCTCCTTCAAATTTTTCCTTTTCTCTAACCTCTACTATCTTGTTTTTCTCTATCTTTGCAATCCCGTGCGTTTTTTCATCTCCTTCCTCATATTTTTTTACTGCCACTGCAGGTGCGTTTACCTTGTTTAACTTTGGAAGGTAATCCTTTATGTTTACGTAATAAGGCATTATAACTAGGAAATCCCCTTTTACTGCAGATTTTGACCTTAATATTGCATCTGCCATGCCTTTAGGTTCTTCTTGCATTACTATTTTTATGTTCTTATTTTTTGTGATTTCATCGCTTAATTGCGTTTTTGGGTTTACAATAAGTATGATTTCACTGCCTTTCAAGCCTTCCAAAGTCTGTTCAAGCAGTGTTTTGTTTCCCACTTTCAAAAGTGACTTGTGGCAAATCTCGGAAAAAGGCCAAAATCTCGATGATTCACCGGCTGCCAGTATTAAGGTTTGCATATAATCTTAAAGTCTTCTAAGAAAATATCTATTATAAAAAGCTTTAATTTTACAATCTTCTCCTTATAACATGACAATAAAACCACCAAAATTAAAGGCAAATGCAAACATAAAGATAATCGCTCCCGCCAGCCCACCCGACTTGAAAGTGCTGTCAACCAGCATATCTCTCCTCAAGAAGTTCGGTTTTAGGGTATCACTAGGGGAAAATCTGCGAAGATTAGTCCAGAGGGCAGATTTGGCAGCTCCCGATAAGGACAGGGCTGCAGAGCTTAACAATGCATTTAAAGACGATTCTGTAGATGCGGTATTCTGTGCAAGAGGAGGGTATGGCTCAATGAGGATACTGTCAGAGATAGATTATGATGCTATAAAATCGCACCCAAAAATCTTTGTAGGGTACAGTGACATAACGGCTTTGCACCTAGCAATACATAAATTAACTGGCTTGATTACGTTTCACGGGCCAATGCCTGGTGTGGATGCAGACGAAATGCGAAAGCCTTCATTTCAAAATGTGCTTTCAGTATTGAAAGGGGAGTCAAAAGACATAGCAAGCAACATAAACAGAGTTGTTAAATACATAGTTCCAGGCAAGATTGAAGGCATAAGCGAGGGAACGAACATATCCTTGTTCGCTTCGTTGATAGGAACAGATTACATGCCTGACACTAGGGGAAAGATAGCATTTTTTGAGGACATAGCCACTACCTCTGGTGACGTCGACAGGTATCTTTTCAGGTTGAAGCTTGCAAAAGCGCTTGATAAATTCAACGGCTTTGTATTCGGTGATTTTACAGATATACCAAAGTCAGAAGAGGTTCTACCTTCAATGGAGGAAATAATAGAGGATTACATGCTGGATCTGAAAAAGCCATCATTGTATGGATTGCCATTTGGACATGGTGATGACCAAATGCTCATACCCTTGAATTCAAAAATAAGGATATCGAGTGATGAGCCCTATATAGAGCTGTTAGAAGACGTAGTAAACTAATCTTGTCTATTCACTACAGCAGCTTAAATCCTCTACATTGTGATAAAATGACAAAGCCCCTAGCTTCATTATCTCGCTTAGTGTCGGGAACATGTGCACAGTGTCGATTATATCATCTATTGTAAGCTTGAATTTTACCGCCAATACTGCTTCATGTATTAAATCTGCAGCATTTTCCCCTACTATCTCTACACCCAATATGCGTTTTGTCTTGGCATTTATTACCATTTTTATCAATCCTCTAGTGTCCTTTATTATGCCTGCCTTTGCCAAATCCTTGAACAATACCGGCCTGCAAGCACATCTTATGCCTTTGCCATTTGCTTCCTCATCCGTTAAGCCTACTCTTGCCGCTTCTGGAAATGTAAAAACGGCAGAAGGTACAGAATTTAGGTCTATTGCTAATTTTTTATCACTAAATGCATTCACAGTTGCCTTGTTGCCTTCTGCAGCGGCCAATGCTTCTAGCATAGGCTCTCCGGTTACATCACCTGCAGCATATATTCCCTTGACAGAGGTTTCCATGTACTTGTCTATTTTTATGAAGCTATTTTCGTTTAATTTTATTCCCACCTTATTTAAATTTAATTTTTCTATGTTTGGAGTTCTTCCTGTAGCCAGTAATATTTCATCTGCTTTAACTTCCTGTTCTTTTCCCTTTACTGAAAAGTAAACTTTTACGGCTTCTTGAGATTTTGAAACTTTGTCTATTTTTGCGTTTGTTATTATGTTTACGCCTTCTTCTTTCAGGTACTGCTCAAGGTAGTAGCTCACTTGAGGCTCCCAGTTTGGCAGTATTCTTTCGCTTCTCTGCAGCAGAGTTACCTTTACACCAAAATGTGCAAACATCTCTGCAAATTCAAGGCCGAGAGCTCTCCCCCCTACAACGATTATAGATTTTGGCAGCTTTTTTATTGAAAGAGCCTCTTCATTTGTTAGGTACTTTACTTTTTCTATTCCGTCTATTTCAGGTACCTTGGCCCTTGCGCCCGTTGCTATAAGTATCTTCTTTGCCTTTATCTCCTGACCATTGACAATCACGGTGTTCTTATCCTTTAAGCTTGCAAAGCCATTGATGTATTTTACGTTTTTAAGTTTGCCGAGGACTTTTTGGTATTTTGAAAAGCGCATGCTTCCAACAAGAAATTCCTTATCCTGCATTATCTTATTGAAGTTTTCTACCTTTGTGGAATAATATAAACCATCAAATCTCTTTTTATTCATATTATCTAGCAAATTTCCTACTGTTATCAGTCGTTTACTGGGAACGCATCCTACATTTACACAAGTTCCACCCAGTAATGTTCCCTTAGTTTCATTCTTTCCTATCATTACCGTCTTTATTCCTGCTTCATCTGCCTTCAACGCTGCAGCGAATGCAGCAGCCCCTTGCCCTATTATTGCATACTCATATTCTTCCATTTTTTTCCTCCTTCAGTATACCGCATTTCTTCAAGTAAGTTTCATAGTTTTTAACATGCTTCGCTACTTCGTCAACTAGTTCATTGGTTTCATTGTTTATTTTGTAAACTCTTTTTCTTCCCTCCTTTCTTACGCTTATGAACTTACAGTTAAGTAGACATTTTAGATCATGCGATAAGTTAGTCTGCTCCACACCCAGAGTTTTTTGAAGGTCTCCTGCACACATTTCTTTGTTTCTCAGCTGCATAAGTATATTGAACCTGTTTTTGTTTGCGAATGCATCAAAAAAAAGGTCAGTTGCGTTTTTCATAAATCATCTTTTGATATTATATTTTCAAGGCTGCCCATCCCGTTTGCAATTCCCTCTCCTACATATAATATCTTTCCGTTTGGGCTTATCAGATAATAAATGTCAAGCTGTAATTCCGGCGGAGTGTTGTAAGCCAATGTCATATTGTAGCTTGCAATTCCTCCAGTTACATAAGTGTTGTTGTTTCCGTATTCAGAAATGAACTGTGAGATGGGCATGCCAGTGGTTCCAAGGTCATCATACTGCTCTAATTCTAATATCTTCACGTTATGCTCCTTGAAAAATGCGAGGTTGTCTGCCACTGCTGCGTTTCCTTGTGCACAGCTGCTGCACCATGTCGCTACGAACCAAAGAATTAAGGGTTTTCCTTGATAGCTGTTTAAGCTTTTTGTGCTTCCGTTTGCAAGCTGAAATGTGTAATTAGGGGCAGTTTCACCAATTGAAAGGTACTTGCTCTGCTTTGCATGGTTTAAAATAAAGAAATTCAATATTAGAGCTAAGGCTATCACCACAACAACAGCATACAAGATATATTTTATCTTTATTTTCATTCCTTGACCTCGCAGCAGTCCTCTTTTTCGGCAACATTTATTTTACAGCTTGCGTTTATGTTTTTAGTTATTTGTATAAGGCCAAAATATGCTATTGCGGCTCCTGCTGCAATAAATAAGGGTCCATAAACGGAAAATATGGACTGTATCTTTCCGGTGTTTCCCACTATAAATGACGTTGAAAAACCAAGCACGGCAAGCAGTGAAGGTATGACGCTGGTGCAACACAAGCTGCTCGGAAGTATTGCTCCCACTATTGAGCTTAATGTCAGCTTTTTGCTTGTTTTTGCCTTTAATTTGTAAGAATAAACGTTCATTGTTATAACTAAGCTTATCAAAAATGATATTACAAACGATGAAAGCAAATCAAAGTAGATGTAGTAGGATCCAAAGTCAATTATCCCCGTTGCAGAGCTTTCCAAGAGATAGAAATAGAGAATAAATACGGCAGCAAACATAATGAAAAACATCAATGCATACATTCTCTTAGTTATGACTTTTCTTATGTCCTGCATCATTCGTTATATGAAATTTTTATCATATATAAATCTTTTCATATCTTCAAATATTTAACTTTAAAAAAGAAAGTAAACTAATGGATAAACACAATAAAAAAAGAGGCTTGGATACTTACATTGTTTTTGCTGTTATAATTCTATTGCTGCTTATTTTGATTTATTATGCATTGACAGCCGGGAATACAAAGCAATTATCAGTGGGAATAACGGGCTGGGCTCTAACAAGCATTTCAAAAGCGTTTTATCCTATAGAAATAACAAACGTAACAAGCGTTTTCAACAGTTCAAACAATCAGCTTTACCTTCTTGTTGAATTTAAGAACGGCGGCGGTTCTAAAATAGGTTATCTATCAGGATGCGTTTCTGCTTTATCTGGAGAGGTTTATCCAACAAACATAGCAAATTTGAGTTATGAAAAGAATGTAGCCTCATGCGATGTAATTACGGTGGCACCACTTCTTCCAAATCAAACAACTACCGTTCAGTGGCCCTTGCAACCGCAGATAATAAGTATCTTGAAAACAGGAAACTTCAATGTGAATCTTACCCTTCCTTTTGGATTTTATAATACAACAATCCGCTGTCCAAAGGCCAATATTTCCTGCCCTGCAAACTATTATTCTTTCAGTGGCTTTACGGAAAACGCCACAATCAAGGTATCACTTTCTGCAGTTAATTAAGGTTCATAGTGCTAACAAGAAAGATATATAAACCTTGAAAAGTCTAATAATAATATAGTAAGTCATACAAAGTGACTTTGGTCTATTAGACCTTAAATCACGATTAACAATTTGGCCTGAGTGGGCCTTTTTGAATAAATAGGAGGTGTTGAATTATGGCAAAGATAGGACCTACTTCTTTTAAGTATATCCTTCATGCAAAATTTACCGCAGATAGTCTGATTGATAAGCCAGACGTCATAGGTGCGGTATTCGGACAGACGGAAGGTCTGCTTGGTGAAGAATTGGACTTAAGGGAAGCACAGAAAAATGGTAAAATAGGAAGGATAAACGTAGAAAGTTCATCGGCTGGGGGAAAAACCAACGGTGAGATAACCATACCTACTTCTTTGGGGATGGCGGAGACTGCATTGATAGGCGCAGCCATAGAAACAATTGACAGAATAGGCCCTTCAAAGGCCACGGTTTCAGTTGACAAGATAGAAGACGTTAGGATATCAAAGAGAGAGTACATAATGAACAGGGCTCAGAAGCTCCTTGAAGAGGCAATGAAAACCTCTGAGGTTGATACTACAGAACTACTGCAGAAACTTTATGAGGAAGTAAGGCAGAAGGAGTTCGTGGAATACGGCTCTGAGAAATTACCTGCTGGCCCAGACTTAGAGGATTCTGAGGAAATAATAGTGGTAGAAGGAAGGGCAGACGTAATGAACATGCTTAAGCACGGCTTTTCCAACGTGATTGGAATGAACGGCACTAACATACCTAAAACTGTTATTGATTTAAGCAGAAAGAAAATAGTCACATTGTTTGTTGATGGAGACAGAGGCGGTGACATGATAATAAACTCCTTTATCCAGCAAGGGCATGTGGACTTTATAGCAAAGGCCCCTTCAGGAACTGAAGTTGAGGAATTATCAAAGAAGGAAATAAACCAGGCATTGCGTGCAAAGGTTCCTATCGAGGAATATGATCCGTCTTTGAAAAGAGAATCGGCAGCCCCTAAAAAACAGGCTCAATCTACACCTGTAGAAGTCCCACAGGAAATCAAGGAGAAGGTTACCCCATTGGTGAATGACATAATAGGCACAAGAGGAGCATTTCTTGTAAACAACAAATTCGAAATACTCGGAAGGATACCTTACAAAGGCGTTGAAGATGCGATACTTAACTTAGAGAACATATATATGCTCGTTCTTGACGGCTTGGTAACTGATGAAATAGCAAAGGCGGCTGAAGAAAGCGAGATAACCTATGTTATAGGAAGCAGAGTGCTGGCAAGCAGCTCATCTGTAAAATTGCTTTCATATGACGATATTGGCTACAAATACAGGTAATTTTATTTTTTAAGTTGCAGTGAGGTCAATGAAGTAGGGTAACCTAAAAAATATTTACAGTAAAAGAATATCCTAAGCTTATTCTCTATTCAAAATACTAGAAATATCTTTTAAATGGAAATGGTAGAAGACACACAGAAGTACTGTTTGCATTTAGGGTCATGCATTATAGCGTAAAGGGTTTATTTTAAACCAATAATCTTCTTTGCTTTTTTATAAAAGTATTCCCTGCTTTCTTTCCTGTCTGCTAATCCGCGTTTAACTGCATCTTCAGCTACTGCAGCTGCTATCCTTGGATATATCTCTCTTTCTTCCATGTTTGGGACAATATAATCTTTTCTTAGTCCTTTTTCCTGCGCGAATTTTGCAAGTTCTTCCGCTGCTACTATAGCTGTGTAATCATCTATCTTTTTAGCTTTTGAGTCAAGTACACCTCTGAAAAGCGCAGGGAATATCAGGCTGTTGTTTATCTGATTGGGGTAATCTGATCTGCCTGTCGAAACAATATATGCCCCTGCTTTGTAAGCTTCTTCAGGAGAAATCTCTGGATTAGGATTGGCATTTGCGAATACTATCGGCTTTGAACTCATTTTTCTTATCCATTCCGACTTTATTCCTCCTTCCCTGCTGAATCCTACAACAATGTCAGCACCTTCAAATGAACTGTCAGCGTCAGTGATTGAATCCCTATTGGATTTTTTCATAACTTCATATTTCCACCGGTTTGTTGTTTTTATTATCTCCATGTCGTCTCTGCCGTTATAAAGCGGGCCCTTACTGTCTCCCACTATTATGTTTCCAGTGTCAACTCCATATTTTTCTAGTATACGGAATAATGCAATGTTTGCGGCTCCGGCGCCTATCATAACTATCTTGCTTCTCTTTAAGTCCTTATCAGCCAGCTTTGTAGCGTTTATCAGTCCTGCAAGAGCAGCCGCCGCTGTTCCCTGCTGGTCATCGTGCCATACCGGGACTTTAAGTTCTTCTTGCAGCCTTTCCAGTACTTCAAAGCAGAAAGGGGATTCTATGTCCTCTAAATGTATGCCGCCACTTGTTACCGAGATGTTTTTTACAACTTTAACAAACTCATCCACCTCCTTTGTTTCTATTGGTATGGGTATGGCATTTACCCCTCCAAATTCCTTGTATATCAGGGATTTGCCCTCCATTACAGGTAAAGAAGCAAGAGGGCCTATGTCTCCTAATCCAAGGACTCTTGTTCCGTTTGTTATTATGAAGATAGTATTCCACCGCCATGTTAAATCCCATGATAAACGGCTGTCGTTGCTTATTGCCGTGGAAACTGCTGCTACCCCAGGAGTATAGACTATTGACAAGTCCTTCAATGATCGTATTTTTACAGTGGGTTTCAGCTCTATTTTACCACCATGCTTTTTTGAGTATTCCAATGCAAGTTTATGGTAATCTTGTTCTTTATCCATCTTTTATTATCGTATGTACTATATTTAAATATTTCCCTCGCAAGCATTTTTTAACTGTTTTTCTTAAATTAAAGCAAAAAAGCAATATTTATATGCTAAAAATAGCAAACAGAGATATGGATTTTAAAGTTGCCGGTATAAATGAATTGAGAAAGGGAGACACTATCCTAGTGGATGACCAGTTTATCTGCAAAATAACGGATATAGCACTGAGTGCTCCAGGAAAGCATGGACATGCAAAGGCAAGGGTAGAAGCCGTCGGAGTGATAGACGGCAAAAAAAGGGTCTTTGTAATGTCTGCAGAGGATAGAGCAAAAATACCAATAATAGAAAAGAGAATTGCACAGGTCATAAGCCTCAACGACGGTAAAGCTCAGCTAATGGACATGGAGTCTTATGAAGTTTTTGACGCAGATATACCCGATGAATTAAAGGACAAGATGAAAGAGGGTGCGCAGGTTACCTACTCGGATTTAATGGGCCAGAAACTGATAAAAGGAATGAAGTAAGTTTCCTTAAAACCGTAAAAAAGCTCAGACACACTACTCCTGTCTATCTTTAAAAGAATCAGTCAAAGTTTCCAGCTTTCCTACTTTCTTCTATAAGCCTTTTCTGCTGCTCGTCGTCTTTCTTGAAGCCCTCCTGCTGCAGCTTTTCTCTTCTTTCATTGCTCATCTTTGCGAACAGGTTGCACCAGTCCCTTCCGGAAACAACTAAATTAAATTTAACAAGAGATGGGTGAGCGCATTTCCCCCTTTCCAAAAGATCTGCATTTAATACATCATTAGGCACAAAGTACTTGCAAAGAAGGCAGTTTTCACTTTGCCAAGTTATGTTTTTGTTGGTTTCTTCCATTATTTGTAATAGGTTATACGTATCATTTCGGATTCATTTTGCATTTCATCCTTGCTGCTAATCTTATTTATCACTGTCTTTATGACCTCTAACAATGCGTTCTTGTATTTCTCTTCTTTAAATGAATAAGCCCAACCATACAGCTGTTTGGCTTGCTCTTGCTCATACACAAATCTGTGTGATTTTTCGTCAAAGTTCGGGTAAAACTTAAGGCCAAAATACATCTTTGGTTCAAGGAAGCTCTTCCTTACTTCATATTCAATGCCTTCTTTTACTGGAACCATCTTTCCTTGAGAGTATTCTTCCGAAGGGTGGTTATCCTTTACTTTTAGAATCTTATAACCTAGTTCAGACAAAGTAGCGCTGAGCACTTTCTCTAATTCGCTTGTTTTTACTGGTTTCCTGAAATCAGCAAATATCATTTTAATATATATAACATATAAGTATTAAAAGCTTTTTACTAAAGCCTAAGAAAAGCCCTCAAAATAAGATAATACTCTATAAGGCCCTTGAACTTGCTCAACCCAGCATTGCTGTCTTTCGGAGTAAGGCTATCTATAATCTCCATGTCCTTTTGGTTTATGTTAAAATCAGCTGCAGCTATATTCTCCAGCATGTGCTTTGGGTTGCTCGCTTTTGTTAAAGGGATTACAATATCTTTCTGGATAAGCCATCTCAGAAGCATTTGTCCAGCAGTCTTATTGTATTTTTTGCCTAATTCCTTTACGCTTTCAATTACTCTTACATATTTCTTCTTGAAGATTGCACCGTGCGCAAATGGGCTGTAAGCCAAAAGCGTAATCTTCTCTTTTTTCATATAATCAATTAGGTTCATTTCTGGCATCCTTTCAATCAAGTTATATTCAACCTGATTTGAAACAATTTCGTATTTTGACATAGCTTCCTGTGCATCTTTAAGTTCCTTTTCATTGAAGTTGCTTACTCCTATGTACCTTATTTTGCCGTCGTAAACAAGCTTTTCCATTGCCTTCATAGTTTCCTTTATGCTTATTCCCTGATTAGGCCAGTGCAACTGGTAAAGGTCTATCTGTTTTATCCCCAGGTTTCCAAGGCTTCTTTCGCAGGCCCTTAAGACAGAATCATACCTGAAATGCGTTGGCCAGACTTTCGTGGCTATAAACAGCTTTTTTCCCTTTATTATTTTTCCAACAGTGTTTTCCGTTCCGTATATTTCTGCAGTGTCTATTAAGTTTACTCCCTTTTCTATTGCAAGGTTCATGGCCTTCTCATTCTCTTCTGCATTGCCGTTTAATTGCCATGTTCCTATCCCAATTGCAGATAAACTTTCCTTCGTGTTTCCCAGTTTTTTGTATTCCATCTAATTAGATTGGGTAAAAAGCGTTTTTGTATTCCTTTGATTTTATCAAGTAAAGGTCGTTTAATGCCTCTATCAGGTTTCTTCCGTTCTTTGCAAGCTCATTTCCGAATCTTTTTTCAATTCTTTTGGAGAGGAAAGCAGACATGCCATAGAGAAAAGCAGATGATAGAAATACCGAAAGGTAAGTCGAAGGCTGGAGGGAACTCCCAAGATAAGTGTATAGCAATGTACCTGCCATGGTGCCTGCAATCCCAGCTTCCAAAGTGCTTTTAACAATGCCTTTTAGCCGTTCATACCTGCCAAACTGCCTTTCATCGAGTTCTATGTAGTGCTTTTCTTTTTCTCTGTAAATCAGCCTTTTGTATATCTCCTTTAATCCCGTTTTCTTCTCTGCAAGAAAGCCAACCTTTCTTTTTAGTTCTTTGTTTGTTTCTATCTCTTCTTTCTGCTCTTCAGAAGCTATTTCCAAAATTTTATTTAAGCTTATGCAGACCATTAGATTAATAGAATAGAACAAGTTTAAATATCTTGTAAACAGCAGAAAGGCAAAACATTAAATCCACGAATGGACTATGATTGTTATGGTAGAGCCAAGGGAAGTTCATTCTATCTTGGGCAGGCACATCCTTGCCGACGGCTACGATTTTGTCCTTGACCTTGAAAAGTCAAAAGGAGCCTGGCTTTATGATTCCTTACATGACAGAAAACTCCTTGACTTTTTTGGATTCTTCGCAACATCCACTATCGGAATGAATCATGATAAGATGTTTGAACCTTCATTTTTGAAGAAACTACAGAGGGCTGCAATAAACAAACCGACTAACAGTGATGTGTACACTGTAGAAATGGCGGAGTTTGTCGATGCTTTAGACAGAATAGCAGCGCCTCCGCACATGAAGCATTACTTCTTTATAGAAGGAGGGGCTTTGGCTGTTGAAAACGCGCTTAAGACCGCTATTGACTGGAAGGTAAGGAAGAACTTCATGAAGGGCCATAAAGAGGAGAAGGGGCAGAAAATAATGCACCTCAAAGAGGCCTTTCATGGCAGGTCTGGTTATACTCTCTCGCTTACGAACACGTTTGATCCAAATAAGATAAAGTACTTCCCAAAGTTCAATTGGCCAAGGATAACCAATCCAAAGATAACCTTCCCTTTGAATGAGGATAACTTGAAAAAGGTGGAGGAACTTGAAAAGAAAAGTTTAGACGAGGCAGAGGAAGCTGTTAAAAATAACAAGGATGATATAGCCGCTTTGATAATAGAGCCTATCCAAGCAGAAGGCGGAGACAATCACTTCAGGAAGGAATACTTCCAAAGACTCAGAAAATTCACGGATGAGAATGAGATGCTTCTGATAGTCGATGAGGTTCAGACAGGAATGGGAGCCACAGGCAAATGGTGGGCGTACCAGCATTTTGGTTTCAATCCAGACATACTGGTTTTTGGTAAGAAGTTGCAGGTCTGCGGAATAATGGTGAGTGACAGGATAGAAGACATCGAGGAGCATGTCTTCCATGTTCCTAGCAGGATAAATTCAACATGGGGAGGAAACCTCGCTGACATGGTTAGAGCTACCCGTTACCTTGAGATAATAAAAGAGGACAACCTCATAGAAAATGCAGAAATAAGGGGAAGGGAGCTGCTAAATGGTATACAGAATCTCCAAGACAGGTATCCAGAAAAGATATACAATGCAAGGGGCAGAGGTCTCATGGTTGCTTTTGATTTGAAGGACACCGCAGAGAGAGACAAGTTCATAGACAAGCTTTACAGAGAGAATGGTATGCTTGCACTTAAAACCGGAGAGAAGGGCATAAGGTTCAGGCCTTCTTTGGCAATAAAAGCGGATGAGGTTTCCGAGGCACTAAATCGGCTGGAAAAGACTATAAGATAATATAAGAAGGTTTACGTTAAGCTATTTTCATGCTATTCAGACAGTTATAACAGAAAAACCGCCCTCTATAGCCTTTGACATGTATTCTCCAGCAGGCAGCAATTCCAAGTGGTCCTTGAATTTGTCTTCAAGCTTGCTCTGCTGCGCTATGAATATGCAGGCCTTCGGCTTGATTGCTTCTTTGACTTTGTCTATGTTCTCTATTAATTCTTCATGCTCTGCTATGAACTTCTCCGCCGGTCCAAAAACAAGGAACCTTACTTCGTCCCCCTTTTCTTTTCTCCTAGATGCAAAGCCTACAGCCATGTTTATCTTTTCAGCGTCTGCGCTTATAACGAAAAAGAACATTTTTGCCATTCGTTTTTAATATCTGCCATAACTTAAATATCTTTTTTTAGCAGTTAATTCATCTTGCTTTTTATTATCCTTGACAGCTTCTCAGAGAACTCTTCATAGTTGTTTTTCAGCTTCAAAACCTTTACCTTCTTGTTTGAAAGCTTGATGTCGAAGGATTTGCCAGGATTAAGGTCGCTTATAACTATGCCGTCATAGCTGAGCACTCCTCTTCCTTTCTCTATCTCAACGTGCAGCTTTTCGTCCTTTCTCAGTATAACTGAATTGGTAAGCGGGTTCTCTATTGACAGAAAAGTGAGGCACAGTACACTTTTATCCAGTATTATTGGACCACCGGCAGTTCTGTTGTATGCTGTAGAACCTATTGCACTGGTTACCAGAAAGCCGTCCCCGCTTAAAGTGTATTCATAAAGCCTGTTTCTTTTTCCCTTTTCATCATAATAAAGTTTAAAGTAAACCTCTTCCTGTATGTCTTTTAGCAGAATTTCATTTACTCCGTAATACTTGCTTTTCTCATAATCGACCTCTATTTTCCTTCCAAGCTCTTCCACTTTATAGTTTTTGGACAGCAGACTTTTGATTATAAAGTCGACATCCTTAAGGCCAACATCTGCATAGTACCCAGTACTGTTCTTTTCATCGCTTCTTACCGGCAGGATGGGCCCATCAAACTCATTTGCTGCCTTTATGAAAGTACCATCACCACCGACAGCAAGGCATACTTCAGCATCCTCAGAAATATCAAATCTATTGTATAGTTTTTTTAGTTCTGGGTAATTCTTCTTTGAGATTATCTTTATTTTCATTTCAATTAATACCTCTTTTAATTAAAATATCTTTACGGGCGGGGCGGGCGGCAGCATGTTCTTGTGCGCATTCCTTTGCATCATTTCCATGACTTTAATTATCTTTTCCTTTTTTAATCCGGTTTCCTTTGCTATTCTTTCAGCTGTCCTTATCTCCTTTTCATTCATTGAATAAAGTATCCTGTCTATCTCTTGGTAATGCAGATCAAGCTCATTTTCTGCCGTCTGTCCTTTCCATAGTCTAGGAGAAGGGACTTTCTCCGCTATTTTTGCGAATATTTCCATTCTTTTGCTATTTCCTATCCAAAGCAATATCTGTCTTAGCTGCATTTTATACAGGTGCTCTGGCACGTTTATGTCAACCCCTCCGTCTCCATACTTTGTGTAATACCCTAAGCAATGTTCGCTTCTGTCATCAGTTCCCGCAACCAAAGCGTTTGTTTCATTTGCTTCCTTGTATAAAAGCAGCATTCTTAGCCTTGCCTTTATGTTTGCCATTGCAATCCGGTTTTTTTCTTCCCTTAATTCAGGATTTTCCCTTTCTATGGCTTTCATTATTGGTGAGATATCTATCGTCTTTGCCTTTACCCCAAGCGCCTTTGCAACTGCATAAGCATCATTTTCATCCTCTCTTGGATTTGAATCGGAAGGCATTACTACACCAAAAACGTTTTCTTTCCCAAGCGCTAGACTGCAGATGTATGCCGTAAATGTAGAATCGCTTCCGCCCGATAACCCAATCACAGCTTTTTTGGTTTTAAGCGGTTTAAAGTAATCCTTTACCCATTTAACTGTGTAGTCCACCGCTTTCTTTTCGTTTATCCTTAACTCGCTTGGCATTTCCATATTTGTAAGAACAGTCACTTCAGCCATTTTTTGTCCATCTTCATTATCTTAGCGGAATAGTTGTTTTTCATGTATTCCATGGCATTTTCATGCTTTTCATTGCTTATGTCGGCACAGCCGTTTTCGACAAGGTTTATTTTGTAGCCTCTGAAGAATGCATCGGCAGCAGTATGCTGCACGCATACGCTTGTTACCAATCCTGCAATGTAAACCTCTTTTATGTTATTATGTTTTAATAGATCATCAAGTATAGTATTGTAGAACCCGCTGTAGGTTCTCTTGTCAATTCTAAAGGTATTGTTGTGTCCTTCTTTGTTAATTATATCCTTGTTTGCATCAGCACCCATTAATTTCACCATATCTTTAGAAGGAAGCCAATCTACTATGTCACTGCTTTCTGTGCCTTTCATGCAGTGCTCTTCCCAAGGCCCGCCGTTTCTTTTCAGCTCCGGATCATTGCTTTCATGCGCGTCGCAGCAGTATATTATAGGTATATTGTTTTTATTTGCATACTCAATGAGCTGCTGAAGGTTTTTCTTTATGCCCTCTACGTTTTTGCAGTACATATTTTTGTCATATCCTTCCTGGCCGAAGCCCTTTATCAAATCCACTAGCAGTAAAGCCTTTTCCATATTACCTCCTTTTCAACTCTTTATCAGTGATTCTTTAAATCTGGTTTAGTACAGGAAAAAATGGTACATGCATTTAACAGGCTGCAAAAATTTCCCATTTAGATTCCTTAATAAGAAATGCTCTTCCTTTTATAGTTATGGAAAAACTGAATTCGCTTTTAATGAATGACGCTGAAATGCCCCTGTTTCTTGACTACTATGAGCTTACAAGCGGCCAGGCAAACTTTGATCACGGGAGGAACAATAAGATAACAGAGGTGTATTACTTCAGGAAGATACCTGAAAATCTTGGGGGCTATATGGTTGCAGCAGGCTTAGAACAGGCTATTGATTTCATAAAAAACTTCAAGCTAAGCAAAGAAGAAGCAGAGTGGCTCAAGGAAAGCTCAAATGGTTCATTAACCGATGATTTTCTGGATTACCTGCAGAACTTTAAGTTCAAAGGAACGGTAAATGCGGTGCCTGAAGGAACTGTTGTGTTTCCAAATGAGCCAATCCTTACTGTAACCGGCAATTCTATAGACGTGCAATTATTTGAAACTTACATCCTTTCAGTTATGAACTTTCAAACTATGGTTGCTACCAAGGCAGCCAGGATAGCTTACGCAGCAAAAGGCAAAGCCTTCCTAGATTTTGGCGCAAGAAGAGCACACGGAAGGGACGCGGCAATTTTAAGTTCAAGGGCCTCTTACATTGGCGGAGCGTCAGGAACGGCATTGGTATCTGCTGGAATGAAATTAGGCATACCTTATTCAGGGACAATGCCCCATAAGTTTGTGCAGGAGAGGGAAAGTGAGCTTGAAGCCTTTAGAGAATACAGTGAATCGTTTCCAAATGACGCGGTTTTCCTTATAGACACATATGACACTCTGAAGGGGGCGCAGAATGCCTGCATCGTTGGAAATGAGCTGAGAAGAAAAGGCTACGACTTAAAGGGCGTTAGGATAGACGGCGGGGATATCCTGCAGCTAAGCAGGCAAGTCAGAAGGATACTTGATGACAACGGCTTTTCAAACACAAAGATAATAGCAAGCAGTGATTTGGATGAATACCAGATAGACTACTTTGTAAAGAACAATGCTCCGATAGATATTTATGGGGTTGGAACAAGATTGGATACTGCGGCAAACTACAATTCAATCTCAAAGAATGGGGGAGTATCTGCTTTGGGGGGGGTCTACAAGCTGGTTGAGGAAGAGGAAAATGGATCTTTTGTTCCAAAGATAAAGATAAGCAGCAGCGATAAAACAACATTACCTTTCAACAAGCAGATATACCGAAGGACAAGAAATGGCTTTATGCTTGAGGATATAATAGATAGGCCTTTCAATAATGAATACAAAGGATATCAGCAGCTTCTTGTACCGGTAATAAAAGACGGCAATTTGGTTTATGATTTTCCATCATTGAAGGAAACAAAGGAATACACTGAAAGGCAGCTTTCCTCATTGCAGGAAAAATACCGCCGTTTGGAAGACTTCGAAGCGTTTCCCGTTAAAATAGGAAAAGACATACTGGATGCGAAGAACATTATAATACAAGAAAAGCTCAACTCTTGAGCCTGTAGATGCTGAACCTTGCATCCCTAAGGGTTTTATTCTCTTCTATAAGGCCCTTCTTTTTCAGATAGGAGATGCCGTGCCTGACTGTCCTTATCTGCAGTGATGACAGATTTATTATGTCCTTCTGTGTCAATGGTCCTTCATACTGCAAGAGCTTCAGAATGAACTTTGCAGACGGAGGTGCATCATCTATGAATGGCAGGCTTAACTCTCTGCTTTTCATCTTTTCTATGGGCGTTTTCTTTATTTCGTTTATAGTAATGAAATTCGCTGGATGTTCATGCCTTCTTATTGTTATACGTTTTCCTTTGAAAGGATAGCGGAATCTGCCGTCACATACAATGTCTATTCCGCTTTTTGAGTTCAGGTTGTCTATTGTCACCAATGAATTACCGTTTGCAATCATAGGTTTATTCTGCTGCATTGAAGATAAAGGCGTCAATTCTATTACATCTGCGTCGTTAAGCACTATGGGCCCGCCGGAAGAAGATGAATACCCAGTAGATCCAGTAGGCGTAGATATTATTATTCCGTCTCCTTCGTCTTTGAACATCTTCTTGTTGTCAATATACAAGGAATATGAAATCACCGATGCACTTTTATTTGCAGTCACTACAAATTCATTTAGTACTGGTGGCAGCGGTTTATCATCAACAAACGCTTCTAACCGGTTTCTTCTTTCTATGCTGTACTCCCCGTTGTTTATCCTGCCGAAAAGCCTTTTGAAATCCTCAAGTGTTATCTCGGGAAGGAATTCATTCTCATATATTGAAACGCCCAGTACTGGAGTATCGGTTTTCAAGTCTCTGAATGTTCTCAGTACGTTGAAGCTGCTACCGAATGCTATTATTATGTCAAACCCTTTCAGCTCTTCTTTCCCACTTCCGTTTCCCTTTTTTTCAACTGAGAACTTTGCCCTTCTTTCCTTCAGGAATTTTAGCAGGGAAGGCAGGGCCTTTTTGCTTTCGCTGTCCGAATAATCAATCGAAACATAAAACTTCATATTTACCCTTTATCTAAGTATAGAAAGGCAATATATATAAGCTATCCAGCTCAGAGGCCCAATCTGTTGTCTATCTCTTCTATGTATGTTATGCCGTTTTCATTCAAAGGACTTCTGTAATCCAATAGCTTCAAACCCATTCCATAAAGGAAGCTTTTTAGCTTTGACATCTTTCTTTCTCCTGTTCTATCGTTGTCGTAAAGCGCTATTATTTTGTTTCTATTGTAAAGCATAACCTCATTGTATATTTGGTTTTCATCTTTGTAGGAAACTTGGATTATTGCATATCCAGGTATGCCGGCTTTTTTAAGCGCTTCCTTATCTCTTTTTCCCTCAACAAGGATCACAGAATCTTTTGAATCCTCTTTGATAGAATCTATAACCTGTTCTAACCCCCTCTTTACCACAGTTTTTATTGAATTGTGTTATTTAAAATGCCTTTTATTTGTATTACCTTTGTATTACTAAACCTTATCTACCAAGCACATACTTTGGCTGCGGCATATGTTTTATTCTTAGTATAACCGCTCTTACAAACGTTCCTACAAATCCAATAAGAAATGCTATTCCGTGCACTGCATAGTTTACATTTGGAGCCTTTGATATGAAGCTGGCAGGGTCAAAGAATATCCAAACGAAGAAAAACAAGAAAACTATAAGGTTTATTATAAAATAAGTTTTGTCCTCTATCTTCGTTATTTCATCCTTTCCGCGTTCCCAATTTGGCAGGAGTATGTTTATCAGGCTTAATGAAACCACTATGCCGATGAAAGCATAAACAACACCTGAAGGGCCGAATGAAACTATGTTATGGTTATGAGCTATTTCTATTAGCCCTGCTAAGATACCCGCAACATACATGAAAATCGCCGCGAAGTTTGCTCTTCTCGGCCTTACATAATCCCTAGCGAATACCTCCATAGCCCAGAGGAATATGAAGAAAATTACAAATGCAAAGATGTTTGTCCAGGAGTCATATATGAAAATGGAAGTGAAAGCCCCCCATGGCGTTGAATAAGCAGAGCAAAGCTGGTTTATGGGACAGTAAGGAAGAATCGTAGGCTTTGCAGCGTATATTATTATGCTTGGAAGGAATAAAACCAAGCCTGCTATGATAAGCCACTTGTAATCTTTTGCAAGTTGCCTTAACATTTCTTTGTAGCTTGAGAATTCTCTCTTCAGCATTTAATTCTATGCAGCGTAAGTAATAAAACTATTTCTTTACAGTGCGCATTTGAATAGCATGCAAGTGCTTAAGGAAAGGCAGACTTTTCCGATAGAAGAGATCGCATTTAAAGTGGAGAACCTGCTTCTCAAAGAGCCATTAAGGATAGCCAATGAGAATTATAAATCGAGCAAAACAGTTTTTGTAAGTATAAAGGCAAAAGGATTCAAAGGGATTGGAGAATCAGCGCCGGATAAAGAAGTAACCAATGAAGATTTTCATTCAGTTTCAAGGTTCATAGAAAAAGCAAATTCTGAACTGAAAGGCAGGAATTCTTTCGATATACAGGGAATAAACCAGGAAATGGATAAACTTTCGAAGGTAGACAGTTCAGCAAAGGCAGGGATAGACATTGCGCTGTATGATCTTATCGGTAAAATTTCAAAGAGAAATGTGGCTTCATTGCTAGGGGGGAAGGGGAACAGCAAACCGATCTCAGTAACAATAGGCATAGAAAACGAAAAGCTTTCAGTAAAGCATGCAAGGCTTTACAAAAGACTTGGGTTCAAGGTCATAAAACTGAAAGTGGGCCTTGATGTTGATGCTGACATTAAAAGGGTAGCGAGTATAAGGAAAGAGATAGGGAATTCGGTTAAGCTAGTTGCGGATGCCAACCAAGGGTATACCTTTAAGGAAGCGCAGTTCTTTCTTTCAAACGCAGAAGCATTCAATCTTGGTTTTCTTGAGCAGCCAGTAAATTTCCCCGATTTTAATTCACTGAAAAGATTGAAGGAGGGAAGCAATATACCAATAATGGCCGATGAATCAGTGAAGAGCATCGAAGACCTTCGAATGCTTATAGACATGAATGCAGTTTCAATGATTAACATAAAGTTGATGAAAATGGGAGGCATAACAAAAGCAATCAAGATAGCAAACGAAGCTAGGTCAAAAAACATAGGAGTAATGCTTGGCTGCATGGAGGAGAGCAGGGTTGGGATAGCTGCAGGCATGCATCTTAGCCTTTCAGTAAATGACATAGGCTTTGCGGATTTAGATGCACATTTAAGTCACACAAACAGGTTTGTCTACGGCGGATTAAAAACCGTCAACGGCAAGAACGTAATAGGAAAAGGATACGGCCTAGGATTGAAGTTTAAAAAAGGGCTTTTCAATTGAAAGAAAATCATTAACTTTAAATACTATTTACTAGCATAACATATAATGCAAAGTCGCATGAACGCAGCGTGTAAAGTGAAGCAGGATTTACTCGCAGATATGCTTTCATGGACATACTCATTTAATCACCCTGCCTATAAGCTCATTGTCAAGACAAGGTAATCTGCCCAAACGTCTTGCGGGTTCATAAAAACAACTTCATACGTTTGGGCTGCCTAATCTATAAAATAAAACCTTTTTGTTTTTACTGTAAGTTATCAAAAAAATCTAAAAAATGGAAGAATTCGAAGTATCGTTTGGAGATAAGGGAAAGGCTGAAAGGAAGGAAGAAAGCGGGCTTTTCAGGTACTTGAGGTTTGAGACCGTAAACCTCGAGCTTTTCATATGCACTGTTTTAGCCAGCTTTTTGGAAAGCTCTGCAGACAAACAGCTGTCTTTTACTCTGCAAGGAGTGCTTTTTTTCCTTTTGTCCTTGGCTGCAAACGTGTTGCTTATAGAATTGATCTTCCGATTCATAAAGGTGGTTAAAAATGGAAAAATACGAAAGTCTTGAAGAAGTACTTGAAGGCAATAGTACTTTAAACAAAAAAGTGGAGGAAGCTTTTAGCAGCTTGCCGGCAGAGAACTGGATGCCGTTGAAAAGAAAAGCGAACTCGTTTCCTGTAGCTGTTGAAAACAAAAACAGGAAAGAAGTAAGGACTGCAATAGTGTATCAATTAAGGGATAGCATAGAACAAGATAATCTTTTTGGTAAGAGATACAAGGATGAGAACAATGTCTATCTCTCAAATGGAATAGAGTACAGCAGCGGAAAATCAAATGCATACATGTTTTTCTCCAAGAGGATAGGGGATTCCTACAAAAACGTTGCATTTGCAGACTACAGGAGCAAACGCGTAGTTTTCGACAGCAATGAAGTGGAGAAAATGAACGCAAAGCAGCTCAGGAGTTTTGCATACGCCATTAATCAGTACCTAAGCGGGAACTATGCAAATATGTAATCTGAATAGGTTAATAATAAATACAATGCCGTCTTAGCTTTTAAATGGACAAATCAGAAAGCAAAAAAGCGGAGAAGTACATCGGTTTTTCAACCTCTTACATGGACCTTTCAATAGACCCTTTTGAGGACTTCTACAACTATGCGTGCGGCAAATGGCGTGCAAGCACCCCAATACCAAAGGAGGAAAGCAGGTACGATTCCTTTATACAGCTGTCAGACAGAAACTTCGAGATTTTGAAAGGCATAGCGGAATCATGCGCTTACAACAAGCAGGAAAAAAATACAGTCCAACAAAAGGTAGGAGATTTCTTCTTTTCCTTTATGGACACAAAGGCAATAGAAAAGAAGGGCTTCTCTCCTATAGTTCCATTGATGCAGAAGGTTGATTCCATAAAGGATTTCAGGGATGTAAATGCCGTTGTAAAAGAATTGATGAAGGAGGGCATTTCCTCATTCTTTGAGCTGTCTTCGGCAGAGGACAAGAAAGACAGCAACATATACTCGTTTTACATAACACAGGGCGGCATCTCCTTGCCGGACAGGGATTACTACCTAAAGAAGGAGCATGCAAAGGTAATCGAAGACTTCAAAAGACACATTGTTAAGATGTTTAAACTATACGGAGAGAATGAAAAGACCGCCGGCAGTTACTGCGATTCAATACTTAAAATAGAGAACTACCTTGCAGAGGCAAGCCGCAGTTCGGTGGAGCTAAGGGACGAGATAAAGAACTACAACAGGTTCAGCATACAGCAGATAAAGAAAAGATTTGATGCAATAGATATATTTGGGATATACTCTTCTTTAGGCGGCAATCCAATTCCATTCATGGTTGTCGGCCAGCCGGAATTTCTTGACAAGGTAAACGTAATAAAAGATAAATTCACTGTTGACGATGTGAAGGCATACCTTAAATGGCAGATAATAAACCATTCGGCAAGTCTTCTTCATTCAAAGGCCGAAAATGAGCATTTTGATTTCTTTGGAAGAAAACTAATGGGCAAGAAGGTACAGGAGCCAAGATGGAAAAGAGCAATAAGGTTAATAGACTTTTCAATAGGAGAGGCTTTGGGCAAGCTTTACGTAGAGCAGAATTTCAGCAAAGAGGCGAAGAAAAAGGCAGACGAGCTTGTCAAGGACGTAAAAAGCATATTCCTTGAAAGGCTGAAGGCAGTAAAGTGGATGAGTGCTCCAACAAGGAAGAAGGCGCTAAAGAAGTTCTCAATGCTTAACGTGAAGATAGGCTACCCTGAAAAGTTCAGGGATTACTCCTCATTGCAGATAGAAAGGAATGACTTATTTGGCAATGTTTCAAGGGCGATAAAATTCGAGATACATAGGCAGATAAAAAGGATAGGCAAAAAGGTGGATAAGAAGGAATGGCTGATGACCCCTTCAATGGTGAATGCTTATTATAATCCAAGCGGAAATGAACTTGCTTTCCCGGCAGGCATACTGCAGCCGCCATTCTTTGATGCAAGCAAGGATGCAGCCGTCAATTACGGAGGGATAGGCGGAGTGATAGGCCATGAGATAACGCATGGATACGATGATCAGGGAAGGCTGTATGATGGAAATGGTAGGATGAAGGAGTGGTGGCTGCCGCAGGATGCAAAGAAATTCGATGCTTTAGCCAAAAAAGTGGCAGATTTCTACAGTACATTTGAAATAATTCCAGGTTTAAAGGTCAATGGGAAGCTTACATTGGGCGAGAACATTGCAGATTTAGGAGGGATAAGCATAGCATATGATGCATTGCAGCGCTATCTCAAAAGAAATCCAAATGAAAACCGGGAAATAGAGGGATTTACACCAGAACAGAGGTTTTTCATAGCATGGTCTCAGATATGGAAGAGCAATGTAAGGGATGAAACTGCAAAGATGTTTGCGATGATAGACCCGCATTCTCCTGAAAAGATCAGAGGGTTAGTGCCTGCTGTTACTCATCCAAAGTTTGAAATTGCGTTAAAAGACAAAAGCAAGCTTGGAAAGCTACCAAAGAAATATCCGAATCTAAACATGTGGTGATATCCACTTTTGCAAACTATCTATAGCACCTGTCTTGACATAATTTTATATCCCTAAAAATATGGGAGGATTTTAACTTATCTTAAAGGTAAGGAATCTGCAGACGCAGAGATTGAGAGAAGTAAGCCTTCAGAAAGCGAAATGAAAGAGGAAACAGAAATTGAAAAGAAATATTTAGATTAAGTAAGTGCTGCAAAGGATAAGGCAGAGCAGCTATTCTGGTTATCTCATGCGGAAATCCTTAATTCAGAGTATAAATGATGGGTTTATTCATAACACCCACAGAAAGAAAGCGCTTGGGGATCAACAAATCCACATTGTGGTACAGGCAGAAAAAGATAAGAGAAGGAAAGAAGATTAAATTATATTAGACGAGTAATAATACATAGTAATGGAATTAGATAAGAATGAAAAGAAGAAATTAAATGATGACTTAAAAAGAATCGAGAAGCCTTTAGAGTCAGATCAACACAATCCTAAACTTTTGTATGAGAAAGGACTCATTCTAGAGAAATTAGGTAACTATCGCAGTGCATATACAGCATATTCTATGGCTTATACATATGACCCAGAGATGGTAATGGCAACAATAAAATGACTATTATTGAACCTAAATTAGATGAGCTTAGAAAAAGAGAATATAAAAGTATCGGTGAATTTTTGGACAAAGAAAAGATAACAGGAAGACAGTCAAATTATAAACCTTCAAAAAAATTTGGGTCAGCGGATTATACAACTGAAAATAGAGGTGGGCACAATAAATCTTGGAGACACAATTCCAGTAGAAGGTTTTATGCAAAAAATTATCTTAGAAGCAGAAAAGTAGAATTCTCAAATAAGTTTTATAAATTTCTTTTTTATAAAAGAGGGCTCATTGCCTCAGTGATAATATCTATAATTTTGACTGTACTACTCAGATTTAATTTTGTTTTAGTTAGTAATTATCATAACTCTGAATTTCTGCTTGGAACTTATGGTTTCTTTGTAGATTTTATTATGATTCTTTCGATTTCTTTAATAATTAACTGGAGAGATAGATGGGCTAACCTAATTAGTGCTTTTGCAATTTCAGCTCTTTTTGGTTATATTAAATTACCTAATAATAGATCCGCTGTGCCTTTTTTAGAAGTTTCTTTATTATTATTTGCTATATTTTATCTTTCTACACTGTTAGGTAATATAACAAAAATTAAGAGACATAATAGGACTGAGCAGTATGTATCATACTCAATTAAGACAATTCTTATAGTAATGTCTATAATAATGATCGCTAGCTTGGTTACAAACAATGTGACATTGAGTAGTTTAAATTCCGCTGTATCTTCTTTCTCAAATATCTCTTCTGCTTCACAAACACAGGCCTCATTTAGGGTAAATGGATATGCATTCCCTACAGCAGCTGGAACTGTAGATGTTTATCTCCCTGAAGGAAAGACTGTCTTAGTTTACCTAACTACTACTAACTGCCCTTATTCTAACTCAGTTTTAGCTACAAATTTATGCGCTGTTGTTACTATATTCGGGACGCCTAGCAGCGGTATATATACTTCAGATGGCAGGTCTATAATTAGTAGTGGCTCGATATACTCAAATAATTCTTATAGCTACACTTTTATTCCACCTAGCAGTGGAACCTACGAATTTTCATTCCTTTCCACAGTTAATCAAGAAATTAATGTAGTCGGCTGGATTAATACTACTTAAGGCAATTTAAGATA
This sequence comes from Nanobdellota archaeon, assembly GCA_021799085.1. GTDB lineage: Archaea > Nanobdellota > Nanobdellia > Parvarchaeales > Parvarchaeaceae > Parvarchaeum. The sequence continues at coordinate 68,840 of JAJZBD010000003.1, read as the reverse complement.
AAAAGAATGTAATAACTAGAAGAAGGGAATAGTAAAATCAATGTACTAGGATTAGAGGAGTAGTTTAAAGATATATGTGCATTTCTACAAACAGAAAATTTTCATAAAAGAAGTAAGAAGTTGGCAAATTAAAAGAAGATGCATCTGAGATAATAGTTGGTGTAATTAAGTATTTTGACTACTTTGATTATACATGATAATAGATGTTGTGGGGATAGTTGAATTACTTTGATATTAAGGTGCAACCCCAAAATAAGGATATACAAAGAAAACTACGAAAGATATTACAACAATTGCAATTATGAACATTATACCAAATCTGACCCAAACACTATTGATATGTTTTTGCAAAAAGAATGCATCTACTAATGCTGCAATTATACCACCTATTACTCCACCAAATATTAGCAAAACAACAATCATCCATGTCTTGATTTTATTTTTTGCTGTAAGTTTATTCTTTTGCATGTAATTGATCTCATTTAACATATTTAAAATTAACTTAAAAAGAATTGACTCTCCACTCCGTTCTCTCCCAACTATTTCCTCTCTATTCTCAGTCTCATCTGAGTCAGATCTCATTAATCATCAATTTTACTGCCTCGAACTCTCAACTTTTTATTGGAAATAAAACTCAATAATTATTGATTTTTTGCCTACATAACCTCTAACAATTCTAATTCTACTCCAAAATTATTGCCAACTCTTAATAACTACTATTATCAGCCTTATAATCCAAATAAAACATAACTTATTCTCTATTTCGTCTAGTTCGAGAGTTTGATACTGCTAATTTAAAGAAATTCTTTAATTTTACATTTCCGAGAATACCGAACTTAAAACGCCTAAATACGCATACTAGGTATAACTATAAAGTAGATACTAAGCTAGATTAGTCCAATTGAGGGGGAGACATACTATACCCCTTACATATGATGGGCCCCCAGGATTTGAACTCTAAATTTATTCGACTTTTTGGCTTATACCTATACTCTTTTTTATGTCATAGGAGATATCAATAAGACGAAAAAATGTGCCGTTTTTTATATTTTAATTCAAAAATTTTAATCATCCTTGTTAAAGTATTTTCTAAAGATTTTTAATAATTTTTGGCCTATTTTTTAATTCGTTCTTATCTCTGACACACGCACAGACTGGACTGGCCAAAGCCACTCACAGTCAAGCCAGATAGATATGCCTCTATCTAGAAGCCTTCTTAGAGCAAATCAAGAGTCATCTCAAAGTCGTATGCGATAAAAGTCAATAATTATTGACTTTTAGTAGAGAGGAAAAGTTCGAGATTTCAGGTCATTATAATTGCTAATTAGCGATTTTTTATGGACGAGACTCAAAATATACGAAGTATAAGTTACTATAAAATTTATTACTTATCGCTTCTTTCTCTTCTTCTTTTAAGAGATAATCTTTCCTAAATTCAGCAATTATTGTATTAGAAGAACGGGCAAAAAATCAATATGTTTTTATATATCTGACTTTATACTTCCTGTTTTAATTAACCATCTATAAAGCTTTGTGTAATGTAGGTTATTGCTGTAATTTTTCCAGAAAATATCCTTTTCATTTCGATTTAATTGTGAGAGAGTTTTCCTCCAACCTTCTGCTATAAATATTCTCCCTATGCTCCAGCCAAATCCGTTAGATCCAAGCGGCTTCAATGGCAGTCTGCCTTTAGTCTTTGTTAGGAAAAGCTTTAGAAATTTATTTTTTGGGTTCCCAAAAACGAGGGCATTTGTAAAGACGGCTGAACGATTATTTACGCCATCTAATAAGCTCAGTAATTTTTTATCGCCGATCGATGCCATAACAGGTTTTAGAAGAGCACCAGGAAATCCTTTTAATGCATTTATAGAAAACCCATCATCACTTACTATAAAAGGTCTCTTAGCTAGGTGCATATATTGTTTCGCTTTATTCATAGCAACTTCTTCAACTGACAATGATTGTATCTCATCAAATTCATAATACCGTTGCCTTAATTTTATATCATGGCCATTTAGAAGGTTTCGTGCTATTTCAAATTTAACTTTATTTGTTGTTATAAAATCGATTTCCATAGTTTTTATTTATACTTAATTCCTTTTTTATTATTTCGTCAAGGTCTTTGACTGCACTATCTAATTCTTTATTATTTATTCTATAAAATTTTTTATTGGATATATTAGCAAGTTTAATTGATTCATTTCTCTCTGCACTTATCTCAAGCATGATGTCTGATAGATTAAGACTTCTTTTGATAGTCTCTTGATTTTTCCTTCTTTCTAGAAGTGTTTTAGGATCCACTTCAATAGTTATGTATGCCCCAAACTCATAGATGTGTGCTTCAGGAGTAAGAGATTTTATCTTACCTATTCCGTAAACAAGTTCTACATTGTGAGTATCAAATATAACAACATCTTTATCTAACCTCTTTGCATTATCTATAAGATTTTGCTGTATTTCAAAAAGTTGTGAGTAATTAAGTTGGGTTATCTCAAGATTATAAACTGTATGTGACATTTCAGATAAAACTTTACTTGAATGTATCACTTCAACAGTATAGGTTGTTGGACCTGACTTTAATTTTTCAGTAAGTGTGCTCTTTCCCACTCCTCTAGCACCGTTTAAATTTATTAGCTCCATATTATCACATGATTACTGTGTAATTCTCAATGCCACAATATTTACTTGGTTTAATCACTGGTCTTAGCAGTTCTAAGGTAGGGAGAATCGGTATCTTGCTCTTCAGAATAGATCCGGTATAAGATTCCAACCTCCTATTTGTAAGCCTTTCATACTTTCCAGGGACAGTTACACTTCCAAAGCTTAGCCTAAGATCTTTTGCTAAAATCACATTATTGAAGCCTCCTGCTATCATAGACTTACCACTTGCAAAGCTAGGTGTGAATGCACTTACATAAGCTTCTATTTCCGGATGCTCATTACTTAGAAATCTTATTGATGCACTCAGGAACGAGCTACTTGTATTCATAGGTGCGCCTGGTTTTGAATATAGTCGCACGAATTCCCAGCAATTTTCAGGATTATATCCGTAATTTAAAAGTATACTCTTTTTGTATTGTCTATCAACTGGCGCAAAACCTGCAATAGAAAAAGGTGTATCTTCGTTCCTAATAAATAGACCGAGAGCTTTGGTTGCTCGGGGGGTATGTATATAATGCAAGTCATTAAAAACTTTATTTGCATAGTCTATATTTACCTCTTTCAGATCAATTTTATATATATTATTACTACTGTAGTAGTGGCGACCTTTTATAGCAAATAATTCACCCTTGTTTTTATGGATATACCACCCTTCATTTGATGAAATTTTTGATTTAGATAGTATTTCATCTAGTGGTAATTTACTTTTTGATAACCTTCTATTTATTATACTATATTGTTCATTTATAACGGAATCTAAAACCCTTATATTAATCTCAAAGCGGGATATGGTTCTTTCACTCAGTTTTGGTATGTTTAACCAGCTATTGTAATAACCATTGTCTGTCATTATCCTTTTTAGTATGTTCCCATTGTAAAATATGTCTGTGATATCATAACTTGCTAATCGAAAAAGTGTCTGATATTTGAGATCATTTTGGTCTATGAGTATATCTCTATTATCGGACATAAACTGTGATATTCTAGGCGTTACTGACTTCTTAAGTACTGACATAATTCCATCTGTTGGCAGATTAGATATAGAAATCTTTGAAATTAATCCTAGACCATCAGGTAGAGATATACAAGATAAAGGTGTTCTCTCTATTTTATTAACCATAATATTCTTTTCATGAAATTTGCTAATATATAAATTTTCTATTTAAATGGCTTTGTTTATAAAGTAAGTAAAAATAACAAGAAGTTACCTTGAAAATATCCTTAGACTATAGTCTATTCGACATACTTTGGAATAAAATAGACAGTATTACTAATCTATTATAGTTAGGGGGGAATCTAAGAATTGGTAGATATACTACGCCCCAACAAAAAGTAGCCCCGATCGGATTTGAACCGGTGTTTGCAGGTCCAGAGCCTGCTGTCCTTGCCGCTAGACTACGGGGCTATATTCAAATTAAAACATGCACAACCTATTTAACATTTTTTGATTTTTAAAAAGATTTTGAAATCAAAAATAACTGCTTTATTGAAAGATAAGTATAAATACGATTGTAGTTATCTTATTTCCTTATGGAAATAAAACAAACTGATGATTTCCCAGAAACATTCTATGCGATGGTAGAGATACCAATGGGCAGCAATTGCAAATATGAATACAAGGAAGACTTGGAAACAATAGCGTTAGACAGAGTGCTTTTCACATCAATGGTTTACCCTGCCAATTACGGCTTCATTTTACAGACAGAAGGAAAGGATGGAGACCCTTTAGATGTTTTAGTTTTCTCCTCAGTTCCAATAAACCCTGGAATAGTCGTGAAATGCAGGGCAATAGGAATAGCAGAGATGAGCGATGAAGAGGGAGAGGACAACAAGGTCATAGCAGTTCCGGTGGACAAAGTAGATCCAGCTTCTTCAATGATAAAGACAGAGGCAGATCTGCCAGAATACCAGAAAAATAAGCTAAAGCACTTCTTTGAGCATTACAAGGAATTGGAGAAGGGAAAGTTCATGAAGTTCCACGGCTTTAAGGGAAAGGAAGAAGCCTTAAAACAGATAAAAGAAGCGAAGGTTTAATTTTTAAGGTTTTTGTAAAAATCCAAAAGGTCTTCTTTAAAGTTTCCGTTTTTTAAAGCATAATCCAAAGAATTGTTTATAAATTTGACCGTTTTGTTTTTTCCAATTTCAGCTGCAGCCAACAAAGAGATATAGCCAACTAAAAACACTGAAATAGCACTATCAATCGGTGGAGTTTTAAGTAAGGCATAGCTTGTGACAGCAAAACCAACAGTTATAGCTGCAGCACCATAAAAGTACTTCCTCATCGGAGTTTTCATTTCAGAGGTCTTTGGTTTTGTAGCGTATTTATCAAAAAGGTACTGCATGAAATTGGCTTTCTGCTCCCAGCTTTCATTGATGTAAGCTGCTATTTTGCTTATGCTTTCATCCTTTTCCATGTTATCAAGCTCTTGATTCAGCTCTTTTACTATTTCATCTAGTTTCATGTTATATCTAAGAAATAAACCCAAATTTAAGCCTTTAAATAATGGTTTGTTTATGCCAAAAACTTTGTGCTATTCTCCGTAAATTCCTATGAAATCACCTACTCTGGAGAGAGTTATTTGCTCTGCCAGTTTAGCGGCTTCTTTTCTTCTATTTAAGGTCTCTTCAGCCTGCGATGCAAGCTCTTCTATATGCAATACATTTTTGCCTTCAAATACATGCGGAACTGATATGTCGACTATAAGCTTTGGTTCTTTTGATTCAAATTTTTCTGTGCTTCTATATGCACAAAAAACTGTTTTGTATTTTCCTATCTCTTTAATATCAAAAGTTCCATAGTCCATTCCATATTGAACGGCAAGCTTTTTTGCATGCTTCATTTCCCTGCTGAAAACCTTCCCTTTCAGGCTTCTTTTTGTTGAAAAGCCCTTTAGAAAGCGTTTGGCTTCCTCCCCCGATCCGATAATCGCTATCTCTTTATTGTTATAACTCTTATTCAGGTAATCTATTGCAAGAGAGTAAATCCCAGTTTTTCCCTTATTTATTGCAGTCTCATTTCTTACTATTTTTCCAGCCTTTACTGCATTCTTGAAAAGCCTTTCCAGCTTTGTACCTGCCTTTCCATTGTTTATGTAATCTAAATAAGCAGATTTCACCTGCCCCAATATCTCATTTTCTCCCAGTACGATGGAGTCAAGTCCGGCAGCAACGTAGAATGCATGCTTTACGGCTTCCTTCCCGGTATAAACCATTCCTCTCCCGTATTTTGAGTTCTGGGTGTATAGTTCTCTAAGCAGCAATTTAGCATCCTCCTCAGCATTGTCAGAGCTTATGTAAAGCTCTATTCTATTGCAGGTTCTAAGCATTACATATTCAAGGTTCTTTCTCTTCTCAAGCATTTGTTCTGGTATGTCATAATTGTAAAGTTCTTTACTGTCAATGTTTTTATGCGAATACACAATAGCTGCATATTTCATTGTTATTATCTAACGGACATACTATAAGTTTTTATCTACGCTGTCTGCTATGGCATCGGAAATTGTAGATATAAGCAGTGGAGAATAGTCAAGGCATTTTACCCTGTGCAGGTTTATGCCTAGTTGAGAGGCGGTTTCTTTATACTCTATATCTATGTCATAAAGGGTTTCAAGGCTTTCTGAAATGTAGCCTATGGGAACGATAAGCACGTTTTTAACTTCTTTCTCTTTTAGTTCCCAAAGTTTTCCATTAACTTCGGGTTTGTACCAGTCTTTATGCTCCCCATTTTGGTATGCAAGGCAAAAGTCTTTTATGCCTGATCTATCTGCAAGCTTTGCCGAAAACTCCTCCAATTCCTTTTTATATTCCGTGTCCTCCGTGCTTGAAGGCAAGCCATGGGAGGTAAAGATAGTGTAGAATCTGCTCCCGTTGAAGGAATCAATTGCTTCCTTCATGTTTTGATTCCAGGCATCATAAAGTTTTTCATAGTTATACCAGTGATCTATAAAGCTTCTTTTCATCCCATTCGAGCTTTCATTGAAAACCTCTTCGTATTCTTTGCTACCCATAACAGAGAAAAAAGGGTGCATTAAAATCCCTATTAGCAAGTTTGGATTGTCCTTTTTCAGTGTTTCAATTGCCGTTTTTATCTTAGGCTTCCAGTGCTTCATCCCAACGGTGACTGCAGCATTGAATCCTCTCCTTGAAAGCTCTTCCTGCAAAAGCACGGACTGCCTTAAAGTAATCTCATTAAGAGGCGAAAATCCTATTTTTCTGTATCTTTCAATTGTTTTCTGTAGTATCAGCTTAGGCACTTCCTTCTGCTTGAATATGTCTTTCAGGTAAGGCTCAACGTCCTCTTCCTTTTCAGGGGTGCCGTAAGCCATTATGGCTAATCCTATTTTTATAGACATGAAAAATTAAGGCTGCAAAAGCTTATAAAAATCATTTTCAAGGAGTTCTCATTCAATAGTCGTATTAACAGGTATATAGATAATACTTTCGTAATATTTGCAAATGACTTTAATATTTCGCTTTTGTAGAATTGATATGAAGGGGGGAGAAGATGAGGAAATCAGAGCTGGAGAGGATATTAGGTAAGGAAGGCAAAAGCAAAGGCTACGGAAAATACTATGCCACCATAGCTGGCGCATTCTCTGCGGGAAATGCAATGGCTTACCTAGCTTATGGCTTGCACGGATTATACGATGCGATAGGGATAGACTTCATAACTTTGGGCTTTACCCTGTATGAGCAGTTAAAGCTAAAGCAGGAAAACGAGAAGATAGACAAATATATAGAGGAGCTGCAGGATTTAAACGATGAGGAAAAGGTCGGATTGCTTTCATTCGGCGGAAACAGTACAAGCGAATCGAAGGCAAAGAAGATAGGCTATGTTACATACCAGCTTTTGAAGGATGAGATAGGAGAAAGCGAGGAAATAGAAAAGGAAAAGGGCATAAGCTCAAAGATAATAAGCAGCCTTGAAAGCAAGGGATACATCAAAAAGGGAATGATGGGAATTGGATTGACAAAGAAGGGAAAGCTTGCCTATTATTCCATATTCAACAACATAAAGGAGGAAAGCAAGGGCGTGTTCTACGTTCTCAAGAAGCTTTACAGGGTTTCGGAAATGGAACTTGAACCGATATATCAGCTTTACATGCAAACAACCTCAAGGGAGACTAAAAATTAGCTTTTTATATGACAAAAGACTATAATAAATTAACTGGTAATATGGGCTTCCTAGACAAAATCCTTAAAATGGATGAAAAGAGTGGTTCTGTAAATTCAAGTAGTTCAATGTATGAAGTTCTTTTTGATAAGATAGAGTATTCGATAAAAAGCAGCAATCCTTTGATAGATCAGAAGGATCTGTTCGCAAAGACAAAAGAAATTTATCTCGCAATGTGCAAATGCCTAGACTGCAAGTGCGCAGATGACATTTACAAGCCGATAAACAAGGCTATCTCAAAAACATTAAGCAGTAAAAGCCAGTATTAATTTTTAGGCAGTTGCATTTTTATTATTAAGTTTTATATTTGGGCTTTTCCCTTCTGTTTTACTGCATTCTTCAGCATGTCTGCCGTGAAACCTTCAGGAACCTTGCCGTAGCTTGCAAAGTCAAACATTATCAGCCTGAATATATTTGAAAGCATCGAGGTTATGATTGCTCCGATGGCTATAACGCCGATTCCTAAAAGTATGACTTCAAGGCCAATAATCAAATTTATAGATATCAAAAATAAACCGGCTATAAGGGCTATCACACCCAATAATATTATCGCAAATCCATACAAATCCGTGTATGCCAATCCCCCAAAGGTCTTTCCAAAGTTCTTTATTATGAAGGAAGAGCTTTCCTTCAGTGCCTTTATAGGGCCAAGCTTCTTGTCCAGTATGACTGGAACAACAAATATTGTTGCTATACCTATCGCAAAGGCTACTGCTGCTCCAAATATCATGCCTGCTATTCCTCGCATCCTTGACTCCAACAGTCTTATGCCAACTATTACAACCGCATAGAACAGGCTCCATTCTGCTATTAGTTTGCTGTAAGGCTTTACCTCTTTGAATGCCTCCTTGAACCCTATTTCCTTTCCGTTTGAGAAGGCTCGAAAGCCGATGAACATAGCCATTATCATATAAGTGCTTGTAAAAGTGACAATAAAATAGAAAAGTATCAAAATGGGGATGTAATAATAAAGCGAGTTGGAGTAATTCATCAAGAAAATGGCCGAAGGCAGCAGTATTGCCAATATTTCTGTGATAACAACTAAACCAGAGACAAGTGGAAATACCATCAGCTTTTTGTCCTTGAAGACCAGCTTTCTTGTGGCTTTTCCCATTGCCCATCCGTTCCTGATGTTTGAAAACATAGTGCTAAGTAACTTTTTGCGTATTTAAAATTTTAATAATTGCTTTGCTGTTTATAACCCTAAGCCTATCTTAACTTCAGAAAACGCTAAAAGCAAAAATTTTAAATAGATGACAAAGTCATTAATCCAAATTAAACAGTCAAAAATAAGTATGTATCTAAACAAGTTATTCTTTCCTTTAAATGGAAATCTTGAGAATATGTTCATAACAACCAATACCTACGCTGGCAAGGGAAAAATGGAAAGAATATATTTAACATGCAACAACCCAAAGGCTCATAAAAAGGAGTTCATTGATTTTTTCCTAAATCTTTATAAAAATATATGCAGTGAAGACAGTGTCCCGGTGGAACAGTACATAGAATAATCATTGCAGTAATCCTCTATTAGCCATTTTAACATCTTAAAATCAAGCTAAAAATGGTGTATCAGCTACTCATAAAGATTCACTTGTCTATCTACTGAATGAAAAGTTAAGCTTTTAAATGAAAACCTTCTAAATAAGGGTGATAGCGCCCATAGGCCAGCGGCAAATCCCGTTCCCTTTTCGAACACGGAAGATAATCGCTGGTGCGTCTTATGAGTACTTCGTAAAAGAGGGAAAGTAAGTTGGCGCTACACTTTATATATAAAAGCTTAAATACTTTATTAGGCATCTTATTCGTTTATGCAAGCAAACAAACATAGCAATAGACCTGCAAAGGAACCGCAGAAAAAAGCGGTAGATATGCAGGAAAGAAAGATAGTTAGGATTGCAGATACCGATCTAGATGGCAGCAAGAAAGTCAGGGATCTTTTAAGGTCTATAACGGGGATAAGTTTTTCATATTCTAACGCCTTGATGAAGGTTTTGAAGATACCAGAGGAAAAGAAGCTGCAGGATCTAGATGAAAAGCAATTAAATGAATTAAAGGAAGCTTTGTCCAATCCATTCAAGTACAAGATACCGCATTGGCTTTTCAACTGGAGAAGGGACGAAACAACAGGTTTAGATTATCACGTTTTAAGCAATGAATTGAGGTCAAAGACAACGTTGCAGATACAGAAGATAAAGACAAGCAGGTCATACAGGGGTTACAGGCATTCCTTTAACTACAAGATGAGAGGACAGAAGGTAAGGTCAAGGGGAGCAAACTTCCACGGAAGGGTTGGCAGTTCACTTGGCGTTATAAAGAAGAAAGAGCAGCCACAGGCTGGAGCTAACAAGAAGTAATTATGGGAACAGCAAAAAGGCCGTCAAAGAAATACAGGTCTCCATTGAGGATATGGGACAAGCCAAGGATAGAGAGGGACAAGGTATTGAGGAACAAATACGGCTTTAAGAACAAGAAGGAATTGTGGAAAGTCGAATCATTGCTTAGAAACATAAGGCTTAGGGCAAGGGAGCTCGTAGGTTTGAAGGCTTTGAATTTAGGGCAAGAAGAAGAGAAGGAGTTCATAGCCACATTAAGTAAAAGAGGGCTGGTAAGCAGCAGTGCAACAGTAGATGATGTCCTTGAATTGAATCTAGAAAACCTGATGGACAGAAGGTTGCAAACATTTGTGTTGAAAAAGGAAATGGCAAGAAGCATAAGAGAGGCAAGGCAGGTGATAACTCACAGGCATATACTTGTGGACGGAAAGATAATAGACAGTCCTTCTTACATGGTGAAAAAAGATGAAGAGGATAAAATAGAATTTGCAGAATCCTCTCCTTTGTCGTCACCAACACATCCAGTAAGAGCTAAAAAGGAGGAAAAACAGTAATAGGCTATGGAAAGAGAAAAAGTGGGGATAGCGCACATCTATGCTACAATGAACAACACGATAATACATGTTACTGATTTAAGCAATGCATACACATTTTCAATAAAGAGCGGCGGATCGCAGGTTAAAGCCGATAGGCTGGGTTCATCGCCAAGGGCCGCAATGGACGCCGCAAAGAAAGTTGCAGAGGAAATAACAGCTAAAGGCATAAGGGATGTTTACGTTAAGGTAAGAGCTGTTGGAGGTATAGGCTCAAAGACAACAGGTCCGGGAGCAAGGCCTGCCATAAAGGCATTGGAAAGAAGTGGAGTTAACATTTTGAACATTGAGAATGTAACACCGGTACCGCATGACGGCTGTAAAAGAAAAGGCGGAAGGAAAGGGAGAAGGATGTAAATATGAAAGCAGAGCTACTTGAAAACAAGGAAAACACGGCAAGGATTTTGCTTGAAGATGCAAAGGTCTCGCTTGTTAATGCACTTCGTCGTTCAATAATAAACGGGGTAAACACGCTTGCAATAGAGGACGTTACCATATACAAAAACACAAGTTTCATGTACGATGAGATATTAGCTTCAAGGCTCGGTTTGATACCGCTAAAAACCCCGATTGAACTGAAGGGCAAGGGAAAGTTCAGTTTTAAGCTCAAGGAGATAGGGCCCAAGGCTGTACATGCTTCTGATTTAGTGTCTTCAGACAAGGATGTTGTGCCTGCAATACCCGAAATGCTGATAATAAACCTTAAGGAAGGAGAGGCAATAGATTTAGAGGCTGAAACAGCGTGGGGCAACGGAGCAGAGCACTCAAAGTTCACACCTGCACATGTCTTCTACCATTTTTATCCAAAGATAACAATACCAAACAGCAAGGTAAAGGGAGCCGCAAAGATAGCTTCTCTGTGTCCGGTAAACATACTTGACGGAGATAAAGACACCTTGTCTGTAAAGAAGGGAAAGCTAAGCGAATGCATTTTATGCAAGGCATGCGAAGATTATGCTGGCTCGGATGTAATAAGCGTGACCTCCGAAACTGACAAGATAATCTTTGACATTGAAAGCTGGGGACAATTAACCATAAAGGAAATACTCAATGAGGCAGTTTCAACTCTAGAGGATGAAGTAAAGGAAATAGCCCAGAAAGTATAATTCTTTAGAATTGTCACATTTTTATTTATAAAAGGCATATCTTTTTAATGAAAGCGGCAGCAAAGAAAAATGCATACATTCTTTCCTTCTTTGCTTTATTTCTGGTATTCATCGGATTTGTCCTTTTTCTGGTATTAGTTGAAAGCGGCATAATTCCATTTCACAATCAGCCGGTAACAGTTACAAGCTTTTCATGCAGTCCATCGGGAACGGTTGTAAATGTTTACAAAGGAGCGGAGCAGCCGGTCAATCTTACAAATGTAATTTTGACTGTAAGCAATGTTCAACACAGCATTTTGAACAGTAACATGGAAATAAAAGGAGGAGTAGGTTACTATTCATTGGATTTTCCTTACAGATGCCTTTCAGTCAATGAGGCCTTGCAAGTAAAAGTTTACTATGAAAGCTATTCATCGGCAATTCAATCATTCAATGGAGGAAACAATTTCTTTTCTTCTTTGATTTCAAACACAAGGGCCTAATTTCCGTTGAGAAGGTTGTCCTTAAGAAAGCCTTTTGCCTTCAGTGAATCCCAGTCGTTTTTATTGTATTTGTAAAGTATGTCTGCCTTCTTGTCATGCTCTATCTGCCATGGCTTGATGAGAACGATATCTCCCTCATTTATCCAAAGATACCTGCTTATGCTGCCCTTGACTTGGCAGAGCCTTATCTTGTCGTCTGCGCATTTTACGTACATCCTGCCGAAGCCAAGCATCTGCGTAACGTAACCCAACATTTCATCGTTTTTGGGGAATCTAAATCGTGGAACCTCTGTCATATTTATATGATTATGTAAGGAAAGGTTATAAAGCTTGCTTACAGGGAATAAATCTGCGCGTGTTTTATTCCATCTATCTCTATCACGCTTTTTGGATCTACCAATTTGTTTTTTATTGCAAGCCCAACTATTTCATTGCCTATGAGATTTACGTTTCTGCCGTTGCCTATCGACTCAGAAATCTCTTCCCATTCAAATGTTTCGCTGCCGTAAAAGTCTTTTGATACTGTAAATTCTATTTCTCTTTCCTTGTCAACAAGCGTTTTGCCCAATATTTCGCTATCACACACTGCTATGATTTCCCTTGAAGTGTCTTTCCCGTGTATCTTCGCTGTAAATGCCATCATTTTATCCTTCCAACAGGGTACTCAGCTCCGCAGCCCAGACATTTTACAAAGTAGTTCTTTTCTACTTTTTCCATGTGCGTATCCGGTGAGCCACACTGCTTGCATATTACAAATTCCTTTATGTACTGCGCTATTTTTTCGTTTACAAGCTTTCTTGAGAATCTACCTCCTAGAGTTACCTTTCCGCTTTCATCTATTTGTCCAGGGGCAGTAAGCTCATGCATTAAAAACTTAGAGATGTGGCTTACCGGCCGGTTTATGTACTTTGAAAGCTTGTCAAGAAAGACAATTGTTTTCTGGCCAACTTGCTGAACGTCAACCTCAGGAGGGTTAAACCTGTCGGCCTTGTTTTCCTTTTTCTCTTTCAGTATGTTGTTTACAAGTTCATCGTATTCCATGTCTACTTAATGAGCTGCATGTTTTTTATGCTTTCTATTTTGTTAAAGGAATACCTGCTTAAGTCTATCAGTTTTATATTGCTAAGTGAAAGAGTTACTGTGTCATTGTACGTGTCTATATCACCGAGAACTTCAACAAGGTCACCCTTCTTGAATTTGTCTATGTCCCTGAACATACTGCTTTGAAAATGCACAAGTATGCTGGAAAATGTGTCATCCAGTATTAAGTAACCTCCTTTCGTTTCCTGGTTTATTTCAATTGCAGCTATCGATCCAACCAAATGCATTCTGTATATCTTTACAGATTTAAAGGAGATGAAGCTCCCGCTGCTGTCATTTCCTTTTTCTCCTTCCTTTATAACAGTCAACGGCAGCATAAAATAAGTGTAGTCCATATCAAAGCAGTTTTATGAACGATGGTTTCGGTTCAAATATCTCTCCCTCCCTTTTCAGTACGGATATCGCAGAATCAACTTTCTCTTGGTCTATTCCTGACTTTTCCGCATCCTCATAAATCTTTGAAAGCGGAACTGAACTGCCCATTGGCATTGAGTCTATCTCGCTTTTTATAATTGATTTTATGGTTAAGACAGTATTTCTCTGCGATGAAGATATACCGGTCGTTATCCTGTCTATATCAAATTGCCCGGTGCTGCTGTCTATTCCCACATCTCCGAGATATGCCATCATCAAATCTATTGCACGCTTTGCATCCTCTACGGTTGCGTAATCCGATAATCTAACCTTTGCGCTTGCTTCTGTAAGCCTTACAACAGCTTCAAGCTGCCTAGCAGATATCGGTATCGGCTTAACTTCCTCACCCTCTGTTGAATACTGTGACCTTAACTTGAGGTAAAAGTCCTGTATGACCTTCATTGCATCCACAGACATTTTCGGTTTGATGTTCTGCTTTGCATATGCGATGTATTTCTTCATTATGTTTGGCGGTATCTCCGGCTTGTTCTTGTTTATGTCTCTGTTTGCTTCAAGTATCCTCTGGGCAATTAAAGTATCAGTTTCCTTGTCCGGTCTATCCTTCAATATGAATATTAAATCGAAACGGTTTATCAATGTGGGTGGAAGTTCAATCTGTGAGGATATAACGTCAAATGGATTAAATCTTCCAAGCTTTGGATTTGCAGCCGCAAGTACGCTCGTCTGTGCAGTAAGCGTTGCATGTATGTTGGCCTTTGAGATGCTTATACTTTGCTGTTCAAGGGCCTCATGCATTGCAACCCTGTCATCCTTGTTCATCTTGTCAAGCTCATCTATCATCAGCAATCCTTTATTGGTAAGAGGAAGTGCTCCGGCCTCAAGTATGTAGCTTCTCGTAGCTTCATCTTTTATTATAGTTGCAGTCAAACCAGCTGCACTGGATCCCATTCCTACAACATACCTTGCTTTAGGTGCTATTCCAGTCACATATTTCAAAAGAGAACTCTTTGAAGTATTGTGTGAAACTATTCCATTTGCTATAAATCTGTGGCTTTTTGGTACCTCTATATCATAAACGTCTTCTTTCCCAAGCGTTCTAACTTCCACAACTCTTTCAAATCTTTTTTCTCTGTGTCCGTTTATGTTCTTTAAAGATTTCACAATATCTTTGAGTTTTTCAGTTTTCCTTTTTGATGCAAAGCCTATTTTTTTATAGAATTTCAATATGTCTTCCGCTTTTCTTATTACAAGATTGTTGCCGGTTGATTTTTTATCAAATACAATTCTAGATTGTATTGAAAACCTGAGGAGCATTATCTGTATATCTCTTAAAAGCTCAAGGTTCACCGATTTGTAGCTTATGAATCCATTGCCTTTTCTGCCTTTTATATTGTATGAAACCGCGCTTCCATCCGCTTCAAATATCCATCTCAAGAAGGAGCGGAATACTTTATTGCCAGATTTAAGTATGCTGTCGGGCACTCTTTTTTCTTTTAGAAATGAAAAGTTTTCAGCAATTATTTTGCTGTCTACGTCAACATAGTAAAGCTTCTTTTTGCTTTTTATCGTTCTGCCATTATACATCTCCATCCTTGGCGTTCTTTCATAGGTGTGCGGCTCAACATTTAATTCGGATTTTACAAATGAATTTAGCTTGCTTAGAATATCCTTGTCTTCAGAATAAACGACAAATCCCACTTTATACTCGTCGGAGTTGACCCAACCGTCTCCTATCATGTAGCCTATCAAAGCAGCAAGTTTTTCTGTCATGAATTTGGGCAGTTTACTTTTCCCATTATTTGTAAATCCTGTTTCAGCAAGCTTTGTTATCGTGCAAGGTATCCACGTTATAGTCCTTACATAATCCCCCTTCTTTATTTCATCCAGTCTCTTCCATTCAGTGCCGACTTTTTTAGTAAGCATAACATTCTCACTTGTTATTGGATTTTTTAATTTTATTGGTTTTTCTCTTTCCTCTATTTTTTTGATAAGCAAAGGGTGGTTGAATGTTCCGACTATGCTTTTTCCTGATTCGGTTATGATCTCCATAACCTGCTGGTTTTTGTATATATGAAATGTGGAAGCAGTGTCTCTTTTGTAACCCTGCCCTATGAGCACGTCCTGGTTTATCTCTTCGAGGTGAGTTTTTCCTGCGTTCCCTATTTTGATTATTGCGCCATTTCCAAGCACAATCCTTTCGTCTGCCCGGAGGCAACCAGGATCCCCTACTAACAAAATATGAATGTCACCCCTTATCACGCTGTTTCCAGAGAGCGCTGCCTTTCTAACTCCTCCGAAAAGCTGCATTACTATTGCTTCCTTTATGTCATCATGTCCGAATATGTTGGGAGCTATTGAGTTTTTGAATTTTGTGTAGATCATTTTGTCATTCGCTAGCTCCTTAATAGCCATCTCCTCTTCCTTTGTAACTACAATGTCCTCATACCCTTGCTCTACGGCTTCAACATATGATGCAAGTATGAATGTATCAGACGTGTTTGATCTTTTGCCGCTAGGATAATAAATTGCGCTTTCATTTATTATGCCTGAGACAACGACCTTGTTTCCAGGTATTATGTTCCTCTCAAACTTCGGATCAACCAAATCCTTTTTCAATACAACATTTATGTGCTCAGGCTGTTCTCCGCCTTCTAGGTCTTCAGGTGCTTCTTCAAGCATTATCCTTTGCGTGTCAACAAGGTATTTCTTTACTACCTTGAACCTTCCTTTCTTGCCGCAGTTTGTGCATACTGAGGGTGCTCTCTGAGTCATTTCCTTCTGCTCTACTTTTGTTATGTGTCCGCAGCTCTGGCATTCGAAGTCAATTGCACTGGCAACAGGCTTTACGCTAGCCGCCGTCTTTATCAACCCTTGTACCTGTATGAAAAGCCCTATATGCTTGCTCCTTATTTCTCTTATAAGCAGCTGTGCATTTTTAGGTAGGTTTTTTATCCTTACTTCAATGTCTAGATCTTTATGGGGAATTGAAGTCTCGTTTATGAAGTA
This sequence comes from Nanobdellota archaeon, assembly GCA_021799085.1. Classification (GTDB taxonomy): domain Archaea; phylum Nanobdellota; class Nanobdellia; order Parvarchaeales; family Parvarchaeaceae; genus Parvarchaeum. The sequence goes on along the minus strand of JAJZBD010000003.1, from coordinate 52,007 downwards.
CTTTATTGTTTCCAATGCCTCTTCTGGATTTTTAAGCAGGTAATCCCCCAATTCAGGGGAGAACTGATCAACGTCATTAAAGTCAAGTATTATGGCGTTTTTGTTTGTTGTGAGAACTTCTTTTATCTTGTCGCTTAATCTCTTGTTTACGAAAGAACCGATAACCTCATCAATCTCGTTTTTCATTTTCCTCTTCCCCTTGATACTTTAATATATATAATGTGTACAAAAAGCAATATCACAGCATATCTATGATATTCTTTTCTTTTATTAAACTTTTCCTGCTTATATTCTTAAATGCGCTGTGATCCAAAGGAATGCAATTCCCATAAATATGCCTATCAAAGCTCCCACTATCACATCCTTTTTGTAGTGCGACTTTATGTATAACCGGCTGTACATCACTGTAACTCCGAATATAAGAAATGGCCAAAAAAGAATGGTGTTGTAGAAGGCCGTAAAGAAGAAAGCGGCAATAGCTGAGTGACTAGAAGGGAAGCTTCTCCTGTTTAATCCGAAAGTCCTCTTGTAAAAGTCCCGTTTAAGCGCTTCTTCAGGTCTTTTTTCCTTGAAGAAAATTTTTAATCCTTCGGAGAATACAGCCGTTACCGTAACTCCGGAAAAAAGCAGAGCCGCTACCCTTACAGAAGGGTTTAATATTATCGCGATAAGCAATTCAAACGTGAATATCTCTATAGGATATCTTTCAACGAATATTGAAAACCTAGCAAAATAATCATTGTTTTTCATGCTTCTCGGAAAGGTAAACCATCCTATCAGCACCCACTATCTCTGGCAGCACCACTTCATCCGCCCCCAATTCCTTGAATTTGTTGACGTTTTTGAGAAGGTTACACCTTGTTATTACCTTCATGTTTTTGTTTGCTTCCTTGGCATTCAGCACTACAATGAAATTGTCTACATCCTGCCCGAGAGCTGCAAAGACTCCAATGGCCTTGCTCGCATTGGCCATCTTGAATGCCCTTTCATCCAATGCATTTTCCTTTATGACGTTGAACCCAAGTTTTTTGAGTTCCATTGCCCTTACGTCATCGTTTTCTATCACGAGCACCTTTTTACCTTTCTCCCTCAAAAGACTGCCCACTCTTTCACCTATTCTTCCGCCGCCGCATATTATGTAGTGGTTTCTGAACCTAAGACCCTTTGCCATATAAATCACACCTCCAAACTCACTCCTTATAAACGATATCAAAAATTCCAAAAGGTAAACCGCAAAAACACCCAGGAAAAGCGAAAAGAAAAGCAGCAGTATGCCAAAATCTGAATCGAAATGGAAAGTTTCAAGTGCAACAGCGACCGTTGAAACAGCTGCCGTAAAGCCAATTCTTTCATCTTCGGATATTAGTATCGTTATGACAGTAAATATAACGATAAGAACCAAAGCTGCTATAATCAGTTTCTGCCCGTTTTCCCTAGTCTGATCCATTATAATAGTAAAGTATTGTAGGTTATAAGTTTAATTTTATAATCACGTTTTTGACCTTCCTTTTCTGCAGCTATTCTAAAGAGGCCTTTTAACTGCTATGTAAATTGACAAATGCCGTTTATCTATAGGATTACTCCTTTATTTCCATCTCTATGTTTACTTCCTTTGGAACAGTTGTTTTCATTATCAAATGTAGAGCTTTTGGATCAGCCTGCATGTCTATAACTCTTTTATGCAGCCTTAATTCCCAAGTTTCGTAGCTTTCCCTCCCTGCTCCATTAGGAGCTCTCCTAGTAGTGACCTTAAGCTTTTTAGTTGGAAAAGGTATGGGGCCTGTGATTGCAGTTCCGAGTTTCTTTGATATGTCTATTATATCATTACATACTGCCTCAAGCTTTTCCGAATCAGTTGAAGTCAATTTTATTCTCGCCTTTTGCATATCTCTATTAAGAACTTTCACGAGTATTTAAGCTTTTTTTAACTTTATTACATAATAGAAGTTTTCCAAAAAAGTTCTGTTATTCCAGATTATTAAATAGATGTAAACGGTTAACTTTATAAATACTAACCTACATATAAAGCTATAATAATTGGAGGTAAGCTGATATATGGTAGATGAGGCTAAAGGATTGGATAGTCAGGTTTTTTCCGTCTTGGAAAAGATAAGAGCAAAAGGCGGAGTTACTAAAAAGGGAATAAACGAAGTAACAAAAGTATTAGAAAGGGGGCAGGCAAAGCTTGTAGTATACGCTTCAGACGTTTCTCCCAAGGAAATAATAATGCACATTCCTCTTCTTTCAAAAGACAAGAACGTTCCATGCGTTGCAGTTAGCAGCAAATTAGAGCTTGGAAAGGCCTGTGGTATGGGCATAGGAACTTCTGCAGTTGCAATAGTAAATCCCGGAGAGGAAGCGCACGCAATGGAAGACCTTATTGGAAAAATTAAGAACTTATGAAAAAGCAGCAGAATAAAGTTTCAGAAAACAAAGGAGATAATTCAGAACAGCGCTTTTTGGACGCTTATCCCGCCGAGGTCATAGAGATAGTTGGAAGGCACGGGGTGGCCGGTGAAGTCACACAAGTACGCTGTAAGGTTTTAGCAGGGATGGATAAAGACAAGATAATCCGCAGGAATGTACGCGGACCCGTGATTGTAGGGGATATATTGATGCTTAAGGAAACTGAAATGGAGGCAATGCCTATAAGGTAATATGAAATGCAGCTTTTGCGGTCAGGAAATAAAAAAGGGAACAGGAATCGTTTATGCTAAAGTAGATGGAACTGTTTACAATTTCTGCAGCAGAAGGTGCAGGGAATACACCTTAATGAAAAAAGACCCCAGAAAGTTCAAATGGGCGATGAGAAGCGCAAACAAATAGGATTTATTTTATTAACTGTTATTATTTGAATGAAAAACAAGGGTATCTCGGAGTTTCTGTCGTTCATACTCTCAATAATAATCCTTATCCCAATAGCAATAATAGCCTATTTCATAATAACTGCGGGTGCAAACAAGGTAATCTCCTCTTCCGAATCAATTACTCAGTATGTCTCATCCACGCTTACTGCAATGCAAACCGGTAATTCTGTGGTTTTACCCCCTGTTTCTCCAGACTTACCAAAATACACTTTCTTAAGCCAATTTTATGGAAGCGGTTCCTGTATAAACGACCTTAATGAACTGTCAAGGGAAGCAATACTCATTTCCCCTTCAAACCCCTCTTCTCTTTCAAATACTTATTTTGTATGCATAGGTACGTTCTCTCTTTCGCCTATAATCAAGAGCCAGGCCTTTTGGGACTACCTTCCTTCCTCTTCTAACAACGAGGGCCCAAACAACGCATCCTTCCCAGGCTGGTTTCCTGATCTAGCTGCGTACAATTCCCCAACAAGTACAATGGCATCAGGAATAAACGGTTCTACAGGCACTTTATCCTATTTCCTCCAGTCCTCAAATCCTGAAACATCTCTCTCCAATTCCTGTGTTTCATTCTTCAATGCAGACACTATAAAGTATGGTTATGGTCAGCCAGGAGCATATATAACTACAATGACATGTGCCCCTTTGACACACAACAATCAATCTGTGTTCATAAACGTCGTTCCGCCTTCATGCTCAGGTTCATGCGGCAATGATCCAATGGCTTTTCTTTATGGCAACCCCGGCTATATAAAGTTCCAGGAATGCAGTTATAATGGAGGTAATGATTTGCAGTGCAAATTCAGCATAAATTAATATGGACTTGCTTTTAGAGGGAATATTGATAGCGATAATGATGGCCATAATCCTATTTTTCGTTGTATATGAATATTCGGCGTTCTTTGCCCCTAAATCGTCAATAAGTTATTACAATTCATTGGTTGGGATGGCAGACTCTGCATGTACCTCTATACAGACTGCTTCAAACGTGCAGTTCTCTTCACCTTCAATATTTGTGTTTCAGATGTATGATACGCCGGCATGCAATTCAATACTTAGCTCAAATACGTACATCTTCTCACCCAATTCGGCAGTTCTTTCAGCATTAAGTGGAAATTATAACCTGTGCTATGCAAATGTAAGCAATACGGTGGCATTGGGGATATCAAGCGGAAACCAGTACTTTCTGGAAAGCTCTACCACAGGAAATGTAAACTTTTATCTTCCAAAAGAATACACAATTTCAGGTTCAGCAAACATGAGTGATTTGGCACTTTACAACCAGCTAAGCACATCGGGAATAGTAGTAAATGCTTCCTCTCCATTTTCGCTTATCCTCAATTCATCTTCATCTGTGGCCTCGCAGAATTATACATTTGATGTGGAAGAATACTCAAACAATAGCATAAATCTAGATGTTTACTTCAATGGTCAGAGTACATGCTCCCGCTCTTACTCCGATTTGACTGGTGTGCATTCCCTTTCTATGGTTTCTCCATGCCAACAGGAAGTGCATAACATAACTTTGGTTGTCGGTATTACTGGGAGCGTCGAAACTAACTTTCAGGTAAATGTAACAGCAAAATCAAATTATAATCCTACTTTTTCGTACTTGTCGCAGCAGTGTACAAATCTTGTTACACTTGTAAAGGAAGGCACCATAAATAATGGAAGCATAGTCTGTCAGCCGATATTGTGCGGCGGTAACTCATTCTACCTTGCTGATCAAAGCAACAGGCCTTTCCTAGGTTTATACAGCGAATCATTTACTTTCTTAGGCGTCCAGTCTGGAGTTAATGATTTGCAGCTTGTCAATTCATATCAGGAGCAGCTTACAAATAGTTCGTTGATGGATAATACTGTTTTTGAAGAAGGAGGTTTGCCTTTCGGTGCAAGTTGGAGTGTTACTTATAATGGCATAACAAAAAGCTCGGTTATAAGTTTGACAGGAAGCGGCAATACAATTGCTTTTTCAAATCCGCCTGGAAGTTATAACTTTAAAATACCAGACACGGTGGTAACGGAAAATCGTGTTGTGGTCACATATAAACCTACTGATTCTCAGGGTACTGCTAAGCAAGGCTCATACGTTGGTGTGACTTTTAAAAGTACTTAACTAATATTTAAATTGGGAAAAACCTTATAATTATTAAAATAACGATGGCATTTCGTTGTCTGAAAAGACGTATAATGCCGCTGGTGGAGTATGGCAAAAGTTACTGTTACGATATGTGATGTATGCAAGCAGAAAATTGCTACTAGAACATGTCCAGTTTGTGGAAAAGATCTTTGCGAAGCAGATACAAAGTCATTTGCAGTTGATGTTGGCCTGCGTTTTGGACAGAGGATGCAGATATACAACGGTTACATGTGCGAAGATGACTACAGAAAACTTGAGGGAAACCTTGGTGGAACGCTTGCAAAGATAAGCGAGTCAATAAAATCGCAGATAGATAACATAATAAAAGAAAGTGTAGGCGCTTGAATAGTGAATAGCAAGGTTTATTAATTTCTTGCGTCATAAGAATAAATAACCCTGCGTAGCCCAATGGTAGAGCGACCGGCTGTAGAATTACTAAGTGCTGTTTTTCAGTGCGATGAAGAGTTTCAGCTGCGGTAACCGGTAGGTTGCGGGTTCGAATCCGGCCGCAGGGATTTTTTTATTTATCTTAAATCTTTTTTAGGATATCGCTTAATTCTGAAACATTTTTTGCGGTATAATCCACGTTATTTGAACTTTCCCTGAATATCTCCTTCTTTCCGAATAGAACGTTTATAGTTGTGCAGAAAGGATATGCGGCCTTTGCCATTTCCAGGTATTTGCTTCTATCATCTATAAATACTAATTTGAATTCCTTGTCCTTTATTCCGTTTTCCAGTTTTCCGAATTCAGCAGCAGACATTATTGCAATGCTGTCCTTTTTCTCTGCGGCGATTATCTTGTCAAAGTAAATATTCAACTGGTTTTCATCTATTTTCTTGTACTGTTTTTCCTCGTTTCCAAAGTACTCTGTCAGCAGTATGTTGTAATTTCTTTTCGTGGATTCTTCAAGGACTTTTTCTATGCCTGCAAATTTTTTAGGCGTTTCATTTAATTTTTCCAGATATTCCTTTCCTACTTCATCTGCTAGTTCTATGCCTTTATTTGCAATCCATGCTGCAGCATACTCCTCTTTTATATTTTCTCTGTTAAGGTACATATAAATAAGGGAAAGCGGCAGCTGGTGTGGAGAATCATAAGCGGTGTGCCCTCTTATCTTAATTCCTTCATAATCAATTGCCCTCAATTGGTCCATTTCCTTTTCAGAATCGGGGTCAATGTTTATAGAGAGTTTTCTAAGTTCCTCTGAAAGTCTGCTTATAACTCTCTTCTGTGCATTTTCAAATACGGCATTTGTGTCTATCAGTGTTGAATCCAAGTCCCAAATAACTATATTTTCGCTTTTCATTGTTTTTATATGATTTAAACTCTTTTAAATAGTTTATTTATTTACTTACAAATATGAATTCTTTCTTGTTTTTGCTGTCAAGCCTGCAGAACCCAAACCTTTCAAACTGGACTGTCTGGCCTTCTTCTATTTCATCAACTGTCTTTTCTGCAAGGCCTTCTACTTCAGTAAGACTTTTTTCATTGAAAGTTCCGTCGGCATTCAGCAGATCTCCAACTTTTATGACTTTTATAGGGATATTTTGTTCTGAAACCCATTGTATTATTTTTTCTCCCGGTTCATGTTCTCTGCTGTGCATTTTGCATGTTATAAGATCCTTTTCCTTATCTACTACCTCAACACTGTAAAGCTCTTTGAGCCTGAATGTATCTCCAATATCAAGTGAGACTACGTCTCCGCGGTCTATAAAGAATCTGCCGTTTGTCTGTATCTCCCTGTATCCAATGTCATTTGATGGATGAAATGGAAGCCTTGCCTTTTCTTCGATTGCATCTTCTATTACTAATTTGATGGGATTAGGAACGAAGAAAAGCCTTTTTGCATATCCATCTATTATTCTTCTGTTGAATGTAAAAAGCATTTCAAGGCTGTATTCATGCTCTGAAGAGGAATAGCCGACTTCCCTTACGAATTCCCTTATCGCTTCAGGTTGTATACCCCTCCTTTTCATTGAGTAAATGGTAGCAAGTCTTATGTCGTGCCAGTCCTTTATGTATCCCTGTTTTATCAGCTCCCTTACCTTGCGTTTTGAAGTCAATGTGCCTTCAAAATTGAATCTGCTGTACTGTATAACATAAGGCTCGCGGAACCCAAGTTCTTTTCTCAGCCTTGTCTGCAGGCTTGCCTTGAATTCATTGCTTCTTAATATGTGCGTTATCCCGCAAAGTTCATCTTCTATTACGCTTGCAAAGTCATAAAGCGGCCATAAGTTGTAGGGTTTGTAATCGGTTTTTATAACTCTCATTATGTTTGGATCCCTTAACGCGGCATCCTTGTCATTCATGTTTCCCTTGAATCTAAATGTAAGCTCTCCCGTTTCAAATTTACCCTTCTTTGCTTTTTCCCATAACAATGTGTTTTCTTCTATCGAATTGCTTCTATGCTGGCATTCTTTTCCAATGTTTCTGTTCTTCTTTATCTCATCGGAAGAGCATGTGCACCCATACGCTTTTCCTTCCTTTATCAGTTTTTCTGCGAAGCCGTAGATTTTTTCCATGTCATCACTTATGAATTTCTTCTCATCGTACTTTATACCAAGCCATTTTATGCTTTCTTCGAAATTCTTCACGAATTCTTCCCTGACTAGATTGGGATTTGTGTCTTCAAACCTTAACCATAATTTGCCGTTGTACATTTCCTTGTAAAGGTAGTTTATGGTAAATGACAAAGCATGGCCCCAGTGCATGTATCCTGAAGGTTCCGGCGGCAGCCTAAGAACTACTCCTTTTTCTGCTCCAGGAAGTGGTTTAAGCCCCTTCTTTTCCTTCTCGTTTTCCTTGCTGCCCACAAGTTTCATCTCTGCAGCAAGCTTCATTATCTCTTCCTTTGGCAGGGAATTTACATTGTTAACGGCTTTTTCAGCCAGTACCTTTAAATCATTCATCTCCTTTACTAGCTGTTTGTCCTTCCCTAGAATCTCGGATATGACTGAGCTTAGCCTAGCTTCCCCATTGTGCATTGCGGCATTCTTTATTGCGGCTTTTTTTACTTCTTCCTCAGATATCATACGATTTTATTGCATTTCTCTAAATAAAGCTATTTGTGTCAATAAACAGCTTTTTAAATGCATATTTGCTTAAATACTGTATAATAGGAGGTAATATGGCAGATTTCGTAAGAAAAAGTTCAGTAAAGGAAGAAGTCAAGAAAGTCGGTAAGGACATGCGTTGCCCTGATGACACAATTGAAGGTCTTGACAAGTTTGTCAAAGAGTCAATCGCCAAGGCAGTAGCAAGGGCTAAAGCCGACGGCAGAAAGACACTTAGGGCACACGACTTCTAAGTAGTTTTTTTGTTTTTTTATTTTTTTTAAAGTTTTTATTCTTTTAGCGTTATAACAATCTATGGTGGATGTAGAGCTTATACTCGGGATAGCAATAATCGCTGTTGCAATAATAACCTTTATACGAATACTAAAGCCAGCATTGGAAGGCATAATAATCATAATTCTCATATTTGCGGGCAGCGCGCTTATATTCCATTCTACTCCAATAATAGGCTTGCCTGGATACAGCCTTCCAGTAAATCTTGGCCCCAATATAGTTGGAGTTTCACAGGGAATAGACAATACAAGCAACATAATAATATTCAATGCGGATTTAGTAAGCATAGACAATTTTGCGGCTTCTGTAAATAATCAATCCCTCATTATCGTTAATAACGGCACAGCGATAGCGCCGGCAAAATTCGGCGTTATAACCGTTAAAGGTTTGCATACCGGAGAAATACGTTTGAAGGCTTACTCTAATTTATTTGGTTTTAATGTCTTAGCATCCAACTCAACTTATAATTACACCAGCTGAATTCCTATCCGCATATGACTTTATTCTGCAGTATATCTCAATTGTAACTCAAACTGTTTATTTTCGATTCTAACTTTGAGATATAAGACAGGTTACACACCGGCGCAGAATTATTTAAAGTCTCGCAAATCTGTGCCGTAAGAATGTTTGCCGCCCCTAAAACCGTCTGGCCAAATGATCCGCTTGTTGGATTTTCAATAGAATTTAGTATGTCTTGATGCGTAGAATAATTAGAGAATACGGAATTTGTCTTTAAATCCAATATGCTCTCAACGTTGTTTATATCTTGATTAAATACAAATTTATTGTTTATATCAATGAAGGCTACGCCATTTACAATGCCTGCTACTCCCCCAACGAAGAAATTTCGTATGCCAAAACCATCAGAACTTTTTACTATTCCATTTGAATTTAAATTAAAGCCATACCTCCCCAAAGCGTAAACGTTGGAATAGATAGTAGGATTTATTTGATCTACTCCAGTAGTGTTTATTAAAAAGGATCCGCCCAATTCATATAACGGCTCAAAGTTTATGTATTTTGACGTATAGTAAGCTCCACTTACTAAAGGCTCTGGGTTGGCATCTCCAAATGGCGCCTGGCCATTATCAATTGGTGGAAATTTTGTAGCTTCATTGAAAGCGTTTTGGGAAAAGTTAAACATAATCGCAGGTAAATTCCAATCGTCTGTAGCTGACCTTACATAAAATAGTTTACTAAAATTACCAAAACGTGACAATGCAATTGCAAGCACCCAACTATCTTGACCAGAAAAAGGGCATCCTTGCGACCCAAAAAAGACTATCGTTGGTTTTCCATTTTGGCTTATTGAATAATTAGAAAAATTGGAAGGAACCGTTATGGGTATTATATCATAATTTTTATCACCAGTATTGCCATAAACCAAAACATAATATCCTGGAGATATACTATTGCTGCTGTTGCTCGCATTTTCGTATATAATGCTACCGGCAACCTGTTGTGCTCCCACACTTGCTAGTTGAGTGCTAAGATCAGATAAACCATTAACGTAGGCTGAACCTAAAGATTCTCCTTCAGGGCCTAAGAAAAATGCGCCGGAGGCGTTTGCATTAACGGATGGCTTTAAAGGAGAAGCGGAAGTCGAAACGGAGAAAACATGGAGTACAAATACCAAAACAATTATTATAACCAATAAAATGGCTAAGGTTGCTGCAATAATTGTAACAAGGTTTTTGTCAGAACCATTTTTCTTTTGCGGAGAATTTGAAATGTCAGCTTTTAATTTTTCATTTTCTTCTCTTAATTTTATTATTTCATCGTCTTCCATTACAAATTTATATATATCATCAGAGCTATATAATTCTTTATGGATGAAAAATACGATCTTTTGATAGAGAGAATCCATTTGTTGGAAAATAGAATAAAGGAATTAGAAAGCATTATTGAAAATAAATCGGAAGGAAAATCTCTATTTCCAAATAAAAACTGTAGTTTTCTGAATAGGCTTAAGAAAGGAATTATACATTCATATAAACAAAGCCCTGTTTTATTTTTTACTTTACTCATAGGAGTGTTTGCAGGTTATATTTATCTATTTTCTATTACAAATCTTGCATTACCTTTTTTAAATTATGGGCAGGTCACATTGGCGTATCATATAGCTTTAGCTGCTTTTTTTAGTTTTTCCATAACTTTGCTGGTGCTTTTTAATTTGTCTATAATAAAACGACGGCAAGCTATAACAAATGCAGAAAAGGCAACTATGGTAGCAGCAGGCGCCGGCTCTGTTGCTTCTTCATTTGGAGCTTCATTTGGTGCGTCGGCTGTCGCACCTACTTTTGGAGCGGTATGTTCTACAGCAATAGCTCCCGAATTAGCAACTTTAGGTGGATCTGCCGGATCAATAGCAGCATCGTCATTAGGTAGTTCAAACATACTTGGTAGTTCGATAAGTAGTTTTATAATAGCTATTGCAATCGTAGTATCACTTTTAAGTCTAAAAAGTATCTCTAAAAAATTATAAATATTTTATTATTATGGTGGTCGCTTCTAATTTGTTTGAAATAAAGTATTTATACTAGTAGAGATATAAGTAATTATATCAGAGGTGATATATATGGGAATGAACAATTGTGGATGCGGCTGCGGCTGTGGAAACAAAGGAATGAACGGAATGGGCAGACACGGCATGATGAGAATGCAGTCTGAAGAGCCATACGGAAAGAAGGACTTGAAGGAAAACCTTGAAGACTATAAGGAAGAGCTGGAAGAGGAAATAAAGTTTATCAACAGAAGGATAAACGAACTTTCTAAAAACAGTTCTGAAGATAGTGACGAGGAAAGTAGTTGAATATGAACGGCAGACGTTGCCGATGCGGGCCTTTTAATGTTGACGTTGTCCCAAAAGGCCTGCTTCAACCATTTATACTTAGATTGTTGGCAGAAAAGCCTATGCACGGCTTTGAGATAATGGAGCAGATATTTGAAAAGACCGATGGCATGTGGAGACCTGGTCCGGCGGCAGTTTATCCCTCTCTTGCACAGCTGGAAAACTCCGGTTACATAGAAGCGGTAAGCAAGGAAAACCAGGGTGAAAAGGCAAGAAAGCAGTACAAGATAACAGAAAAGGGAAGAAATGCCATAAAGGAATACGATAAAATGAGCAGAAACATTGCTGAAAATATGAATCATTTTATGCATTCACTAAAAAGATTTTAGATAATTTTTTACATTTTACTCAAGCGCAAAAGCTTATTAATTCTATGAATGCCTCATAAATTCATGGAAAACGAAGAAAAATTAATTCTGTGGTTTAAAGACATAAAAAAAGAGGATGTTCCCAAAGTAGGCGGCAAGTCTGCAAACCTTGGTGAAATGACAAATTACGTTGAAGTTCCTATCCCTCAGGGGTTTTCAACGACATCTTACGCATTCAATAAATTTCTCGATGAAAACAAGATAAGAGAAAAGATAGAAAATGCAGTGAAGAACATAAATGTAGAGAGCGAAAGCGATCTTAAAAAGGCAAGCCAGGATATAAAGTCCGCAATTATGAACTCTGATCTGCCAAAGGATTTGGTTTCACAACTATTGGACAGCTATCACAAGCTTGTGAAGGAAAGCAATGCAGAGTTTGTTGCAGTTAGGTCATCAGCAACCGCTGAAGATCTACCAGATGCAAGTTTTGCAGGCCAGCAGGACACATACCTCAATGTTCATGGTGATGACGAATTAATTGAAAAGGTAAAGGAATGCTATTCCAGCCTGTTCAATGAAAGAGCAATCTACTACAGGGCAAAGAACAACATAGACACAAAGACAGTTGCACTTGCAGTGGTTATACAAAAGCAAATTTTCTCAATTGAATCCGGCGTTATGTTCACATTGGATGTTTCGAATGGAGACCAGTCAGTTATAGTAGTAGAAGCAAGCTATGGTTTAGGAGAATACATAGTCGGCGGAATAGTTACTCCGGATCTCTTCTACATAGACAAAAAGACAATGCAGATTAAAAGAAAAGTAATAGAAAACAAGGACAGGAAGCTTGTAAGGCTAAAGGAAGGCGGGACAAAGGACGTTAAATTAAGCGATGAAGAGGCAAAGAAGCAATGCCTGGAAGATGATAAAGTAATCGAGCTTGCTGGATACGGCATGAAGATAGAGCAGCATTACAAGAGGCCAATGGACATCGAATGGGCAAGAGACGAGGATGGAAAGCTGTACATTGTTCAGGCTAGGCCTGAAACGGTATGGTCAAACAAGGACAAGATAAAAACCGCAGAGAACAAACAAGGAGTTATACTTTCCGGTTTACCCGCTTCTCCAGGATTTATCTCAGGGCCTGCGCACGTAATACTGGATGTAAAGGATATTGACCAGTTCAAGTCAGGAGAGATTTTGATAACGGTGATGACAAGCCCAGATTGGGTTCCGGCAATGAAAAAAGCAAAGGCAATAGTTACGGATGAGGGGGGAATAACTTCACATGCCGCAATAGTTTCAAGGGAACTAGGAGTTCCATGCATAGTGGGAACCGGTGGAAGAGGAAAGAAAGCAACAGAGGTCATAAAGACCGGTGACATAATAACAGTTGATTCAAAGAATGGGTTGGTTTACAGTGGAGAGATAAAGGTAGAAGAAGAGAAGGAAGAAAAAAGCGGCCAAACCGTTGTAAATGAAGGAATGGTAATAACAGGAACAAAGATCCTTGTCAATCTTGGGGAACCTGATTTAGCGGAAAAGACTGCAAAATTGCATGCCGATGGCGTTGGATTGATGAGAGAGGAATTCATTTGGGCAAACATAGGGAAGCACCCTCTTTACCTGATAAAAGAGGGCAAGTCGGATCTTTTGGTGGATACATTGGCAGATGGCATGAGAAAGGTGTGCGCTGCCTTTAATCCTAGGCCGGTAATACTAAGGTTCAGTGACTTCAAAACGGATGAATATGCGCATTTGGAAGGCGGTGAAGAATTTGAGCCAAAGGAAAGCAGTCCTTTACTGGGGTGGAGGGGCTCTTCAAGGTACTACGATCCAAAGTACAAGGATGCATTTGTATTGGAGTTGAAAGCCGTTAAAAAAGTAAGGGAGGAGTTTAGGTTGAAGAACCTGCATGTAATGGTTCCTTTCACCAGAACAGTTGAAGAGCTTGAAAAAGTTCTGGAGATACTCAAGGAGAACGGCCTTGAAAGAAATGAAGACTTCAAGATATTCCTTATGGCGGAGATACCAAGCAATATAATTCTAGCAGACAAGTTCAACAAGTACATTGACGGCTATTCAATAGGCTCAAACGACCTTACAATGCTTGTTTTGGGAGCAGACAGGAACAACGACACATTAAGTAGCATCTATGATGAAAGGAACCTTGCGGTTTTGAGGATGATAAGGTACTTGATAAAGGTTGCGCATAGGGACGGAAAAACGGTGTCAATATGCGGGCAGGCTCCATCTGAATACGATGAGATAGTTGACTTTTTAGTAAGATCTGACATAGACGATATATCGGTAAACCCCGATACAGTAGAGCATGTAAGGGAATTAGTAGCTTCAATAGAAAAGAGGGTTGAACTAGAAAAAGATCTTGGGCAGAAAGATGAGCATGTAAAGGACTGGGAATTCCCCGTTGTTTAATTATAAGCTATTAATAGTAGCATTATTCATTAAAAATAATGGAATCTCGTTTAACTAAGTTAATACTTGATATGGGAGAGCTTCCCGTCAAGGATAAAGACGAAGTGGATTTTGTTTACTTATCAGATCTGTTTCCAGGACAGTTCATTGCAACAAAAAAAGCCCATAAAAGGAGTTTAGGAGTTACCATTCTCAGAGGCGATACAAACAACAGTATTTTATTTGATATAGAAACTTCCTTTGCTTATTTTGAGCCGATTGTAAGTGATGGCAGAATAGAAGATTACTTGACGAATTTACGTAGATTTTTAGATTCAGACAAGATCCTGGCTGGAAGGATAGAAAGTGGAAATGGCAAAGACATAAGGTTTATACAGTTTGGAGTTAATGTGCCACTTGAGTTTTATTCCTTGGATAGCGAGATGAATCTGCATAAATCTGAAATAAGCTTAAAATACAAGCCAGCAAAAAATTTGCTGGAGCTTACTCTTATTTATGATAACAAAGTGAAGGCAGAATTCGATACAAATGCAAATTATTCATTTAAGGACATAAGTAAAAAAGGTTTGTTCAAAAGCAAAGAAATTAAATCGGGAAATCTGCTTTCAGAGGAAGACAATACAGTATATCTTGATAGGTCTGTGCCTGTAAAGCTATATGCAAAGTATTCCAAGGAATAAGCAAGAGTTTTAAGCGACCGAGCTTGAAAGAATATCTTTTCTTATCCTAGAATTTTTGGAAAACAGGATGTAGCTTACTATCGCAAAGTCGATTATTATGCAGATGTGCATTGCAGTGCAGTATATGCATATTGCATGCAATACAATGAATTCAAGGAAAAGCAGATAGCCAACCACCAATATGCCGAAGAAACGCCATATGAACATGACATCAAGCACCTTTTTTGCAGTTCTTTTCGATGACAATGCAATCGATACTACGAATATTATGTTTATTATGAACCAGATAGCAGCAAGAAAATCCAATGATACTGGGCCTATGCTTGCATATGGGCTTAAAAGCACCTTCGCGCAGTTAAGGACGCTTCCGCCAACAGAAGCAGAGATCTTACAATAAGGAGGGAGGCTGTGCACTATGTACAATTCTGTTATTACCACTATGGATGAAGCCAGCCCTATGAGAGACATTATGATCAATATAAGGAAATCTCTTGAATTAATTCTGCTCTTTAACATAGGGTCATTTTATTTTTAATTATAAGGGTCACAATGAATATCCGTTATTTCCGTTTTTAGGTCCTACCTTCTTATGGGGGGATTTATCGGGCCCGCGGCATATAACTTTTATGCATGCATCTCACTGTGACCAACAATTATATGTTTTTAAAGTATATACGGAAGTACTACCTAGAAGGTTATATTCTATTTTAATATGGCTAAATAACACCGCTTGTGTATCATAATGCAATAGGCAATAACTGCTTTATGCTTTTTCATCTATGAACAGTAATACCTATTTATTCTATAAAGATTAGCTAATATTTGACAGGCTAGCTGGGGAGTTAGTCCCTCCCTGCAGCGCAAATGGACTTTAGGCGCAGTGAAGCGTGGCCGAGGGATAGTGACTCTATACATGGTAGCAAAGCTATCGTAGATTTACAGCCCTATAGGATGCTCTGGTTTAAAAACCCAGCCAGGCCCGGAAGGGAGCAACTGTAATTAAGCTGAAGCGTGCTTGTAGGTAAACTGTAAGGAGAAAATGTTGTTACCCTCTATATGGATAGCTATTTCGAGGCCATGGCCTGTCGCTTGCTTTTACCATTAAGAGTTAAAGCACCAAAGAATAAATTTATAGTCAGCAGCAATAACTTAAAATAGATTAGCTACTCTAATCTGTAATAAGTCAGGGTGACCGAACGGTAAGGTGCATGCCTGCTATCCAAGTAACGGAAAGCATGTTGGCGCAAGCCTTAATGGGTTCAACCCCCATCCCTGACGTTTTGTTTTTTTGATTGCAGTTCTTTCAATAATAAAAATTTCTTTAGTTAGATTAAGTTAAGTATATATTCTACAAATTTAACGTATTAATATGGAAAAGAAAGAAGACAATGCGATTTATAACGCAATAACCGGAATAGCAAAGGTCATAAAAGACAACATGAACGAACAGAAAACAAGACCCAGAAAGGTTTCGATAAACTTGGACAAGCTTGAGATAAATATGTCTGGCCTAAAGTACCCTGTAAAGCTTTCTGCGAAGATAGACCTCGATTTTTCCGGTAAAAACAAGGAAGAAAAGCAGCCGAAACAGTAAAGTCTTTAGTTTTTTATTTTAACTGTAAAAAGCGTTTACTTCGAAGTATAAACGTTTATAAATATCTGTGAGTATATAATAATCCTATGGAAAAGAACGATAATGAAAACAGCAACAAATTGTTCAGCATGATTCCACAGGTGCTATTTGGCATGCTTGGCGGCAGGAACAAGAAGTTTTCATTTGATCTAGATAACTTGGAGATAAAGCTTCCAAACATAAAGGAGCCTATAAAATTATCTGGCAAGATAACAATAGATCTTTCAAAGCACAAGGAGGAAAGGAAATAATATGGCAAAGTTAAGACCTGGAAGATCTTACAAGGAATTGAAGATGCCTTATACAAGAAAATCAAAATACAAGACAAAAAGCTATATAAAAATAGCGCAAAGGCCAAAGATAACGCAGTACCATTCAGGAAATCCAAAAAGGGAATTTGATAGCAAGGTTTTTCTTCTTTCAGAGAAATCACTGCAGTTAAGGGACAACGCCATAGAATCCGCAAGGATAGTCGCTAATAAGTACCTTACTGACAGAATAACAGACCAGAATTTTCACATAGTAGTTGTAGCTTACCCGCACCAGGTTCTAAGGGAGCACAAGCTTGCTACGGGGGCAGGAGCTGACCGTTTCTCATCAGGTATGCAGAAATCTTTTGGCAAGCCTATAGGGCTCGCAGCAAGACTTTCTGCAGGAAAGCGCATATTTGAAATACATGTTGACAAGAGCAATCTTTCAGCCGCAAAAGACGCAGCATTCAAGATGGGCAAGAAATTGGGAATACAAACAAGGGTTGTAGTGGCTCAAGCTTAAAAGAATTCTTCACTGAAACCGTCCCTTTTGTTTACAACTCTAGATAAAACAAATAAAAAAGAAGACAGTCTGTTGAGATAAGCAAGCACTTCTTTGTTCTCCATATTGCATTTTATTGCAGACCTTTCGGCCTTTCTAGCTATTGTTCTGGATATGTTTATTATACAAGCAGCTTCGCTTCCATTTGGATACAAAAATCTTGTTATGTCCTTGGTTTCGCTTGCAAATGAATCTATCTCCTTTTCAAGTTCATCTACATCTTCTTTATTTATCTCGGTTCTTTCTCTTTTTACCAGCTTGGAATAGCCGGAAGCATACGCGCTTATATTATAGATGTATCTTTCTGCCTTCCGCATTGCCGCTTTTATGTCTTCATATTGAATTTTTGACAGTGCGTATCCGATAAAGGCGTTTAGCTCGTCTAGGTTGCCTATTAACTCTATGATATTATCATCTTTTTCTATTCGTTTTCCTGCTATGTCTGTTCTTCCGTCATCTCCTTTTCCCGAATAATATTTCATTGTTGGTCAGAGTCCTCCTTTAAGCTGTCCGCATTCTTTACAAGGTAGTATTTTGCCTTTCTCCTTATCCCATCTATGTAAACCCTGAATAAGTCGTAGGAAAGCCTGTAATAAACGGTTTTACCCCTATGCTCCGATACCAGTATAGTATTAAACATTGGGGAGACTAAGTTGTAAAAATGCTTTTTGCCGTTCTGTGAATTTATGTCTATGTTGAGTGCGTTTGCCAATTCATCTCTATCTATGCTCCCTTTCTCCCTTATCAGGTTTATTATCTTTTCGGCCTCTGCATAAAGTTTTTTGCTCTTTGGATGCGTACCATATATCATGACAAGCAATTCTTCCATATCATTACTAGTTATTTGATTTATTTATTGCTGTATCTCTTTATTTATATTACAATTTTGTCTAATTAAAATGGCATTTGATGCAGCGTCAGTTTTCAAGAAGAGCTTTGTGCTTCTTTTTACTGACCCATTGATTTTTGCATTTGCACTTATCTACGCGGCAATTTACATTGCATTTGCAGTGTACTCTTCGCAGTTATTTAACGTTACAAGCATAAGCTCTGTAAACATAAATTCAATCAACATATACTACCTTCTGCTCTACGTAGTTTTGATTTTTCTTGCAAGCACTTTCATAAGCGGAATGGCATTTGTTAGGATAGCAGGAAAAAAGAAAAGTCTCAGCAAAATAATAAATAAGGCAGTAAAAAGATATCCAGCTTTGCTTGCGACAACCTTTTTGACTTCAATCATAATAGCTTTGGGCTTTATTGCATTTGTGATACCGGGGATTTACCTTACCTTTAAATTGATCCTTTCGCCCGTTTCATCAGTAGTGGAAGACAAGAGCCCTGTTGATGCAATGAAAAGAAGCTGGAACATTACGTTGGGTAATTGGTGGTATCTGTTTGCACTGTTTGTTCTTTTCTTCATAGTTATATCCATAATAGGGCTTTTGCCTTATATTTCTAGCTTCTTTTCTTTTGTACTGGTCATAAGTTATCCCCTTATTTTCATGTCTCTTGTCGGCAGACGCAAATCAAAGAGAAATGCAGCAGCACACTAACTTTTTCAGTTAGCTATTTAAATGTAATAGTATCACTATTATGCTATGGTAAATAAAATAACTAAAGGGGTTATACTCGCTTCTGGCAGTGGAACAAGGGCCAGACCAGCTACATACTACATACCAAAACCGATGCTGCCCTTGGGTAATACACCGATGTCAAAAATCATTGCGTATCAGATGATAAATGCAGGTATAAGAGACATACTCGTTGTTTCAAGAAATGACAAGGAAGGTATGTCAACATTTAACATGCTTCTTGATTACTTCAGCAAAGAGAATGTCGCAAGGAACCTAAGCGAATACAGAAAAGAAATTGAAAACGGAAAAATAAACATAGGGCTAGATTTTCAGCCAGTGGACAGGAAAACTGGCAAACCTTTGGGAACTGCGGCAGGCCTTAACGTTGCATACAAAAGCGGTTTTATAAGGGATGAGCCATGCGCTGTGATGTTTTCAGATGTAATGCAGCAGAGCATAACTGGGAAAGGCTCTTTGCTTGAGGAAATGCTTTCAAGGTATAACGGCAAAACATTCGTTTCGATGAAGAAAAACAACATTGAAAAAATCACCGAAAAATCAGCTGCTTACGGCAGTTATCTAGGAGATAACATGTATAGGCTTGAAAAGATAGTGGAAAAGCCTGCATTGGAATACGTTAAGAAGAATCCAACCGAGCTTTCAGTTGCAGGGGGCATTTACCTTATTGATGAAGAGGGAGGAAATAAGGTAGGAAAGGTAAAAAAGGGAGCAGGCGGGGAATATCACATAACTGACATAATAGACATGCAAGCAAAGGACGAAGAGGTTTACGGTTACCTTATAGACAAAAGCAGGTTCAAATCATATGATGTCGGTGACTTTGATGTACTTATAAGGGAAAACCTGGAAGAAAAATACAGAAAGGATTTCTTTGATTACGTTAAAAATTCAAAGCCAGCAGTCAAAACAATTTTTGTTGGAGGAGTTGCCATGTACGGTAATAAGAATGACCTTATGGAACTGCTTTCTCTGATTTCAAAGAATTAATCCGTTTCATTGAATCTTTGAACGTATTCTTCAGGCCTCAATGAATTCAGATAAAGACCTGAAATCTCTATTGCTCCGAAATTGGAAAACCGTGGCGTAATCTCTGTGTAAAAGTGTATTTTTTTATTGTTTTTAAGCTCATGAAAAATCAAATTATAGGAATGGCTGCCAAATATTTTATGGTTTTTTGAAAGTATGGTTTTTATGAACTTTGCTAGGCTTTTTATTTCCTTTTCCTCAAGCCTTCCCACATAATCAACGTGTCTCTTCGGCATTATTATTGAATGTCCTTTGAATCTTGAGCCGTATGGTGCGAATGCAACTGCTTCATCATCCTCCATCAATATCCTTTCTTTTTCTTTTTTCAAGGCTTCCTCTAATATACAGTTTCCATGGTTGTTTTTTATGATTTCAAGCTCTTGTTTTATTATTGGAAGAACGAAGGTGAATCCTATTATCTGCGTGTGCGGATGGAATAAGCTGCCGCCGCTTATGCTTCCACTGTTTCTGAAAGTGTAAACATGCTTTATTTTTTTGTCGGAGTATGCCAGGTTTTCCCCTTCAGCTACAAGATCAAACCATTTCTGCAGGGTGTCCTCTTCAATCTCATGAAATTTCTGCAAGTGCTCTGGAGTATCTACTATTACATAAGAGTGGCCGTAGTTTACGTATTTTGTGAAAAAATCAGAATTTTCGTAAGGTGTAACGTCTTCGTTTACAATTGGATATTTGTTGTACATTAACCTCAATTTCCACGGCTCGCCGACAAATTTTATTGTTGTATTGGGGTTTTCATTTCCATATTCAAAAGGGCAGTTTTCCGCGTTGCCGTACACTACTTCTTCGCTTCTAAAATCCTTTGGCCTTTTGTCTCTTGAGAATGTGAATATCACGTCTGATCCCGTTATGTAATCTCTGCGTATCTCTCCTTTAAAAGGAATTTCAGACATAGCAACATAACACCAATAAAGTATAAAAATGTTTTTGTTTTTAGGTTGTCTGCCTCACATAAACAAAGAATTAATTTTATTGCTCCCGCCGGGATTTGAACCCGGGTCAGTGACTCGAGAGGCCACTGTCCTTGGCCGCTAGACTACGAGAGCAGTATAAATAGTATTAAAGCGCTTGTATTAATAAATTACAGCATTAATATTCCAACACCAAATATATTAGTCTTAAGATGTTACTAAATCTATGAACATAAAATACCTAGCGGCGTTAAGCACTACCGTCGGAACAATAGTGGGCGGCGGAATACTTGCTTTGCCATATGCAATAGAGAAAAGCGGGTTTTTTGAGGGCATTGCTTTGCTTGTTCTTATAGGGTTTGCATCAATATTGATAACAATGTACACGGGCGAGCTTTCAAGCCATTTCAAAAAGCTACATCAGCTGCCAGTAATAATAAGCAAGTACACTGGTAAAAGATTAAGGATTTTAATTTTAATCTTTCAGGTTCTAACAATATACGGAGCGCAGATAGCATACCTTACAGGCATAGCATTGGTAATGGTGTTCCTTTTCCATATCTCCTATGCAGTTTCCGTTCTTTTGGTCTTTTTACTTACTCTTCCTTTAATATACAAAGGTTACAAATTGGTTGAAGATGCAGAGACGCCATTACTTTTCATAAAAGTAGCTCTTATAGTTGCAGCAGCTTTATCCGTCGTTACAATAGTCAAAGACGCCAATTTCTATTCATATAACATAACAAATCTATTCGGGCCATTTGGCATAATCCTGTTTTCTTTTACAGGTTATACAGTAATTCCTGAAGTCAAGGAAGAATTGGGTGGTATAAAGAAACTTACCAGCGTGATTGTTGTTTCCTACATTATTTCTATTCTCCTTTACGTTTTTTTCTCCTTCGCATTTGTAGGGGCTTTTGGCCATTCAGTGTCAACGGTTGCAACCGATGGCATACATTCAATTTACTATGAATTACTGTTTTCTTTAACTACGTTGTTTCTTTTGCTGACACCTTACATAGCGCTTAGCTTAGTACTGGCAGACTCTTTTACTTATGATTTCGGAATCGGAAGAAAACCAAGCATGTTTCTTTCTCTCGCGGCTCCTTTCGCAATAGCATTTTTCGACTTTAATTTTGAAAGCATTCTTGATGTTACTGGCGGCATATTCATTTCCCTGCTTGCTATGATGATCCTATTTGCAGTTTTCATTGAAAGAAGAAGAAAGGGCAAAAAAAGAATCAAGTATCTTGTACCCGGGGGAGTATACCTCATAGCCTTTACCTTTGCAGTCATGCTTTTGGGCCTGGCCTACACCATTTATTCAATAATATGAAAATTACGAAGCTGGACAGTAAAAATAACTTGGTAAAAGCAATAGTGAAGTCGTACAGTGACCTCATTTTCCTACAATATATATGTGAAAATGGCGATGAATTGACCGCTTATTCCCGAAGGAAGGTGGTCGTAGGCAAATCGCAAGAGATAAAGACGATAAAGATAACAGTGATAATTGAAAAGATCAAGCTGACGGAAACGTCTTTGGATGTGGGCGGCCGCATTATCTATTCATCGGATGAAAATGTGCCATTGCACAAGTACCACACCATACAGATAAAGAGAGGAACCGGCTTTATCCTTAAAAAAAGCAGGCTTATGCATTTTCAGGTTAAGCTTCTCAGGCAGGCTGCGGAAACCTCCCCAAGGGTGTTCATCTGCATTTATGAAGAAGGCACAGCTTTCTTTTACGTAATGTCAAACTATAGGATAAAGAGGAAAATGGACTTTGCAAAGGCAGTAAGCGGCAAGAGGTTCAAAAATGAGAGTAGAAAGGAGTTTTTCACAAAACTTGCAGCGCTGCTTTCCGAAGAATACCAAAAAGGATACAGCGCTTTCATAGTAGCAGGTAAAGCAATGGATAATGAGGACTTGAGAAAGAACTATCTTAAGGAAAAGAACATAACCTACGAAACAGTTTCATACGCCGATACTGGCTTGAAGGAGCTTTTGTCAAGAAATAGCATAAACGAAGCGCTGAATAAGGCAAGGCTTTCCATACAAAGACAGTTAATAAACGAGTATCTGTCAGGAATATCAAAAAATGATAAGCATTATGTTTATGGAGAAGAGAAGATAGCGCAGGCATTAACTGAAAGAAATCCCCAGCAGGCCATTATTTCAAAGGACTACGTACTTAATAATAAAGAAATTATTGAAAAACTTGATGGCTTAGACTGCGAAATCGTTTTGTTTGACGAAAATGACGAATCACTGAGTCAATTAAACTCCTTTGGCGGAATTCTTGTAAAATTTACAGATATTTAAGCTTAAATTAAAAAGAGTTACCTTTGAAAGGTAGAAAATTAAGCTTAAATATGAGGTGCTGTGTTTATTTATTAATGAACAGTCCGAGCGTAGCATTTCTTTTGCCCGCATTTGTAAGCCAAAAAGGTGCACAGAGAAAGCAGTTTCTGGATAGGCTGGATTCAGCGGTGAACCAGCAATCTATAGTGCTGCTTGATTCAACTGAAGAGGATGAAGATAGGTGGAAAAACCTGGTAATTGTAAGGTTTGCACATACTAGATTTTTTGGAGAAAGCTTCCGTCTTGGTTTATCAGCGGCTTTGAATTTAGGTGCCGAAAAAATAGTAACATTTGAGGATTACTCGAAAGAGAATGCAACTTGGTTTGTGGATTATTTAAACGGTGGAAACTTGATTGAAAGCGGAAAAAGGAACTTCAGGGAGATGCTGGTAACAGAGATATCCAATTTATTGTCATTTGGCAATTCCTACAATAATTTTTCTTTCAACAGGATACTTACAAAAGAAGCGGCTTTGCTCCTCAGGGACACAAAGCTTAACGGAAAGTCTTTCCTTGTAGAGTCTATAAATGTTCTTAATGCCCACGGCATACATACCACTGAAATAATAAGGGAAGAATACGGAAAGGACAATAAAAGGATCAATCTGGCAGAGATGGGCGAATCTATAATAAGGAGCTTCAACAAAACATCAATAAATTACAGTTTAATCTCTTCACTTTCTTACATTGTAAACCTGTTTATGGTATATACAAGCTTGAGCTTCGGGTTTTTCTATCCTTTGGCAGTGCTTTTGGGCGGTGAGATAAGCGGGCTTTCAAACTTCATTGTAAATGAGAAGATAAACTTTAGGAACAAAGGCTTTCTTAGCTCTGCATACCGTTTCGGAAAGTTCAATGCATTTGTTTTAGCGGTAGTCGCATTTGATATATTCATGATAAGCGTTATATCAAAGTATCTGCTTGCCTTTGGGAGAACGGACTTTTCAATAGTATCCACGTTTTCAATAGTCCTTGTTTCGGCAGTTTCCCTTTTCTTCACCAACAAGTTCATCTGGGGAAAAGGAAACCATCAGAAGGTTTTCCTTTAGAGCTATTTCTGTAATGTGGACCGGCCGAGATTTGAACTCGGAGCCTTCACGATGCGAACGTGACGTCATGCCATTAGACCACCGGCCCGTACTCTTTATAAATAGCACTTGTTAATATTAATAATATTAAATTTATGGCAAAAATCCAAGGGAAAAAGATGATAGAACAGCCGTCTCTTTACCTGCTTTTGGGGATAGCTTCTGCAATAATTATAGCCAGACTCTACGTTTATCTTGGAGGAAATCTAGGATTAGGGTATGGCGGCATAAAGTTTCATCACATATTCTTGGGCATAATCCTGGTAATAGTCAGCGGCATCGTGTTTTTTGCGCTTGATGAACAGCTTAGGAGGAATAATACGGCAATGTGCGTTACAGCATTCGCTTTTGGCTTTGGAGTGGGCCTTATATCCGATGAAGCGAACTTTCTGATAAGCATAGGGCAGTATTATAACCTCAGTAATTACTACCAGCCAATAAACTTATATGTCGATACTGCTTTCGTTGTTTTTGCGCTCCTTCTTTTTATCTTTTCAGTATTTACAAAGAAGCGGAAATGATCTCAGCGTTTAATGCCTTTTCCAGCCCCTTTGTGCGCAGTTTAATCACTTCTGTCTTAGAGCCTGCAGATGCCCATACAAATTCATGTTTCATTATGTCCTTGTCTATGTATATCTTTACGTTTTCATTAGGTATCGGAGCCACACCGCCAACTTCAAAGCCTGTTTTTTGCAGTATGAATGAAGGGTCCGCCTTTTTAACTGTAGAATTGACTACTTTTTCAAGTTTTCCAACGTCAACTTTTTTATCTCCTTCCAATAAAACCAGTACAGCATTCTCTTTGCCTTCAAATATTATCGATTTCGCTATCTCTGCTGTAGAGCAGCCCACAACAGAAGCAGCTTCTTGAGAGCTTGCGGTGCTTTTTTCCGTTTGCATGTAATCTAAAAACAAATTGTTTTCCTTAAAGAAGTCTATTACTTGTTTGGTTTTCATTTTCTGCTAAAACTCTGCTTTTTTACAGGCACGTAATATGGAATTTCATAAGGGGTGAAAAATACCGTCTTTCCACTGTCTATTGCGATTTTAAGTTCATTATCGGCCCCTTTTGAATCCCCTATTTTTGGATTATAGTAAAGGATTGCATCGCAGTCCTTAAGCCATTCAATGTCCGCCTTTGTATAATACTCATATGAGAGCGTTTCCTTGCCGTATAAATGTATGAAATGGGACAAATGCGGTATGTAAGGCAGATGTCCTCTATTTATTACATCTACTCCATAGTCTATTGCATTTACCGTGTTTTCATGCGCAATTCTCGCGGCATCATGCGCACTTGCATTCTTTGGCGTGTATGGGCCTGCAATGTATATCTTCAAAGCACGGTTTATTTCATTTTCAAGGTTGTTTTTCTTCGTTACCCCCATGTACAATGTGCGTTCAAAAAGTATGTCATTAAGTGTTCTCTGCGCCTTTTCAGTGTTTCCTTCCTTAATCTGTTTGGAAAGCAGTTCAAGTCCAGTTTGCTTTCTTATAAAGTCATAAAGGCTTTCCATTGAAATATTGAGAAAACCTAAGGTATTTAAGGCTTTAAGCTCATCTGTAGCTTGTCTGCTTGAGCGCCCGTGCCGCACTTCTGTATGGTTTCTGTGCTTCAGTTTGCCTTTTATCGTCTACAAGAAGTGTTCTGTCATATTCTATGAATTTTTTTCTGAGCCCCTTCTCTTTTTTGACAAGGCTTTTTGCAATTGCAGATCTTACTGTCTGGGCCCTTGCAACCGAACCACCGCCGTTTATTGCTATTGCTATATCATATTTTTTGTAAAGGCCATCGGATAATTCAATAGGCTCTGATGCTATCCTTCTGAAAAGCTTGTCGTTGAAGGAATGCAGTGATTTTCCGTTTATGAACACGTTTCCACTTCCTTCCTTTATTGTGGCGTTTGCAACTGCCGTTTTTCTCTTTGCTACTATGATTGCGTTCTTTTTCATTTTACTTTACCTGTTTAAGTATATTTGCAAGCTCTCCTATTTTAACTTTGTGTATCGGCTTGTCCATTCTTACTTTTGCTACATTTACCATTTCCTTGTCTTTTAATTCTGCTGGAATGGATTCATACACTTTTATCCTCTTGAATGCTTCCCTTCCGTGGTATCTCTTGTTTCTTATCATGCCTCTAAGGGCCCTTCTTACTATCCCCTTTGTGTCTCTTGGAAAGAACGGCCCTTTTGACATTGTACCAATCCTTCTCCTCTCAAGGTATTTTTTGAGTATGTCATTTTTGTTTCCGACTATTACTATGTCTTTTGCATTTACTATGTCAACTGTCTCGCCCTCCAATGCCGATTTTGCGGCAAAGGTGGCCAGCCTCCCCAATACAGAATCTTTTCCGTCAATTATCATATCTTTAAATAGAATACATATCTGAATTTAAACCTATCGTTGTGTTTGTCCTTCTTCTTCATCATCAGTTTTGAATGCTGTTCCCAAATGCATAGTCTTTTCCCAGTTCTTCTTTCTTTTTATCTCTCTGCCTAATGCAATGGTATTGGCCGCCCATTGCAGTACCCAATAAACTGGAGTGGTAATTCCTATAAACGCTGACTTCAAATATCTATGTTTATCTCCCCTTTCTTTAAGCGTTTCGTAGTAGGCTTTGCCCTGCAAATAGCAGTATGCCCCTATAAAGGAAAGATTAATGTAGGCAAGGTCGGCAAAATAACTCATACTTGTTCCGCTTGCATACATGTATGCGCTTACTCCTAATCCTGCAAGGTTTATTGTGCCTATAAATGAACTTAGCCCTGTAGCCAGTATCTTTGTCTTGTTTTCTATGCTCAAATCCTTCTTTTTCAGGTACTCTAATGAAGTGTCTAACTTTCCCTGTGACCACCTAGTCCGTTGTTTCATCCAGCTCTTTATATCTTTCGGCGTCTCTTCTGTGGTTACAACATCTATATAACCTATTCTGTATTTTCTTCCACTTTTTTGCTTGCTGTACATCCTTATTGCTAGTTCGTAGTCCTCCGTTAGGTTTCCATCCTCCCATCCATTCAGTTCATCAAGAACGCTTTTCTTAAAGAAATTGGTTGTTCCCCCAAATGGCAGTATATAGCCCGATTTACTTACCTTTTTCATGTAATGGTCATACCAGTATCTGTACTCGGCTGCAAATTGGTGGTCAAGCCATCTGTTATGAGACTCTTTAAGGTGCAGTTTTCCTTGGACAGCATCATAATTGTATCTTGAAAATTTATATGCCACTTTTTTGAATAGTTCTCTGTCTATATAATCCTCGGAATCCAATACACCTATTAATTCTCCCTCTGCGTGTTTTAATCCCGCATTCAATGCACGCGGTTTCCCCCTTTTTTCATTCCCTTCTAAAGAGACATGCTTTACGTTTTTGTATTTTCTAGAAAGATACTCAGACATCCTGTCCGTTTTAAAGTCATCTTTTTCTGTTATAAGTATAAGCTCAAGATTGCTGTAATCTGCTTTTTTAATCCTTTTTACGTTGTCTATTATGACGCTTTCCTCCTTATACGCAGGGATAAGAACAGATATCTTTGGCTCGTTCTCAAGCTTGCCTTCTTCCTCTTCCTCTTTGCTACGTTTTATAAATGGGTAGAGGTTGTATACATTGCTAAATAACCAAAAGCCATTAAAGAAGGCAAAGCTGTCCCTGATGTACTCTGATAACGCTTCTATGCTCATAATTTCCTTTATTACATTACAATAGTTATTTTATTAATTTTAGAACCCTATGCTTAAATAACTATCTCATTCTTTGCAGCCCAATCCAAAAGCTTTATTATGTCCTCTACAGAATACTTTCTCACAGTATCCGGCAATACCTTCAATATTCTATCTAATGGAGGGATGTAATTTTTTAGTACCGGAGGTATCGCAGAGTAAGCTTTTACCAGCGAAGTTAATATCTCCTCTGCATCGTCATTTGTTATGCTTGTTCCGGCAAATCCCATGTCAATAATATTTGTAGTATTTACCCATCTTTGAGTAGAAGCTCAAACCCATCAGTATCAATCCTATGACTATAAAGATTATCGAAGTGTATTCCTGCTGTAGCGGTATGAACGATAGTATCTCATTGATGTACTTGCTTATTGTATGTATGTTTAATCCCAGAAAAGATATTCCTCCCGCAAGAAAGATTATCAATCCAATCAAAAACAATGATTTTATCATATATTTTATTAGATTCTTCCATAATTTAACCTTTTCCTGTAATGTACAGCAAATTATATATTCAATTACATACAAGAGAATAAATTATGCAGAAGAAAAAATGTCTGTTTTGCGGAATGCCTACTGAAAAGGAATGGAGCTTCTGCCCGCAGTGCGGCAGGCCTTTGAGAACACAAGGGATAAACATAAGCGGTTTGAACATAGACGTTACAAAAATGGTAAATGAGCTGATACCGCAGGTTTTGAATGGCGTTTTCAATGGTTCTATATTTACTGAAAAACAGCATGAAAGTCAAGAAAGGCATGAAAGCAGTGCAAAGCAGCCTTTTTCCGCTAAGGAAATCATAGAGCCTCAAGACCTAATATCAAAGCACGGAGATACAGTAATACATGCAATTGCCCTACCGGGGGTAAGAAACAGGAATGACATTGACATAAGAAAAATGGAAAACTCCATAGAAGTGAGGGCAAAAAACGGTGATAAGCTTTACTTGAAAATCGTAAGAAGGGACAAAAAGCAAAGCATAATCTCGGAAGAGTTTGCAAATGAGAACCTTGTTCTTGTCCTTAGAAAATTAAATTAAATAAAAAATATAAAAATAGCCTTTTATTTTGTTTTATTCATTCTTCGTCTGTTTCGTCTGAATCATCTAAATCGTCATCCTCTAAATCTTCGTCATCCAATCCATCTAGTTCGTCTTCTTCGATGATTTCATCGTCGTCTTCTACTTTGTTCTTTTTGGCCATATTAACCTCCTTGGTTTTGTTCTGCGCCTCTGCCCCAGCGCTTTACTTTTAAGAGATATATATCCTTTATAAATTTTTCTATAATTGGAAAGTTTGTAATTATTTTAAGTTTCATTTTTGAGTGCAATTACACTATTAATAAAAGATTAGTGATAATATCAAGCATGGCAGTGTATAGAAACGACGAAAAAAGATTCAAAAGGGACTTTGATTATCTGGTAAAAGCAGCAAGGGAGAACAAAGAACTTGCAGAGAGGTATACATACATAGCCAAGAGGATATTAACGTCCAAAAAGATAAAACTGATAGGAGAGGAAAAGTTTTTAATATGCAGAAGCTGTAATAAATTACTTATGCCCGGAGTTAACTGCAGGGTAAGATTGAAGCAAGGTTTTTTAACCTATAAATGCTTAAATTGTGGAAATGTTAGAAAGGTAAAATATGATAAGAGGATATGACGTAAATCAAATAGAACTAGTAAATGAACTTGCAAGAAAACTTGAGGAAGAAAAGTTAACTCCGCCACCCGACTGGGCAATGTTCGTAAAAACAGGCTCAGCAAAGGATAGGGTACCTTCTCAAGATAATTGGTGGTACCTAAGAGCAGCAAGCATAATGAGAAGAATGTACGTTAATAAAAGGCCAATAGGGGTAAACCGTTTAAGGAACATATATGGAGACAAGGAAAAGAATAGATACAGTGGAAAGCATTTCAAGCCTGCGAGCGGTGCAGTAATAAGACACATACTGCAGGAACTAGAAAAGGCAGAGCTAATTAAAAAAGTAAAGGTTCAGGATCATTTCGGAAGGGCCCTTACCCCAAAAGGTATAGCATTTACAGATAATGCAGCAAAGGAAACAGCAAAAAAATATGGAATATCAGAATAAAAATGACATGTCAGAGTTGGAGCAGAGAAAGAAGATGGAGCAATTAAAGCAGGATGTGCTGGTAAAGTTCCTTACAAAAGAGGCAAGAGAAAGGCTTGGAAATTTAAGGTATGCCCATCCTGAACTAGCAGAGGAAGTTGAAAACATGCTCATCCAATCTGCTTTGACAGGAAGGCTTAAATCAGTTATCGATGACCAAAGATTGAAAGAATTGCTGCAGACAATAGCACAGCCAAAAAAGGAGCAGAAGATAAAGTTTGAGAACAAATGAATATGTCAAGGAATAAATCGGCAAATAAAAAAAGAGCATTGATAAGGCATGCTAGAAAGACCAGTCGTCCACCTGTGTTTGCGCAGATAAGGAAATACGGAACTAGGAAAATGGACAGGTCAAGGATGAACAAGAATGTAGGTAGATAAGATGGCAGAGCAAAAAATACTGATGGTAAACATGCGAAGGGGTATAGAAAAGGTACCTCCTTACAAAAGAGCAGCTGCCGCTGCAAAATACTTGAAGGCCTTCATAAAAAGGCACATGAAGGCAGAGGATGTAAAATTAAGTCAAGACGTAAATAATGAAATATTCAGCAGGGGAATGAAGGACCCCAGGCCAAAGATAAGGGTAATGTGCTCTAAGGATGATAAAAAGATAGTAACAGTAAATCTTGTAAAACAGGGCCAGTAAATGGAAATTGACGAGGAGAAGCTGAGCAATCAGCTGATGGAGATCGAGTATATAAGAAGAGAGCTTGAAAATTACATAAACGTTCTAAATAACCTGCAGGTAACGCAGGATAACATTGCAAGGGCCTTAGATGGATTGAATTCCTTAAAAGGAAACAGCGATGTTTTAGTACCGTATGCTCAGGACATTTTTATAAGGGGAAAGGTAAATGAACTTGACAATGCAATAGTAGGTATAGGGAGCAACATCTTTAAGTCATTCTCATTCAAGGAATTAAAGTCAAAGCTGGAAAGCGATTTCAAGGAAGTCAGCGCAAACATAAATTCAATAGCGCAGACAATACAGGTTTTGCAGGAAAGAGGTACAAAGCTTGAAGACGAGGCAAACAAGCTTTATGAAAGCTACCAAAACTCATTAAGATAATATGTTTGACTTCATAAAGAAAAAGATAAAAGATTCCATAAACTCCATCCAGAAAAAGCTTTCAAAGGAAGAGGAGAAAGAAATTCTAGAAGAAGAAAATAAGGAAGAAAAAATACTAAAGCAGGATAAAGTTGAACTTAAAAAAGACATATTACCAGAAGACAAGAAGGAAATCAATGAAGAGATTAAGGAAATAAAGAAGGAAGTTTCTGAACTTAAAAATGAAGAAAAGGCAGAAACAAAGGTTGAGGGAAAAGAGCAAAAATCCTCTGCAAAAAAGAAATCTATTCTTTCACATTCAATAACAGAAGAGGACGTTGAAATGATTTATTCTGAGATAAAATCAGCTCTCCTGGAAAACAACGTTGCATTGTCAGTTCTTGAAGGCATTGAGAAGGAATTGAAGGCTAGACTTATTGGCCAGAGTGTTTCTGTATTTGGAAACAAAAAATACGTTGAGAATGCAATAAAGGAAAGTATAGCTGGTGTTTTAATTGCATATGGTAAGGAAAAGTTCATATCCGACATAAAAAGCAAGAAGCCTTTTGTGATACTGGTAATCGGAGTAAATGGCGCGGGAAAGACTACGACAATAGCAAAGCTTTGCAAGTTCTTTCTTTCAAATGGACTGAAGCCAGTAATAGCCGCGGCAGATACCTTTCGTGCTGCCTCTATAGAGCAATTGGAGATACATGCAAAAAGGTTGAACGTTCAGGTAATAAAGCACACTTATGGGGCTGACCCAGCGGCTGTTGCATTTGATGCGATAAAACATGCTAATTCTGCAAAAGAAGACGTTGTATTGATTGATACTGCCGGCAGAAGCGACATAAACAAAAATTTAATTGAGGAATTAAAGAAGGTAAAAAAAGTTAGCAAGCCGGATCTTACAATATTCGTAGGCGATGCATTGACGGGAAATGATGTCGTTAAGCAGGCAGAAGTTTTTAACAAGGAAATAGGAATAGACGCAAGCATACTTTCAAAGGCGGATGTAGACAAGAAAGGAGGAGCAGTCCTTTCTATATCTTATGTTACGAGAAAACCAATAATATTCTTGGGAACCGGGCAGGGTTACGATGATCTAATTCCTTTCAACAAGGAAAGAACAGCAAGTTTTATATTAAATGATTAGGGGTATAAAAAGTTAACAGAAGATAGAGAAGCTGTGTTGCCATTCCCGCTGTCATCGTATGCGTTTCCATCCAAGGGAATCCATGCGACAAGCGTTGAGTTAGATACTGGTTGTGCACCTATAAACTCATTGTAAAGCTGATTAACTTGATTTAAAGTCAATGCGCCATCATACATTTGCACATCCGCTACTTCTCCATTAATCTGCTGCGATCCAAGAATTGTTGCAGGAGTGGAATAGACCGCAGGAGCAGTCAATGTCCAAGTTCTGTTCGTACAACTAGTATCAACACATGAGGCTATCCATGCGTTTCCTTGCGAATTATACTTGAATATACCCGTTATTAATTCCCATTTACCGTAGGGCACATATTGGTAAGGCGAACCCTGTGCCGTTGCTCCCGTTCCACAGCTTGAATTCCACTCTAAAAGATTTATTTGATAACCTGTTGCATTGTATGGATCCTGTTCTAGCCCAGAAGTGCAGCCTTGGTTGGTTTGGAATAAATCACTGCAAGGATAACCACATGTTCCATATGCATGGTCCATCTTAACCCACATTGCAAGTGTATATGCGTGGCCTCCATTCCATATCTTTCCAGTGCTCACAGTTCCTGGAACAGATATGCTAGTAGAATTTGTGAAATTAGCAACAGAATATTGGTATTCAAAGGGATAAATATCCTGTATAGTTCCAATGCTTGTAGAGGGCATAATCCCATTTGGAGGGTATGCCCTGACCCTAAACCAGTAATAAACCATGTTTGCAGCAGGAGAGCACTCTCCAGTCTGTATAGATGCATATAAGCTGCTGCTCCATCCCTCATTCGTGTTTGTTGATGAGACGAAGTTGTAATTCCAACCGATGCCCTCGTTTCCATTTCCTATCCAGTAAATGCTTGCTACCCCGCTTCCCGAGCTTATGTCAAATGGGTTGCCTATATTTCCATATCCGCCGCTTATTGTTCCCCATCCCCATCCCCAAGTATCTGCTACCCCCGCATATCCTCCTGCAGTGTCGCTGTTTCCTGTATACAATCCTACATCTTCAGGCCCTGCAACCCTGGTTCCTGAGCTATACGTTTCCACTATAGAATCCGCTGAGTTTATGGGGTTGTTGTAGATTATCCCTGCCCATGTACTGGAGCAGCCGTTGTTTGCTACTTGTAGGTGAAGGCCATTATTAACTGACAGTGTGGCATCTCCCACATATGGGGTGAAATAACTTGGCAAACTTGTGCCAGCGAAGTTGGAATATACATTGAATACATTGGCTCCGTCATCATACTCTGCATAAGTTGGAGAAAGCTGGGGAGCCTCTCCGACGGTTTTTCCATTGAAAAGGTTTAAGTTGGTTGATGCAAAACCAATATATGCATTTATTGAGGAATTTGCGGGTATGCTTCCAATCTTAAGCCAATATGTTGCATTTTTCGATGAACTATTACCGCTTTCTAGCCATGAAGGTATAATTGTACCATTGCTATAGAAAAATTCTATGTTATCCAAATTCGGTGCTTCTAATGCAGAGTACCTACTGGCATTTATAACAACTTCTTGTTGGAATGGATTCGGTGTTGTAACATTTTGATGATTAGTTATAGTCAATGGCGCTACATATCCTATGTTTGCAGGGGCATTGAGTATCTGTACAGTTGGCATGACCCCATTTGGTGGCGCTGATCTTTCATTTAACCATTGAATAAAGGTATTTCCAGAGTCACCAGTGTGTATTAAAATAGTATATGAATTAGGAGAGGGACTAAATGAACTATCTGTGACAGTGTATCTGTCGGAATAATTGTATTCAGAGAAAGAAGTTGTGCCACTGGATTCTAAACCAACAGTCCATACTCCATAAGATCTTACGTAATTCGTACTCACAGTATTGCTATCTAAATATAAATAGTAACCGGAATCTCCGGATGGTGCGCCTACCATCCAACTATCTCCGACAGGATTACAATTAACGCAGTCTCCAACTCCAAAGTCAAATCCCCCTCCACCATTATTGGTTGTAGGCTCACCGTAAAAATCGAATACAGAACCTGCGGAAAATGTAGGCACTGAACTTATAGATCCATATCCGCTTGATGGAACATCTAGCGTAATACCATTATCTACAGTATAAGGAATCGACGGAGTAGACCATTTACTTGTATTTAAGCTGGTCCCTGCAAAATTATCATAGAAATTAAATATGTTCCAGCCGTCGTCATATTCTGCGTAAGTTGCTGACAATTGAGGAGCTTCTCCAGTTGTTTTATTGTTAAATAAGTTAGTTTTCTTGTTTGCAAATTTCATATATATTGTTATTGTTCCTTTTGCGGGTATTGATGGTATCTTTATCCACCAAATTGCATACTTTGAATTGTAAGATTCTAACCATGAAGGTATGACGCTATTGTTATTGTAGACAAACTCCACATTTTGCCCAAAAGATGTTGTG
Organism: Nanobdellota archaeon; assembly: GCA_021799085.1. Taxonomy (GTDB): domain Archaea; phylum Nanobdellota; class Nanobdellia; order Parvarchaeales; family Parvarchaeaceae; genus Parvarchaeum. The sequence goes on along the minus strand of JAJZBD010000003.1, from coordinate 17,427 downwards.
TTAACATAATTATCAATGGAAGAAACAGAGATGTTTATCATCTGTTGGAATGGATTGGGCGTAGCTATATTCTGGTAGTTTGTTATCAACAGAGGTATGCTTTCAGCGAAGTTGCTTATAACTAAACTGCTTGTATTGACACCTTGGTTAGTTATGTTAAGATTCTGGAAAAATTTGTTGTATATTCCTTCTATGGTTGAATTGAACACAGCAGCTGTAGCATTTGAAGGGTTTATTGTTGATATCTTCGAAATAACATTCAAAAAATTATAGTACTCAAGTTTAGGCAAATTGTAAGCTTGCATTAATGAATTCACATTCTCATTTGTATTAAGGTTTGCAGATTCTATCCCCAATATTGTTATAATTGCAAGTATAAGAAACAGGGAAAAGAATATGGTTATCATCTGCGCTTTATTGTTCATATATAATTTATATATCCAGCTTTTATAAATTATAAAGCATATGGATTATTACAATAAACAGGAAAATCTACTTAGTTTTATACCTTTGTTCAAGAAAGAGATAGACATGGGCAGAATAAGGAACAAAAAAGAGCTTCTTACTGTAAAGAGGGAGATATGCAGAGAGATTGGCATGAATAATATTCCGAAGAATGGGGAGATACTGAATTATTTTTCACAGGAAGAACGGGAAAAATATGCAAGTATTATGGTTTCCAAGCCTGTGCGGGTGCTTTCCGGTGTAAATGTAGTTGCAGTAATGACAAAGCCATACGATTGCCCACATGGCACATGCATATTCTGCCCGGGAGGCACAAAATTCAACACACCGCAGAGTTACACTGGCTTTGAGCCTGCAGCCAGAAGGGCATTGATGAACAATTATGATCCTTACATGCAGGTTACCGCTAGGCTAAAGCATTATCTTTTTATGGGTTATAACCCGCAGAAAATAGAAATTATAGTTATAGGAGGCACATTTACGACTTTACCAAAGGATTACGTAAAGGATTATGTTAAAGAGGTTTACAAGGCAATGAATGAGTTCTACGGTGAAAAGGTTGATGGAGCGCTTGAAGAGCAGAAGCATTTTAATGAAACTGCAAGGATAAGGTGCGTTGCGTTTGCTGCTGAGACAAAGCCCGAAAGATGTTCAAACGAAGACATAGAAAGAATGCTTGATTTCGGCATAACAAGAGTTGAGATGGGTGTTCAAAGTGTTTATGATGATGTGCTAATTAAAAACAACCGTGGGCATACAATATCAGATGTTGTTGATGCAAGCAGAAGGCTAAAAAACTATGGATATAAAGTAGACTACCACATAATGCTTAATCTTCCATTTTCTGACAAAGAAAAAGACCAGGAAACAATCAAGCAGATATATAACAATCAGGATTTTAAGCCAGATGCAATAAAGATATACCCAACATTGGTTATTAGAGGAACTGGCTTGTATGAAATGTGGAAGCGGGGAAATTATAAACCTTATCCTGTTGATGAAGTCGTTGATATAATCGCAGAAGCGGAGGTAACTGCCCCAAAATGGCTGAGAATAATGAGGATTGAAAGGGACATACCATCGACATTCATAGAGAATGGCATAAAGGTAACAAATCTTAGGCAGCTTATTGACATGAAAATAGCAAGGATGGGAAAAAGGGCAAATGACATAAGAAGCAGGGAAATAGGGCATGTAAAACTTTCCAAGCCGATGAGAATAGGATTAAATCGGGAAAATTATAGATCGGCGAACGGAGACGAGGTTTTTCTAAGTGTAGATGACAGCAACAATAATGCTATAATTGCCTTTTTGAGATTAAGGATACCAGATAATTCAAAGGAGGCTTTTGTGAGGGAATTGCATGTTTATGGTGAACATTTAAATATAAATGAAAGCAATGATAATGCATTCCAGCACAAGGGCTTCGGCAAAGAGTTGCTTTCAGAAGCTGAAAGGATAACAAAAGAAGAGTATTCAATAAATAAGATAAATGTCATATCAGGTGTGGGGGTTAGGGAGTATTACAGGAATCTTGGATACAAAAGATATAAGTGGTACATGTCAAGGGAACTTTAGATGGAAGATGAGATATTGATGAATGGGAGAAAGGCAAAAGAGATAGTAAGGCAGAAAAAACTACTGGAAAAGATAAAGCAGCACGGAGTTACGTTCGAAGTAGATGGAAACATGGCTTATGTAAGCGGAAAGAGTGCCCTTGAGGTTATGTCTGCAAAAAACGTAGTAAATGCCTTTAACAGAGGATTTGATGCAGCTATCGCATCTTTGCTGTTGGATGATGATTATGACCTTGTCATAATAAGTCTAAGGGATTACAGTAATTCTGAGAAAAGAGCAATGCAGCTGAAAGGAAGGGTAATAGGCACAAGGGGAATGATAAAGCAGAGGCTGATGAAGGAAACCTCCTGTTATATAAACGTTTATGGGAAAACTATAAGTATTATCGGACAGATACAGAATATATCTATTGCACAGGCTGCAATAGAAATGATTTTAAATGGCGCAAAACATGATAATGTGTTTTCAATGATAAACAAAAAGAAAGTAGAGGTGTATCTGAATGGAAATCGCTGAAGAACTTGCAAAGGGACAAAGAGCTATAAGTGTTACAGAATTCTTTGAGAAGAACAGGCATCTTTTAGGATTTGACAATAAACAGAAGGCACTGCTTACATGTGTAAAGGAAGCCGTTGACAATTCTCTGGATGCTTGCGAAGAACTAGGACACATGCAAGAAAAGAACAAGGAAAAGGTGACTTTGCCTGAAGTAACCGTAGACGTAAAGGCATTAAGCGATAACTACCAAATGCTTGATGAAAAGCAGAATGTAGGTCAGTTGATAGTTAGAAAAAACGAGTTTACAGTTCTTTATAAGGGCAAAAGCGAGTCAAAGCAGATACGAGCAGGCAAGTTGAGCATTTCATTTGATGATGTTGCATTTGACATATCGGAAAACAATGACAAGCTTTTGGTGCTTATGAATGGAAAGCAACTAAGACTAAAGAAGAATGCTCCGATATTCCTTATAAAGATAATGGACAACGGTCCAGGCATCCTTTCATCAAAAATACCCGATATATTCGGAAGGATGCTTTACGGAAGCAAGTTCCAGTCAATGAGGCAGGGCAGGGGCCAGCAAGGTATAGGCATACATTCCGCCGTCCTTTATTCACAGCTTACTACGGGTAAGCCTGCAAAGATAATCTCCAAGATAAAAAGCTCAAAGAAAGCGAAGATGATAAAAGTCCAGATAAACATCCTGAAAAATGAACCGGAGGTTTTAGAAGAAAGCGACGAGGATTATCCTTATGAATCAGGAACAAGCATAGAATTGGAGATAGAGGGCCTGTACATAAGCGGGAACAAAGGATTGGACGAATACATAAGAAGGACTGCCTTAGTCAATCCACATGCAACTTTGATCTATACAAATCCAAACGGGGAAAAAATCACATATAAAAGAGTTATAGATACATTGCCAAAGGAGCCATTGTCGATCAAGCCGCATCCCGAGGGATTGGAGATAGGCATATTCATGAGGATTCTAAAGAATTCGACCGAAAGAACCGTTGCATCAGTTTTAGAGAATGAATTGTCCAGAGTAAGCAGGGTCGTTGCAGAACAGACGTTGAAAAGCGCAGGAATAGACTCTAAAACCAAGCCACAGGATATCGACAGGGTCCAGGCAAATTCAATACTAAAAGCGTTGCAATCCCTTGACTTGATGAGGCCGCAGACTGATTGTTTGTCGCCAATAGGTGGAGAAGAACTGGAAAAGAGCCTAAAGAAGGAATATTCACCGGAGTTTGTAAAATCAGTTACAAGAAAACCAGAGGTTTACAGGGGAATGCCATTTCAAATAGAAGTTGCCGCAGCATATGGCGGTAAAATACAAAACGATAAGGCAATTCTGATGAGATTTGCAAATAAGATACCATTGTTGTTTGATTCTTCTTCATGTGCATTGACTCAAAGCTTTTTGGGTGTAGACTATGCACGTTATGGCTTAAAGGTAGAAAGCAAGGTCCCTATCGGTCCTTTAGTCTTCATAATTCACATAGCATCGGTCTGGGTTCCATACACAAATGAAAGCAAGAATTCTGTTGCAAGTTACCCAATAATAATAAAGGAGATAAAGCTTGCATTGCAGGAACTTGTCAGGAATCTTTCCGTCTTTCTCAACAGAAAACACAAAAGCAGCCTGTTTCAGGAAAGAATAAGTCTGTTTGACAAGTATGGTATAGAATTAGCTTATTCACTTTCAAAGTTGACAGATATAGAAGAAAAAAAGATAAAGGCAAAGATAGAGGGCCTTCTTGAAAAGAAGAAGGAAGAAGTTAAGGCAAACGTGGAAGAAAGTCTTAGCAAGGGAGATGTTATATCAAGTAAGATAGAATCTGATACGTCTTCAGAAGAGGAGGAATAAGTATGGACAGTAAGGAAATCGAAGAGTCGAGGAAAAAGAGATTAAGCATACTTGAGAAGCTTGGAAAAGAGGTTTACCAGCAAATAGAGAAAGGCGAGAACCCTTATCTGACTTTGCCTGTAAGGGGCCTGTCAAACGTAAAATACGATACAGAAAGCAGAATGATTACATTAGGTAGTGGCTTGTCAAGAAGGTATTTTTTAAACGTCGGCCATGTCAGAAAATTTATACAGACAATGGCGATGGCAGCTGTAAGTAGAGAACTCATAAAAAACGACAAGCATACGAGCTTAAGGTCTGCTTTTTATCAGGTAAGAAGAACGATACCTGGAACAAAGATAGATGTAGTTGACGATCAGATAGAGACTAACAAGGCAATAGAGGATTTAGAGCTTATAACCGATTTGACAAGGGAACAGTTGAACATAAACGCAAACAAAAACGGTGCAGTTGCAGGAGAAGTAATAATAGAAGACAGAGGTGACATAATAGACTGGTCCAAAATGGGGAGCGGTGGATGGGCTGTTCCAAGTAATGTAGAGGACCTTATATTCAGAAAGGTTGACGCCAAATTTGTAATATACATGGAGAAAGCTACTATATGGGACAGACTTAATGAAGATAAAGCTTGGAAGAAGCTGCACTGCGTTATAATAGCAAGTCAGGGGCAGGCTACAAGAGGGATAAGAAGATTGCTTCAAAGACTTAGCAGAGAGCACAATCTTCCAGTTTATGTTTTAACCGATGGAGATATCTGGGGAGTTTACATCTATTCTGCCATTAAATTCGGTTCAATTGCCTTAGCGCATGTTTCAGACAAACTTTCCTTGCCGGAGGCAAAGTTCATGGGATTGACAATGGAGGATATAGATAAATATGGATTGAGAAGACACCTTATAAAGTTTAAGGATGTCGATATGGCAAGAATAAAGCAGATTAAGAATTATGATTGGTTTAAAAACAACAAGAAATGGATGGAAGAGCTTGACAAGATGGAAAAATTGGGGGCCAAAGTGGAGTTAGATGCGTTTACTGCAAAAGGGCTCTCATTTATGACGGAAACGTACCTGCCTGAAAAGTTAAAGGATAAAAACTTCCTAGATTAATTTTCAAAACATTCTTCAAAATGATTCCGTTTTATATCCCTAGTTCAGCTCTCGCTTCATCCGTCATTTTATCCTTAGTCCATGGAGGGTCAAAAGTTATATCTAGGTCTACCTTTGTAGCACCCGAGAAATCTATTACCTTACCTTTTATGTCCTCAACTAAATAATCTGTAACTGGACAGAAGGGTGATGTCAAAGTCATAGTTATTTTTACCTCAGTCCCATTTATCTCTATCTTGTAAATTAATCCTAAATCGTAGATGTTAGCCGGTATCTCTGGATCAAAGCACTGCTTTAAACCTTTTATAACGTCCTCTTCCTTTACATTTACTTCCATTTTGTCTTTAATTCAATGTCAATTTAAATATATAACGCTGTTATATCAGATAAACCTTATAAGAAAATACAGACCAAGAAAAGCAAATTGCATTGGTCCAATGGCCGCCATTGCAGGGTAAGCCTTCCCCTTCTTACCCAAAAACAATATTATTGACAGCCCAACTACTGCGCCTACTATTGTAAATGCTCCAGAGAGAAGGTTATAGTGGAGAAAAAACTCATTTGCAAGAATGGCTGGAAAAGCCATGTCCCCCCCACCAAGAAAGATTTGCTGTTTCTTTGCCTTTTTCGCCATTAGAGATATGCCGCCAAATGAATTGCCGCCAAATGCCTTTGCAAGCGTAAGCATGTGTTTTGTTATGAATACAGAGATATAGTCATATACGCTTATGATTGCAATAAGTATCAATGCTGTTATTATGTTTAAGTATAGGGATATGATGGCAGAGATCGATACAAACAAAATTATGTTTAAAACGTCTTTTGCGTATTTCCCTGCGTACTTGAAGTAGTATACTGTAAATATGACTGGAAGAATATAGACTAAAAGCGAAAAGACAGCAAGCAAGCTGCTATTAGAATTTAGATTGCCGTGCAGAGGGAAAACGTAGATATCTAAAAGTAGCATGTCCGAAAAGGCATACATTACAAACAAAAACAAAAGTATAAGAACTATGTTTATTATCTTTAATTTTTTATATTTCACGAGCAGCAATATCACTGCAGTAGGTATAAGCAAACCTGCTATTATTATGTAAAGCAAATAGTAAAACGGGGAAGTCACGTTATAGTTTATTCCAGTCTGCAACGAAATTACCGAAAACAACTTTAGATTTACACCTGCGAAAAGACTGCTTGCTATAAGTACTACTGTAAATATAGCTAAGAGTAGCAGGGCTATTCTGATATTTGTTTTCATACCTTCTTTTAATTCTTCCTTATATTATACTGTTTGTTTTCTGATCGTATAATGCAGAACAGATAAGCAGTGCAATCCTTGGATTTCCCTTTGCTTTCTTGTATATCTTTTCATACTCTGCTTCGGTGAAAGGGTCCAATAAATCTGATTTTGTAGGCCTTACTGAATTTAATCTATTTATTATTACTTGCTTCAAATCCTCCTTTGAAAGCCCTTCAAGCTGGTATTTTTTGAATTGTTTGCTCTGTGATTTGAGTTCCTTTTCAATGCCTTCTTCTCTATTTTCAACTATTAAAATTGCAATTTTCTGGCTTAGACTATACAAAAGGTCAATAACTCTTTGCTGGCTTAATTTGTCAAGCATTTCTATATTATTGAAATCATCAAGTTCCACAAGCATTTTTTTTGTGGAATTTATATTTAGGTTTCTTATCTTATTGTAAACCGCTGGAGTAAACTCCTCCCTCATTATATCTATGTTTTTTGATTTCTTAAGTTCTTTTTCAACAGCATTTAAGAGGGTGCTTTTTCCCATGCCAGGGGCACCTTTAAGTACTACTATACCACCGTGCTCCATTGCTTCATTTACAAGTATTAACAGCTCTATCCTTTCATTGACTCTGTCTACTATAGTGTCATTTTCTGAATAGGTTATACTTATAAAAGGATTATTCCCTACCATAAACAATAAAGAGATATGATAGAGGATAATATTTATAGTTTTAAAACCAAATGATTTAAGCTAAAAAAGCTTTAGATTTCGAATAGCCCTCGTAGTTTAGCTTGGACAGAATACCGGTTTCCTAAACCGGGCACCCAGGTTCAAATCCTGGCGAGGGCAGACTTTGATTGGTTCATATTCCTTTTGTCTTTAAATAAAGTTTAATGCAAAGTGTAAATGTGGAATATGAAAAAGGAAGAACATTTGAAAGTTAACTAAAGAATATTAAAAGTAATGGAGCACTACCAGAAAACAAAGAAGTTTTCTTTGAGTTAACAAACACTAATCAAACATAAGTTATACAAATAGCAAATTTTAAACGGCTTAATAAATACTGCCGAAATTAATAAAGGGCGTAAACCAATCAAAACTATCCCAGCGATATCATTTAACTTTAAGACAAGATTACTATTAGTTTCTTGGTATATAACGACCAATTTTTAATGCAAGCTGTTCAAGTGATATCGAATGAAGCCATACTTTTCCAGGGCCAGTTATCTTGGCAAAGAACAATCCTTCTCCCTCTAGTCCTCCAAGAACCATTGTTTTCATTCCGCCTATTCTATTTATAGAGTACTGCATATTCGCTTCGAAGGCAAGCACGTGACCTGCTTCAGCTTCTATGTTTTCGCCTTCTCCCAAGTTAATTTCTATTACTTGACCATGACCGTGTAGAAAAATCTTCCCATTTCCGGAAAACTTTTCTAGGAAAATACCCTCTCCACCAATTAAGCCCTTAAAAAGCCCAGCGAATTTTGATGAATATGTAACAGAAGAATCCATGCAGAGAAAAGAATTATATTCAGCAAGTATGCCAGTTTCATTCAAAGAAATCTCTAATATCTTGCCAGGAAGAAAACCCGAAAAACCTGCTGTTCCAGGCCCATCCAATTTGAGAAGAAATACATCCGAGCCCGCTAAAAAATGGGAAAATGCTCCTTTCAAACCTCCGGTAGTAGCTTCGACTGTTGCATCCGATGATTTGAATGTAATGTGGCCCGCTTCACACAGAATAGATTCTCCGCTTTTTATCTCTGCCTGTAAGTACTGTACTTCATTTCCTATTATTGTGTAATCTACCATAAAACCTATAATTTTTTCTAGTATTTATTTTTAGGTATTCAAATAAAAATAGAAATTCGTATATAACGGTTAAATAAATTGGCTTTCTTAACTCTATATGCTTGACAGCGTTTTGACAAAAGACCATGAAAGAATTGATGCATACCTTAATGACTTCCTGCTTTCATTGAGTTTAAAGCCTGATACGGATAAGCTTGCGTTTATAGTATCCTCACTTAGAAATCACATGTTTTGGGAAGAAGAATACCTTTTTCCTGAAATATTCGAAGAGAATAAACTGAGGATTCAGGGTTTAGAGGCAGAGCACGGCGCAATACTTAAATTGTTAGAGGAAGTGAAAAGGTTAATTTTCATAGATGAACTTGAGGATGCAAAGAAGAAAACACAAGCGGTTATGCGTGTCTTAAAAGGGCATAATGAAGCAGAAGAGGGTTATATTTATTTGGAGCTAGATAAATTGGAAAGTCAAAAACAGGCGGATCTTCTTCTTAAAGAAGTGGAGCATGCATCTGCTCCAAAGGATTGGGTATGCAAGGTATTGCGTACAGGTTCATTAAAATAAGTATTTATAGGGGATTTCTTCTTAAATCTAGTGATGATGCCGAAAAACGAAAGAGGTATTTTAGATGATCTTCTAAAGCAGAATTACATAACAGTTTCAGATGAACAGATATTGGATCTTATCTCTAAAAATGAGGATTTAACCGTTCTTCAGTCAATGGACACATTTAACTGGTATAAAAACAACGGAGAAAGCAAGCATATAATAGCAAAAAAGGGAAGCAAGAACCTTACGTATCTGGATAAAAACCTCGATTTATTCCTTGTAAACATGGAAAAACTGAAAGAAACCAGTAATTCATACGTAGTTTCATCTGAACTCTTCAATGAACATTTCTCCGAAAAAGACTCCATACCAAATTTGTCATTGCTTAATCTTTCAATTTATGACGGTTTGTTAACCAAAAGCCTTGACAATTACTCCCTTATAAAATCAGAAAGGTACTTTGAATACCCAAATTTAAAAGAAGGAAGGGAAAACCTGAACAAAACCCTAAAGGCGAGGTTTTACAGCGAAAAGGAAAGCAATGGGATAACGCTGGTTTACAGGCAGACTATTAACAAAAATAAAGTACTGGGTTCTAGAATATATCTTTTGGATAAAGGAGAATTAAAGAACCTTGATAAAACAAAAAACGAGAGGTTGATATCCTTCATGGTGGCTGTTGACTACTGGCATGACAATGAATTAAGCGAAGGGAATGCAAAACTGGAGAAATTTGGTACGGGCTTGAATGTTCCTTCTTACATGTCCATGTATTACTGATCAATTTTTAGTTTTCCGTTTTTTATTGCCAGGTTCACAGCGATTATGTGCGAGCAAAGCTTATCCTGTAGGGTATACCATTTGCAATCACACTGCCATTTTTTATCTTGCGGCTTTTCATCAAAATACATTACGTTGTGCAGTTCGTTATCCCCTTGGACAAGGAAAGAAATGTGCTTTTGCGTTTTATAGTCTATCTTTACTGAATTGATTAATCTAATCCCTTTTATATAAAGCCTTTCATCTTTCTTTAGGTCTTTATCATCCAAGGTTTTTAATTCCATGATAATTTATTAAATGTAGACTGCTATATATAATAGCGGTATTGTATACAACAGACCTTTAACTTTTAATAGGTTAAGGGAGGAAGTCCGTTCACCTTTAAAACTGAAGTGCAGTAATGCATTGCTGTAAAAGGCAGGCAACTGAGCAGAAACGATACCTGTTTCCAGTGCAAAGATATGATGCGAAAGCTGATTGCTGGAAAAAGGATGAAACGGCAGACCTTCAGGGTGCAAACCGGTATTCCGGCGCTTAGTCGAATGTTGTTGCATCCAACTGAGAAGCTTTTGAACTAAAGCAGAGGGATGACAAAAAACGGGCTATTCAATACCGCAATTTATTTAAGCAGACAGGTATTAACATAAAAATGCCAGACGAAGACAAAGAACACGATAATGATACTAACGGCAACGATAACACAAATAAGGATTTGCAGCCGGAGAAAGCAGTATCTGCAGACAAAAGCAGTGAAGTTTCAAGTAATGGTCAGCAAAATAAAACCGAGGAAAAGAAAGTAGAAGTTGCCGCTAATTCAAATGAAGATGAGCTTGAAAGACTGAGAAAAGAGAATGAAAGGCTGAAGGAGATCCAGCGCCTTAAGGAAGAAAATGAAAAACTCTCAGTTGGGCAGGCTGTCGATTCAAAAAAACAAACTGGTAAAAATAATCTAGTTATACCATTAATAATAGGTGTAGTAGTTGTTGCGGTAGTTGTTATAGCCCTAATTTTATTTGTTATTCATACTCCTTCTAAGGCAACAATATCTGTGCTTGGGGGGAAAGTAGTGTTCACATCTGCGAATTTGTCAGGAGTTTCAAATTCAAATTTTGGTAATTCTCCAATACCCAATTCATTGATCTCTCCTAATTTTTCTGCAATAAACAATTCGGCTACTTCGCTTCAGTTTTTCAAAGGCCCCATTGGCCAGTCAGAACCTAATTATGTAACTGCATTGTCAAATTTAAGTACTCAGTTAGAAGAAGTCGGACAATCGCAATTAAATGGCAATATAGAATGTGTGCCAGCAGCTAATACTTCAAGGGGGCCAAATCCCTCTTACTGTGTTTTATTGATAGGTAGTAGTAATTATGATATAGTCCCCATAAAAGTTGGGGGCAATTCGACTGTTAAGGTAAATGGAAGCTCCGAACTAAAATTACCGTTATTGACATATGGTGGCAAGCCGACATTTGTTTATATAGGTGCGCAAGGCTGTCCATTCTGTGCAGGGATGAGATGGTCAATTATAATTGCCTTGTCAAGATTTGGTAATTTCTCTAATTTATTTTATGATAGGTCTGCAACAAATGACGCAAACGTTCCAACATTCACATTTGACTACAATGCAAATTTGTTTTATGATGCGGTCTCTAAACCTGCAATAGACAGCGGCGCAGCTCCCTACGGGGATAACAACCCTACACCATTTTTCGTAGGCGCTTATTATAACTCAAGTTATATAAACTTTATACCCTTGGATGAGACCGGATCATCATTTTTGGTTAATATCACAGGAATAGCTACTGTTTCTCCATTTGTTTTTAATAATGTGGTGCTTGCGAGTCAGGCATTTACATCTTATCACGGTTTTGGAATATACAACTTTTTGGCAGGAGGTGTGCCATTCTTCGATATTAATAACCAGTATGTATTTGACGGCGCAAGTATAAACGCAGGCACTTATCTTACTTCAAGTGGATTAAACCCTGCATATAGCACACATCAGGATATGCTTAACTCTATTGAAAATCCAACAAGCGGATCATTTGGCCAGACGGTTTTAGGGGCGGCAAACATTCTTACGGCACAGATTTGCGAGACTTTAAACAACACCGCGCCAGTGTGCAGCTTATCTTATATCTCAGGGTTAGAAAGCAAATTAAATACAATAAAGGTTTAAATCTCCGTTTATAAGTTCATAAATATATTTAAGTCTTTAATTTACAGTAATATATATGGATAATGGTAATAACTTAAAGCAGGTAGCGCAGAATATCCTGGATGCTTCTTATAAGGTTTACTCAGATGTTTCATTAATAAACAGCTCTTTATTTAGGGCGGCTTCTTCTTTAGGTGTTGAATTGCCGGAGGTACCACAAATAAATCTTGCTGAAACAAAGGAAAAGACAGCACAAAGCACATTAACACATAAAGTGAATCAAACAGAAAATTTATCTCCTGGAAAGAGGATACCTTTATTTGGAATAGACAAAAAGCTTAAGCAGCAACAGGAAAGCACCGAAAAAGAAGTAGTAGTAGTACACCCTGTTTTGAAGGAAACGCAAAAGACAGAAACCGTACGTGAGCAGAAAATCAACAAAATTGCACACGAGTTGCCCTCTGGTCAAAATTACAAGCCAGGAGAGTTAGCTGAAGAAAAGATAACAGTTGCACAGTCTGGAGCTAAAACCGAGACAAAAGTTTCCATGGAAGAGAAGGAAGCTAAGCTAAATCAAATACAGTCAGCTATGCCATCTAAGATAAATATCGTTAACAAAGAAAATGAGAATGTGATACAGCCACTTGAAGCAGTCTCTCCCAAAGGTGAACTAAGTTCTCAGTCTGAACTACAGAAGAAAATATTTGAAACCACTAACTTTGGCAAAAACGTTGGAAAAGGCATAGAAGATTCAAATGAAATCTTGAATAACCCTCTAAATAAACTTCTTTTATTGGTCAAAGAAAAACATTCAATCACAACATCGCAAGCAGCGCAATCTTTAAATGTCAGTAAGGACTTAATTGAAAGATGGGCTAAGATACTTAGCCAGAATTCTCTTATAAGAGTGAAATATCAGTTGATGGGAGATATGATATTAGAGGGTTAATGGAAAAGAAAAGCGAAAATGATATTGAAAGAGAGTCTACCGGTATACCTGGGTTAGATGAGGCTTTGAAAGGTGGATTTCCAAAGAATAGTGTAGTATTCCTTACAGGAACGCCTGGTGCGGGTAAAACTACGTTTTCCATGCAGTTTTTAGCTGATGGGGCCAAAAAAGGGGAAAAGGGGCTTTATTTCACACTGGAGGAAAGTCCTGAAGATTTAGTTTCGCAGTTTACTCTGTTCGATCCAAAATTGAAGGAATACCTTGATAACGGCACAATAAAGATAGTTACTATACCTTTGGTTGATTACGATTCTATGAAAGAAGTGGTTTCTTCAGAACTTGATGCGATGGGTGCTCAACGCCTGATAATAGACTCTATAACCTATCTGCAGATGTTTTTCTCTGACATAATGTCGATAAGAAAGGCCATAATAGAGCTTTCAAGTATAATAAAGGCAAGGAGTTGTACCGCAATTTTCATAGGGGAGATGCCTTACGGTGAAAACAAGCTTTCTGCCTTTGGAGTAGAGGAATTTGCATCTGACGGGGTAATAGCCCTTTATATGGTAGAAAGGCAAAGCTCATTTATAAGAGCACTTAGAATAATAAAAATGAGATCTACTGATCATTTAACCAAATATATTCCTTTAGATATAAAAGCCACAGGTCTAATAGTCTATCCATCTGCAGAGCTATTTGCAGATCTTTGATTATGGCCCTTTGGATAGAAAAATACAGACCACAGTCTTTTGATGAGATAATTGGACAGAAGGACATAGTGGAAAAATTAAAGGCCATGGCCGAAAAGAAAGAGATACAGCATATGATATTGTCTGGCCCGCCTGGTGTCGGTAAAACAACTTCAGCTGTAGTATTGGCAAAAGCAGTATTTGGTCAGATATGGGATCAGAATTTCATTGAGTTAAATGCATCTGATGACAGGAAGTTAAGTGTTATACAAGGCAAAGTTAAGGAGTTTGCAAGAACAAAGCCTATAGATGCGCCATTTAAGATAATCCTTTTTGATGAAGCGGATTCTTTAACACAGGAGGCACAGCAAGCATTAAGAAGGATGATGGAAGAATACAGTGCAACCTGTAGGTTTATATTCAGCGTTAATTATCAAAGCAACATAATAGAGCCGTTGCAGTCAAGATGTGCAATTTTAAGGTTTCAGCCTTTATCAAAAGAAGATGTGCATAAATTCATAAAAAGAATTGCTGAAAGTGAAAAGCTGGAAATAGACCAAGAAGCAATGGATGCATTGGATTACGTTTCTAGAGGTGATTTAAGGACACTTGTGAATTTGATGCAGTCCCTTTCGAACGTTTCCAAAAAGATAGATGCAAAGGCCGTTTTGCAAAGCAGCGGTCTAATGGATGTGTCAAAGACGATGGAAGGGCTGAAAGTTGCATTGTCTGGAGATTTCAAGAAATCCAAAGAGATATTTTCAGAAATAATAGACAGTGGCATAAATATGAAGGAGCTTTTGATATCTATCTTTAACATAATATCAACCACTGACATAGTAAATGATAAGGTGAAGAATTATGTTTTCGAGAAGCTTGCAGAGACTGATTATAGGATAGTGGAGGGGGCAACCCCATTTATACAGTTCCAGGCCTTTCTTGCATTTTTGGCCAGTCTTAAGTGAATATGCTTTCTTTATTTAAACCAGAGATAAAAATGTTTGTGGAGAACTACTCGAACAGCATTCCCTCAAAGGTTTTAACAGCCATAAAAGGCGGAAAATCCAGGTTCATATTTAACGGCCCAGCTGGAACAGGAAAGAATTTCTTAGCGGAGGCAATCGCAAACGAGCTAAATGCCACTTTTGAAGTCATAAATTTGTATGAATTAGCAGATGACACACAGAGTGTATCTTCTCTTATGCTGGAAAGCATAAAAAGAACGGCAGTTTCCAAATCACTTTTTCAGCAGAATAAAAAGGTTATTTACATTGAGGACATAGAAAAATTGCTGTCAGTTGATCCTTCTATACTGCAGAAGCTAAATTCGATAGCGAGCGATTCAATAATAATTTTTGAATCAGAAACAGGTGATATATTCCGCAGCAAATACAAAAGATATCTTTCAGCTTATGAGATTACAAGGTTTTATAAATTGAACAACAGAGTATTGAAGGCTTTTGCTTTAAAACTTGTCCTTTACAATAAGCTTAAAATAAATGAGGGTTTAATCGACAGTATTGTAAGGGGAGCCAAAGGAAACATAGCAAGCGTAATAACCGATCTTAACACAATATATATAACAAATTCTAGCCATTTAGACACATTTAGAAATTCAGATGACTCAATATTTGAAAAAATAACAGCAGTATTCTCCGGTAAAATAGAAAACATGGAGATATACTTTGCATCAGATACTGAAGCAAAGAACTTTGAAATTTGGTTAGCGGAAAAAGCTCCGCAGGTCCTTAAGAAAGAAGAACTTTACCATTTTTTTGAGTCTCTCTCTTCAGCTGATATAGTTCTTAATAAAATAAAGAAGCAGAATTGGTCTCTTTTGAAATATGTTAAAAACATAATGGTTTACAGCTGCTACGGCTTCAAGGTAAGTTTACCCAAAATTGATTTCTATGCTCCAAAATGGGATTCTTACTATTCATAGCCATTTAATTAAGAAATATTTATATCCCTCGTTTTTATATAAATAATATGCCATTTAAACCAGTTTCCAGGGCTTTAGATAATAATTTGTTCTCAATAAAATCAAAAAGATCACAATCTGCTTTAGAGTACATGATGACATATGGCTGGGCAATTTTAATAATAGTAATCGTAGCAGTAATCCTATACAGCATGGGCATTTTCAACCCAAGTTCAAGTGTAACCTTCACAAGCAGTGGTTTCTCACCGTTTACAGTAAGTTCAAGCTTATGCAATAACTTAGGCTACAAAATAGCAATAATAGCAGGTCCAATTCCAGACAATGCAAATTCCCTGCAGATAGACAAAGTCTTTCTCACATCAGCAACAGGCGCAAACACAACTACAGCCAGTTACGCATTGACAAATCCAGTTTCATTGAAATCAGGGCAGACAGCAACAATCCTGGTGCCAAATGTAGCCTGCACAGCGGCAGGAATCCATTACTCTTTATCGGCAAGCATACAGTACAGCTATTCAACAACAGCCGGCAATGTAGTTCAAAACACCACAGGAACAGTAGCAGGAACATCTATAACAGGTAAACCCGCAGTTTTAACATCTTATGAGCCTTTGACAATTACCAATTCACAGTCATCGGCAACCCCTAATCCATTCCAGCAAATGATTAATTTTACATCCTCAGATAGTGGTTGGACAAGCATATCCACAGGCAATTTCGGTCAAAACGTGGAGTTCTTCTACTACAATGGAACAGTTATACCTTCATGGCTGGAAAGCTACTCTTCTACGAATGCAATCTGGTGGCTGAAGATAGCAGCAATACCCGCAGGCTCATCAGAAACGGTATATGTCGGCTTTGCTCCATCAACAACAAATCTATTCAACAATTTTAATGACGGTGAAGCTCCTCAATTGTCAGCAACTTATGGAGAGTATGATGACGGAGCTAATGTATTCATCCAATATGGGGGTGCTTCTTGGTCTTCATTTACTTTTATAGGTGGGCATTGGACGACGTCTAATGGATACCTTCAACAAACATGGACAAATGGTAGTTACGGTGGTGGTCCAGCAGCTTTAATTGAAAGTACGGCTTATCCTGCAAATGGTCAATATGTTTTAGGAGCAGCTTTTAACTATACTACGGAAGCTGATGCGAGAGTTGGAATCATAGCAGTTGCTACTCCCACATCTGCTCCAGATGCACTGGGTTATAGATTTATTGGACAGCAAGGTAGTGGTGGAGCAGGATTTATCTCTTTTCTCAATGATCAAATAGCTTGGATAGTAGACAACACATATCAAGGTGCTGTTTCAACAGATTATACCTTGGTCGTAACGGATGCTGCTGGAACCTGGAGCGGTGCATTGTATAGTGGATTTGGAAATGAAGGTTCTACTCCTTTAACAACATTGTCACCAACTATATACACAAACGCTAATAAAGAAGGAAGCACGAGTGGATATGTAGGTATCTCGGCGGCATATTGTGGTAGTGCATGTACAGAAGCAAATCCTATTAACGTTATGTGGTTTTATATGCGTGCCTATCCTCCTAATGGTGTTATGCCTAATGTATATTTTGGAGAGGTATCTTAAATGAGAAAACATCTAAAAATTTTTGAGTGCTAATATTTTATAATTGTAGATATGGATATTTTTAATCTTCTAGGCATATAAGTGCACATATCCACAAAAGATTTATTGGCTTTTCTTAATCAAGTTTTAAGGTTTGCTCAAACACAAAATGTTTTTTAAAATATGCGAATATCTAATTA
>JAJZBD010000008.1 GCA_021799085.1 Nanobdellota archaeon | reverse complement strand
CATCAAACACCACTTAAGTATAATTCTAATGCTTTTCATATGTTTTTTGCATGTTTTTTAACGATTTTTAGGCCTTGTTTTCTACCCTTATAGAGTATCCAGATTACACTTAAAGACTAATTGAACTGACAAAAATTTAATGCTTTTGGGCTACTGTCGTGTAAAAGTACCAAAATATCATAGCTAGCACCCCGGCTATCCCGTATGCCACTATCGCAAGTCCCCATCCAGCAATGAGATTCTGCTGAAACAAAATCACGAAGTTCAACACGAGCGGCACTGCTGCGGCAGTAAATGTCGCCATGATCACAAACCATATAGTCCTTTTTTCGCTTCTTGGTGTGGTCCTCTTCCTTAGAATCTCATTCAGATTCTTACCATTATAATATGTTTTTTCATAGTACGATTGGTATGTGCCAGCGGACCAGCTTATCGGAACTAGTATGAAAGTTATGATTATGTTTATGAACGTGATGGTATCATTCCGCACAGACAGCATGAAAGTCGAAGCTACCAATGGAAACATCAAGATAAAATATTCAAAAAGACCTCCAAGAAACAGCCATACACCAGATCTCTTGTGTTTCCTGTGTAGATTTCTTGAAACCATATATAATAATAAGAAGAATGCAATATTTAAATAACATAATAGTATATAACAAAGAATGGAAGACTTAATCATAATAAAAAGTGAAAACAATTTTGAAAAAACCATTGAATTACTGGAGAGGGAGCTTTCAGAAAGAAAAATCGATTTATTCTATGTCATAGATCATAAAAAGAACGCAGAAAGTGTAGAGATGCAGATGAATAACGAAAAAGTGTTTCTTTTTGGATCTCCAAAAGTTGGTACTTTGCTGATGCAAACAGACCCATCTATAGGCATAGAACTACCTCTAAAGATATTAATATTCGAGGATGGAAATAAAGGAGTTTATATTCAATATAAAGATCCAAAGTTGTTAAGTCAGAAATATAAAGTAGAAGCCAAAGCGGAACTTCTGGAAAAAACAAGTGCTCTTCTAGCAGATATATCAAATAAAATAAAAAAAGATACCCCATAACCATAGACTACGTTTTAGAGGTTTTTAGTTCCAAATAATCATCCAAGCCCTGCTAAAGTAATAATCAAAGCCAATTTTCTACCATTCTGGGGTATCCAGATTACACTTAAAGACTAATTAGACCCGAAGAAAACAACAAAAATAAGCAATTTTATTGCATTTTTTATGATTTAGCATTATTCTTTAATGCCAACTTTTTATTGTATTTCTCTTCAAGTAATTCTTCCCACCTTCTAGGTCGGTACAACTCTACATTTGCACCGGTTATTTTGCCGTAATGGGAAAACCTAATTTCTAGGACCTTATTGGTTTCATTTTTATCATCGATAATTGTCTTTATGCTTTTTCACAGAATCTAATTTATACTTTGCACTTTCTTCATTTACCAAAGAATAATAACCAAATAGTGCTCCAGACATAATAAACCCGAGGGGTACAAAAGCTCCCGATAGGCCCAATAAAGGAGAATAATAAGCAGATAGGCCAATATCTACGGCTCCAGATACCAACCCTGCTCCCAGTAAGTACTTAGAAAGTTTGGAATACCTCTTTGAATTTCGTAATTCTTTTTTCAATTCCTCTGATCCTTCGTATCCAAGAATGTCTTCTATACTGTCACTTGCATGCGAACCGCCATTGCCCATAATCGAACTTAATCCCATATTTGCACCATCTTATCAATATTTTAGCCCTTTCTCATCCTCTCCGCAATATACACATCGGCTTTTACGTTTTTCATTGTCATAGAAGAACATTCCCGGGCAATTCTCGCTTATAAAAAGTGAACCAATAAATTTGGGAGGGTTGGCCATTTTAACCATGACTAAGGCTTCAATAATGCTAGTATTGCTTTCTGATAGCCTATCAGCCACTTTCTGCCTTAAATCATCTAAATGTTCTTTGTCGTTAGTCTCATATATGCTGCCTGCGATATAACCTAAAGTAAGCTTTCCTTTGGATTTTAGGTATTTATTAATGTCCTCTATCCACTCATTTTCAGCTTTTTTGGAGCTTAAATAATACTCTTTCATCTCGCCAGTGATTAAACTATAAGTTTTCCCAGGATTTTCGAGGTTAGTAATGTAAAGATCTCCCTTTGGCAGATGGGCCTTCTTTTCTAAATTTCTCAATGTTTCTTCAAGAGAAGAGCCACTTGAAGTTATATCGTCATGATGCTGATATTTTGGTAATAAACTATTATTATGGAATAACTGCCCCCTTCTATCATATTTTTTTATCTTCTGGTAGGTCTCTATGTCCTGTTTATAAGGAGATGCATATCCACCATCGCCACTTATTCCTCCCATATTTTTGCCTCCGTTTTTATGCAATCTTACAAGTACTTTAGAAAACAATTAATATAAATAGCTTTAGGGCATACCATCATTAAAGGCAAATAAACGGCAAACGGTATTGCTTCATCCAAAATACTTTTTTGCCTTATACTTATGTATGGCATCCATCTCCTTAATCCTTTTTGTTTTATTTATCAATGCATCTTCCCAGCCTTGCATCTTAATTGAATCTCCAGGTAGGTATATAGTGAACTTCAAATTTCCAGAAGGGCCTAATTTCTGGACATCTAAAACCTTATACCTTTGGTCATTAACTTGCCAACCCGGAAGAAAAGCCAATTTACTTGCGGAAAGGTATAATTGAAGATAGGGGTATGCTTCCTTCCCTACTTGTTCAAGCCCATACTTAAATTCAAACCTATAATCACCTAATTCAAGTGTATATCTATACTGCGAATGAACATTTCTATATTTTGGATCAAGAATACTATCAGGATTTGGGTCCACAATTTGTACTTTGCCTTCACCATTTTGAATGCCTTTCTCAAGCAAGATAATTGAACTTTTGTATAGTTCTGAGACTACTTCCCTAATTTTTTTATTCTCTTCTTCCAGAAGTTCATTCAATCTACTTTTATGCACCATAGTTATTATCTTTATTTATTGATGAAAAGCCCGCATATAAATACTTAATTTTAAGGTTTTAGTATCTTTATACCTTTTTTCTCCCACATTTCATTTTTCATTAAACCGACCTTTTTACCACCAGATCTTACCTATGCTTATTTCCCGGCCATCTTTAAGTTTTATCAACATATTTAACTTATAACAACATTAATTTATTAACTTATTTAAATTGTTATATTATCAAATTATTTATTATCAATAATACTTCATTAATTCCTTGATTTTTTCCTCGAATTCCTTCTTTGATATCTCGCCTTTAGCATATCTTGTCTTTAAAATTTCTTCAGCATTTTGATAGCTATACCACCTAGAATGCCCCTTACAATACCCTTGCCCCATAGGCAAAAACCAACTCATAACCCACAATATAAAAAGCACACCTAGCAATGCCCCAAATACGTTCCAAAATATATTATGAGCATAATTAAATGGAAGGGAGATTATAGCCAGGACAGCTGCAAAAAATGCTGCGATAAGAACAACAATTACCAAAAAACGGAAAACTACGCGAAATAACGACCCAAAAAGATCAAAGTCCTGGGAATTTGAAACATTACCGATTTTTTGTGTTTTATTTACCATAATTTAAAGATACATTACAAATATTAAATAAATTACATAGACAAATTAGTATTAAAGTATTCTTAATTATTATATGTTTTAATATTATATCATTTAATTTAATAAATAAAATACACGAAGTAACGGTTATTTACTATAAATAATTTGATATAATAATAGTAATGATGATAGTTATTTATATGATTTTATATTAATTATATAAATATTGAATATAATATTATTGAATTATTATTGTGATTTTTAGATCCTTATTTAAGTTTCTTCTATTATAATTAAATTATTATAATATTACTATTATTATCTATAATTCTAATATAATATCATTAATAAAGTTCTATATTAACTATAATAAAAAAAGATATAAGTCTAAAAACTGACCGAAACCTTTAAATGAAATAAATTTCATGTTCTGACTTTTTATAGTTTATTTGATTGAACATCTTTATTATCATTGCTATGTTAAAGAACATTGGCTTTACTGGATTTATCCTGCAATTTAATAGTTTTTATATAATTTCTCCAGTATCTAAATCCTATTAAAACAAAAGTTATAAAGAATCCGACATTAGCTATTATGGATACCATACTTAGAATCATAAAAAGGACCTTAGCAAAACTAGATAATACTGGATTGAAAAACGCAATTATATTGACGACAGTTGTAGGAAAGATAGAAATAGCTGCTATTGACATAAAAAAGAAAGACAGAGTATATCTCTTGGGATGATTCATCATATAAGCGCCAAAGATTCTATTAGCCTCTACTGGACTTTTGTACTTTGATATTTCGTAATTCCTCCAAAAGTAAAACCCGATAGAAATAAAAAATAGCGCTGCAATTATAACTTCAATTAAAAATGGCATTAAAATGGCAGGATTCATGCAAACCTCCTAAATCTCTTGAACCAAAAGTAGAGTACTAAAACTATACCAATGCTAGCAACAAAGGGTATAACTATAAGTGTGTAATCAACAAATAACCCAGTAAATCCTTTGGGATAAAATGTGCTTATATTTAAAAAATCGCTAAACCCGCAAATAAAGCAGTAAATCCAAAGAATACTCCTGCTATTGGAAAACCTGGTACACCAATTGTTTTACCTGGATTTAGAAAGTATGAAGTTAATGGTGCCTTATCTTTGATGTGCTTTAAAAGAGCTATCCCAACAATAGTGGCTAATAATCCAGCTAAAAACTGTGTAACTAACAGCATAAACTGAAAAATGAGGTATACAGATAAATATATGCTCATAATCTCACCATTAATTTACAGTATCACTTTCCATTGCTTTTTTAGCTGTTATTTTTTCCATTCCAACACCAAGTTGTTGCCCGTCTTCACCCATTTGTACTTTATCTTGCTCAAATTACTAAAGAATTCACTCAATATACCATTTTTCTCATATAGGATTATGCCTTCCTCTAATAAAGATATATAAAATGGTCTAAATTTTGTTAGATCCTCTTTTTTTAGAACAATTTCACTTACATATAAGTGCAAACCTCTGGCAAGCAATTTTTCTCTTACAGGCTCAATTTCTTTAAGTATCTGTTCAATTTTATAGAAGTTGTCTAATATGTTTTTATCAACTACAACTAAGATATCTATATCGCTATAGCTATTGAAAGTACCTCTAGCAACAGATCCAAAAAGCACAATCCCAAGAATATCTTTATCTTGTTTTTCCGCATCTACAAACGCTGAAATATAATCCTGTATGTCTTGATCTAGTTTTAAAAAATTTACTCTCCTTTTTATGAATTCATTAATAACATCAGAAAATGTAACTTTCTTGCCCCTTTTAGCCTGCATTATAGCTTTTGCATCCACAAGTGCATTATAAGCACTTTCCTCAAGTAGAGTCTGTTTGTATGTTTTGTTTCTCATATTTACTATGTACACGGTGTATATATAAAATTTATCCAAAACTCTTGCTACTGCACTTTTTAAGTCAATTTGGATCGATAGAAAGCCTTATATATAGGTACTATTCATAAGCGTGTTTATAATGAAGTAATATGAAAAATGGAGACTATGTAAAAAACATTGCAAATGTGCCATATTCAAAGGAACCTGTTGTTTATGGTAATCTAGACAAGCTTGATGAAATTCGCAAGCTTTATAAGATAGAAGTCGACTATAAACGGGCAGTAGTTGTTCTTGGTGGGCCTAATCAGTATAAAAGACTGGAAAAAGCGCTTACCGAATATAAAAATGACCCATCGGCTGCATTAATAATATCTGGTTTTGGAAAAGACTTTGAAAAGAAAAATGAGTATGTAGCGAAGGGAAAGAATCTTGACAGCATAATAACAGAGAATGAATCAATAAATACAGAAGAAAACGCAATTAATTCTATTCATAAGATAAGCTATGAACTTCCATCTGTCAAAAAGATTACGATAGTCAGCGACTACGCGCACCAACCTAGGTCTGAAATGCTATTTAAAAAATACGCAAAGATAGAATCAGATAAACCTTATGACATAGACTTCTCTGGAATAAAGACTGAGAACAAGCTACACAGGATCATATATGAACTCGGGGCTTTTCCTCTCTCTTTTATGCCGTACAGCATGCATAAGAAACTAACCGAAAAGATAAGAGAGACTCGTTATAAAACATAATCATTAAAAATTTGGGGACGAAACAACATAGAAGCTTAAATAAATAAAAGAAATTGGTTGATATAAAATACTTTACAAACCTAATCAAAGTTTTATTGTATTTTTGAAAGATCCAATTTGTATGTTTCCTTGGAAAGCAGTGCCGAAGTCAGTATAAATATCTCACCGATTATTATGCCTATAGCTGTAATCCACCAGAATGAACTCAAGGCTGCATGCAATGTAGTGACATTTGTAGTGTTAGTCAAAGGATTTACGGCCCCTATCGCTGCAAGTATTATAACTGAACTCCATGAACCCACTATGAATCCTCCATTAAATGATATGCCAACTCCCGTGCTTCTTATTCTTGTAGGGAATTTCTCCGCCAAGTAAGCAGGTATTACCCCATATGCTCCTGTCGTTACAAATGCCAATACCGATGCCAGAAAGCCAGCCATTAATATACCATAAGCTCCAGTAAACATTCCATACATTGTTGGAAATGCGAGTATTATCGCTAATCCTGAAAATATGTATAAAGCCTTCTTTCTACCTATAATATCGCTTATATACCCTGAAGAGAAATATCCAAGCAACGACGTTAAAATTGCGACTATTACTATATACAAGAAGTCAGGAAAGCCTATTCCGAAGAATTCTGGCAATGTAGTGGGATAAAACCCTAAAGTTAAACTGTATATCCATGCTATCCCCGTCATTGCAAGTACTCCAACAAAGAAAGAAAACCTATACTGCCTGTTTCCAAAAACGGTCCTAATAGGATGCATATCAAGTTTCTTTTTCTTGCTTATATCGGACCACAGATATGATTCCGGCATCCTTAATCTTATTATTAGACCAACTATAACAGGTATTATACCTATGAAGAAGAACACTCTCCAGCCTGCACCATAATCAGAGCTTATAAATGAACTACCGTATGTAAACCTTAAAGTTAAAAAAACTATTGCAGCTAATGCATAGCCTATGGGATAACCTCCCTGTAAAAGAGACCCGATTCTTCCTCTGTATTTTGTATTTACGCTTTCCGTTACTATAGAAGAGCTGTTACCGTATTCTCCTCCGGCAAACACTCCTGTTATCATCCTGAAAAGCGCAAGGAATATTGGTGCCGCTATACCAATCTGTGCATACGTAGGCAGTAAACCCGTAGAGAATATTATTATTCCCAAGCCTATTAAGGTGACGACCATTGCTAATTTTCGCCCTTTTCTATCGGCAAACCTTCCAAAAATAAGGCCACCTACTGGTCTAAAAACTAGACTTATAAAGTATATCGCGAATGCACCTATTATGGCCAGTATAAGATCTCCAGAAGGGAAAAATAATGTAGCTATTACCGGAACCAAAAGGAACATTGCACTTAAGTCGTAAGAATCTAGAATCCAGCCTGATAGTCCTCCTGCAAATATGCCCCTTAACTTTTTGCCGTTTAGACCGAGCTGCATACTATTTAAAATGATTTACATTATTTAAAGATTATCATTTTAGGAGGCTGTTGCATAACCAATAAAGCACGTTTTAAGCTATAAAAAAAGCAGCATTGTAACTTAAATATTATTTAACTTAGTATTAACTATGTGTTTTATTTCTGATATCACATCACTTTCATCTAGATTTTCACTAGCAACTTTGAAAACTTCCTCATCAAACTGTTCACTTTTATATTCATGTATCAGTTTATTTCTTATTTCTCTAAGTCTTCTTATTTTTTCATTCACATTGTTCTTAAAAATCTCTGAAAAAATTGAAATTAATGAAAAGTCTTCTCCTGCAATATTTAATTTCAATTCCTTGTAGAGAATAGCAAGTATGTCTATCTCAGTATCGCTTATTAACTGAAGTCGCCTTTCGACTGTGCTTTTAACAAGTATGTTACTTTTTTTGTATTCATCTGTCGTTTTCGGCAGGACCTGAGAAAGTTCCTTTGAAAATCTTTCTAGATCAATAGCTTTCTCTAATACCCTATTTTTTACGGTTTCCTGGTTCATATTGTTTTCAATGCCTCATTCAGTAGATGCCTTGAATCCGCTGATTTCTTTATTAAATTGATTGTGTAATCATATAAGGCAGAATCATTCGAACTGTATAAGATAATTGCATCATTAAAAATGCTGCTTTGTACCCTGATTGGAAGAGAATTGATTACAGAAAGATCCAAGTAGTTTTCTCCACCTATAAATGTTACATAATCAGAATATACATTCACAGAATCCTTTGCATCATACAGCAATAAGCCTACATCGACGTCTCTAAAATTTGGATCTTTTCTAGCATAGCTGCCGAATAAAACAACCGCCAATATCCTGCTATCTTTTTTTGATCTTTCTACTATCTTTTCAATTAGGAGATTTATTGCAGATATAGTATTGGTCCACCTTATCAAAGCTTCTTCTGCGGCCTTGCTTATAGCTCCTTTATTATATCCAAATTTCTTCATTGCTAATGCTCTAAAGGGTTTATCAACTTCTTTCGTTGAGTATATCTTAATTTGGGACATATATTATTTATAGTTCTTTTAGTATAAATACCTTAAGTTCTATATAATCAAAGTATTAACCAATATTTTAATGTTATACACATTGCTTTAATTAGCCTATAAATACAATAAGCAGTGTAAATATCGGTATTATGATAAGCACTACAAGTTCTAAGTAATTTATTAAAAATATTTAAGACAGCGCACCAAGGTATTAGCCTACTAAGTGACAGTTTTGCACGATTAATTTATGGATTTTACTTTTATGTCAAACTTTAGCGTTTTTCCTGCTAATGGGAAATTAAAGTCTAACGTTACATCGTTTTCATTTACTGCGACTACTGTAGCCTGCATCCCATTGTTGGAACTAACCATCATACCCTCTTTTACTTCTTCCCCTTGAAATTGAGTCTTTGGAATCTTTATTACCATCTCTTCATGCCTTTCACCATATGCTTCTTCCGGTTTAATTGTTATGCTCTTATTTTCTCCAACCTTCATTCCTACTACGGCATCATCAAAACCCTTTATAACTTGGCCAGCCCCAACCTCAAAGGATAGTGCATCCTTTCCTTCGTTAGAATCAAAAACAGATCCGTCTTCTAAATAACCGGTATATATTACCTGTATTTTATCCCCTTTTTTAACCTCTTCGTCTACCATCTAATTCACCTCAAAAACCTCATTTATCCAGTACAGAAACCATACAAGATTCAATTAAAATGAAACTAATAGTATATTAAACTTACTGCCAAAAAAAGATGACAAAATTTAAGCCTTTTTATTACGCGAATGGCTTTAAATAAAATGGACTTTTACTATGCGTTTGAGGCGTTTTGGGGTATATTTGAACTTGTGAATGTGGTTGCTGTTTCCTTTATTTCCTTGTTATTAATCTATATACTCGAAAAGCACAAAAAAGACAGAGCTCCGATATTTGTCTGGGCGCTAAACCTTAAAAAATCAACAACCCAGATTTACTTGCTGATTGCTGCGACTATTCTTTTCATAATGGTTTTCTCAATGTATGTATTGGGGGAGATATTAAAATTGCTGTATTTAGTGATTGCAGCACAGCTTTTAGGCGTGTTTTCTTATCTTTTGGTTTCATATGTAATTACTTTATGGTTTAAGGCTTTTTGGAGGTTTGTATGATACTTGAGATAGAGGGCATAATTGCGTTAATAAGCGGAATATTTGTGCTGTTTTCCCTTCTTAGGTTCATACACTACTTTAGGATTTACAGAAATGCAGCTTTGCAAAGAATAAAACTATCTAAAAACGTTGTAAATTACTTTATATTCTTTTTATCTGCAAACTTTATACTAGTAATTACATATTCATTGGCAGCGGGACCAAACAATATAAAATACGGCATAATAGGG
Organism: Nanobdellota archaeon; assembly: GCA_021799085.1. GTDB lineage: Archaea > Nanobdellota > Nanobdellia > Parvarchaeales > Parvarchaeaceae > Parvarchaeum. Next base: position 31,504 of record JAJZBD010000008.1, on the reverse strand, counting down.
GCTATATTGTATCCTCTTATCTTTGGCTTATTCTTTCTTTACCTTTCATACGCTATAGAAGGTGGAAAAGAACAAAAGTCCTTGATTAAAAAAATAAATTAAACAAACAAATAGTAAATAAACTAAAACCATTTTAAGGTATAAAGACAATATCAATTAAATAAAATTCTTTAGCTTTAAAAATAACCTGCGGCCAAGTATAAAATTAACTTATGTCATGTAATGGCAAATTCTCCACCATTTTCATAATTGTGCCATTTAATTCCTTTAAATAACTACTATTCAAAGGAGCAGAAGCTAATATATTGAGCTCGATTCCATTATATAATGTATAAAATTGGTATGAATAATCGACAATGTTTGTAGAGTTAGAACCAAACGCCGGTTGTCCGTCAATTGTTAGATTATAATTGTTTGGGAAGAAAAATGATAATGAATCGTATAAACTACTAAAATTATTATAAGTTGACGGGGAAGAAGAGAATATTTCGAATATCCCTTTATAAGGGTTATTTAGATAAAAGTAATAATATACAGAACCTGTATAGTCATAGCTAAGGTTACTAGCAAAAACCATGCCTGGGATATATGAATCCACATATGAAAGTAGGGCTTTCGGTGTTGTAACCGTAGTTGGCTGCGAACCACTTGAAAGTTCTGCGGCCGCAATTAACTGCGAAAGTAGTGTTTGATTAACTGTATACGAACCTTTTGGAAGAACAGAAAGACTGGAAACTGAAGTTGGAGCTGGATTAAAAGATGACTTAAGCTGTGCCGATAAAACAAGATTAGATATGTTAAAACTGGCGTTCAAGGCCTTATCTATAGCAGCAGAATCCCTTGTCAAGTTAATTACCAATGAGCCGTCTAATGGAATTCCGTAATTATTTGAGAAGCAGAAGCTAAAGCCGATTGAAGCATTATATTTACTCTGGAACTCTGCCGTGCTGTTTATATCAAGGATAGAGCATGCCTGTCCATTATAACTTGAACCCTTTATGTATTTTACTTGTAAGTATTTACTGATTGTATTGTTAACTTTGCTTAAGTTTATGCTATTCAGGTTGCTACCTAGCAAAGAAGTTATGTTGCCTGCTACTTTGCTTACGTTATCTGTTTTCAAAGAAAGACAAAGCAAAGAAGCGTTGTTTATACTTGTGTCATTTACTGATGCACCAATTGCTGTAATTGTTTGATTTGTCATCTGCGAAATCATTTCAAAGGGTATACAAAGAGATGAATAAGTCCTGTTAGATATGCTTGTTAAATTTATGTAATAAAGACCTGACGGGAATGTTGATATATTTGCATTTTTATCTACCGAAGCTATATTTTTCAACAAAGACAATACATCTATTTTAGCGGCTTCCTTTGTATATGGCGAATAGTGTGAGATATATCCATTTATTGGGAGATTAAATGAAAAACTTGCCGGGCCCGCGGCTGCATTTAAGCTTATAAGCATGCTGTAAGACATATTAAAAGGCCCGCTAGTATTTGAAAGTTTGGCTGAAACTGAAGCAAGCTGGTTAAAATTAGATACACTGTAATATGGATTGCTTGTTGTTGAAATCTTCAAGAATGGAACGTATCCTTCGTAGGATGCAAAGATGAATACTAAGAAAACTGCTAGAACTATTATTGCAATTATTGCCACATATTTGTGCTTATTTGATCCATTAGGCATCGGACCTAACTGGATACTTGTTGGATTTGTCTGCATGCCTGTGGGATCGTCCATATTGCATACTATGTAATTATGCTATAAAAATATATCCTTTTTCACTGTTTGTAAATTGTTTGCCTACTTTGCTTATGAAAACCTACAAGCGTTACTATAACCCCCGCTACAAAAATAGCTAAACTTGTAAATAGTAAGATGCTTCCTATTGATTCTGCGGCTTTACCGTAAGACTTTATTATGAGAATATCAATAAAAGGAAGGATTAGACCAATAATAAACAAAGCTAAACCTATTATGACTATTGAATTGAGTTTCAATGCCATTTAATTAATTTTAATCACCTTTATCTCAAAAATGAGAGTTTTACCTGCCAAAGGAGGATTAAAATTAACCGTAACGTTTGTAGAGTTTAAAGCAGTGATTACTCCTGCAGCCCCATTTCCGTTAGATACCTGCTCCCCTACTGCTATTGAGTTATTGCCAAAGTCAGCTCTCGGAACAGTTATTATAAGTGAATTATTAATATTACCGTATGCTTCGCTAGGTGACAAAGTAACATTTTTTGTTTGCCCTTCCTTCATGCCTATGACTGCATTGCTGAAGCCTTTGATTACCTGTGAAGAGCCAGCTATGAAGCTGAAAGGGGTTGAATTAAAATTACTTTGCACAAGCGTTCCGTTTGAAAGCCAAAGTGAATAGAATACCGTTACATTATCTCCGCTTTTAACTGAGATAGAACTGTTATTGTGGCTTAAAAGATAAAATGAAGCTATCGCCAATACTACAACTACTGCTATTACAATAACGTGTATTTTCTTAAAGTGCACCTTAACGGTAGATTCCTCAGACATATCTTTACTTTATACAATTAGCATTTATTAAATTTTTCATATAGTCTTTATCTGCTTAATTATAGGTATAAATAGCTAAAAAGCTGGTGAATGATATGGTTGTGTATTCGCATTTCCTGTATTTAACTTATATTTACATATCCATAATAATCTCTGTTTCCTCTTCTTTATACATAATACTTATATATTATTTCTATAAAAAGAAAGAATGGGCAGGAAACAATGCAGATACAAAGAACTCACTTACTATACTTATACCAGTATACAATGAAGATAAAAAACTGTTTGAAAAGTGCATTGACTCTGTAAAAGTACAGGAAACTAACTTTATAGTAATAGGAAACGGATGTTACTCACCATATAAAGAGATAACTGAAAGAAACAAGGGGAAGTTTGTTTACTTGCCTGAAAATTTAGGCAAAAAAGGTGCACTTGCAGCAGGAATAAAACTAATAAAAAGCAAGTATGTAATGTTTTTAGACAGTGATACAATTCTTCCAAAAAAAGCTGTTGAGAACCTAATCAGTAAATTCGATGATAAGACCGCGGGTGTTGGTGCTGAAGTAAGAATTATAAAAGAAAAGAATAAATTTGTCTATTATCCTTCGGAAATGCTCCAAAGACTAAGGCAGCTGTCCTTCAAGGCAATGTCATATTTTGATAGGGTTATGGTAATAAACGGTCAGTGCGCTGTTTACAGAACCAATATAATAAGAGATTTTGTATCATCAAACAATTTTCTAAATTCAAAGTTCCTTGGTAAAAAGATGATTATAGGCGATGATATAATGATTACAAAGTACGTTAATAGCTTAGGATACAAAACCAAGATGGCCCAGAATGTTGTTGTTTTGACTAAAGGACAAAAATCCTTTAAAAATCTGGTGAAGCAGTCAATAAGATGGTCTAGATCCGGATACATAAACTTCATAAACAGCTTCAGAGACAAAAGCATATTCAGAAACGGGCCTTTATACGCCTTTTTCATGTTTTACATTTACACGCTTCCCTTCCTTGTTTTAGCAGAACTAATATTAAGAGGTGGATTGCTTGCAAGGATAATATTCAGAAGAGGCATAATTGATGGAGGAAAAATCCTTGTGAACTCGCTTTTTTCAGTTCCCAGAGTTTTGCAGTCATTTTCTGCACTTTACACTGTCTTAAGGGTAGTGTCTATTCTGTCCGCGTTAATAATGATATACCTTATAGTAAAGACCATGAAGAAAGACAAGCTAAGGCTTTTGTCGTACGGATCTATAATGTTATTAGTAATGTTCCTTACGGCACTCTATGCTATATTTAGTCTGAATAAACACGACAAATGGCTTACGCGTTAATTACACTTATAGGATACCAAGAGACAGCAAATTTTAAAAGAGATAACCAATCAAATATAAATGTGGAAGGGCTTTATATGTTTTTCAGGGAATGGCCCCCTAAAACACTCAATGACATACTAATAAAGAATTCAGAGGGGCAAATAGACAAAGAAATACTGCCATTAGTAAAGGCCCTAAACCTGTTGGGGATTCCTACTTACTCTTCCTGTGCTGGCCATGTTAATGGCTCCGGTCTCCCTTACCCTTGGATTGGTATTCTAAAAAAGGAATATGACTTCCGGGATTACTCACATTCAATAGAAAAATTAAACCCAAAACAAGAAGAGTATATCCAAGCCAATCTAAAAGAATCATTGAAAAGATTTTATGTTGCTTTGAATGCATTCAACAGAGAAAATAACGGAAATACATGGTTACTTGATGAACAAGTTTACTCACATTTAAGGCCTCAGAAGCCATGCAGGGATGAGAATGAACTGGGTATTGAAAGGAGAAAAGCAGCAATATTAGCGGATATTCTTTTTGATGAATTCCGCAAAGAATACCGCTTTTATATAATTCATTAAAAGTATTTGTATTAAAAACGGTTATTTAGATATATTGGTGAAAGGAGATTAAATTGAATTCAAATGGGGATAATAATAATTATAAGACATGGCTTCAGCGAATCAAATAAAAAAGGTTATTTGACGCATGATATTGACGGTTATCCATTAACTGTAGAGGGTGAGGAATACCTCATAAAATCGGCAGAAGAATTGAAAAAGCTGGATAACATAAAGGAAATCATATCCAGTCCAATCTTAAGAGCCGCGCAGACTGCAGAGATAATATCAAAGATAACCGGTTTAAAAGTGAAAAAGGACGAAAGACTAAAGGAGAGACAGATGGGCAATTACAACAACAAACAGATACCTAGCGATAATAAGGGGGATCAAACCGATTATAACTGGCATGTAAAGGAGATTTTAAACGGTTACCCAAATGGCTTGGAGAGCTGGGAAGAAGTTGAGAAAAGAGTTACCGATTTACTTAAAGAGATACCGGAAAATGAAAATGTAATATTGGTTTCGCATGGAGACATAATAAAAGCAGTGATAGCTTACTTTCTTGACCTTGATGAATTTGGGGTTTGGGGCATACGTGCTAACCATGGACATTTCACCATTCTAGATAGCAAAAACAAAAGGATACTTGCAATCGGAGCCCCTGTGATATCAGACGCTATATTGGAAAAAGTAAAGCATGCAATGAAGGAAAATAAATAAAATGACAGCTCCAGACAACGAATTAGAGAAATTATTTGAAGAATGTAATTCCATTGAGCTCAACAAAGAGACAAGGGCATTGCTTTCCGGATCGCATGGAAAAATCCTTTCCGGAAAGGAGTTTATTGGGCTTATCTCAAAAAAGAAAAACTACGTTATAACTGTTGGAGACATGGTAACTCTTACAGCAATATCTGCAGGCATAACGCCTAACATGGCCATATTCGACCTTAAAACAGAAAGGAGAAAAATCAACGGGAAACAGATAATAAAGGCCTACAAAAACATTGAAAGGGTTAAAAACCCACCGGGAAAGATAACAAAAGAGCTGTTTTATGCAATCAGAAAAAACATGGGCAAAAAGAAGGTGGGAATAAAAATAAGCGGAGAAGAGGATCTAGCAGCCCCCTTATGTATAGTTTTATCAGATTACAATGACATAATTGCTTGGGGCGTTCCAGGCAAAGGAGTAAACGCAGTTAAAGTAAACGAAGCAAGGAAAAAACATGCATTGTCAATAATAAAAAAGATGCATCAATAACCACGCTTAAGCGACTTAAAGTACTTGTAAACAGAGTAGCCTGCAGCTGCCGAGACTGCTATCGCCAGGCCCATAAATAAAAGATCCGATTGGTAGTTTATCTTGTTTATCTCCGCGGAAACGCCCGCGGTTGACAAAGTATAGTACCTACCTTTATTCGCTACTTTATTCAACAGATTTTCCAGCTTTTCCATACATAAGATTTACCACTGATTTAACTGCTTGGTTGTCAAGCTTAATAAATGCATCTATATAATCAAAATTTTTGGGTATGTAAAGCTGGTCTATCAATTTTATCTTTCCGCTTTTTGTTAGCATTATATTATTTCCACCTACTAGGTCACCATGCACATATCCATTGCTATGAAGTGTTTCAACAGTATCTTCAAGCTGTTCCTTTATACTGTACAAAAGCTTACTGTTTCCCCTTAATTTGTAGAGAGAGTTCATCAGCATATCTCCGTCTATCCTTTCTAGAACGTAGGTTTTTTTGCCGTCAACTTCTTCCAATGCTATTGGCCTGACCATGTTATCTGGAGCTAGATTGTACTCCTTTTTCATTATCTTAAGCCTGTCCTTCGGACTGTATCTGGCCTTCAGATAGTTACCTGCTTTTTTATCCAAGCCAAGCTCTCCAATCACAAAAAGCTCTGTGCTCAAACCAGGTTCATATTTTACAAACGTATCTGAAAGAGCTTCGTCAAGTTTTTTATTCATGTATTATTATGAGTTCGTTTAGTATAAATATTTTACTATTTGAGTATAATAAAAATTATAGTATTATTGCCGCGTATGCCATAAAGCCCACTATTATAACCTGCAATATCAACTGCACAAACGCAATCTTGAAGTTCATCATAGAAAGTTCTATGGCCTTTTTAACGTTTTGTTTATGGCTTAAAACCTTTATTATACCCAAAGAGTCTCCTATATAATAAATGAAAGATAAAAGGAGAAGGATAGTGGATACTACGATTATTGGTATGTAAATTAGCGCAGAGTACGAGAACAGGCTCATGTAGAAGGCAAGAATATACCCTGCTATTATTGTTGTTAAAGTTATAGATGGAATGAAAAACAAGGTAAGAGGAAGCAGCCTTACAGTTATATCAACCTTTTCCCTGTCACCTAAATCCGTTATTATCCTGTAAAATATAAAACCCATGAAAATATTGCAGCCAAGCCACAAAGCTGCGGATAAAACATGTATATAGTCTATCAGAAGGTAATCTCTTATTGCGTATACTACCACCAAAAAAAGCGGCGGCAGTGCTGCAGATACTGCCCCAAACCTGTAAATTGGTTTAAAATCAATTTTCATAGCGCTAACCCCGTAGCAAGATGTGCCATAAGAACTATTATTGCTATTTGGAAAATAACCTGACTGAAAGCCAGTTTTAAATTAAACATAGTAAGCCTTACTATCTTATTTTTATCTTTCCCGCCGCGCTTTATTTCCAGATAAACCCTCAATTCATTCGGCAGGAATATGCCTATACCTTGCAATGTAAGTATACTAACTATTACAAGAACTGCTATTATTATTGGAGAAGAAAGAATGAAAATACCCTCTTGCATTGCAAGTATTATCCCTGCGGTTATTGTTACTGCTGAAATAGAAGGCATGAAAAAAAGCATCATGGGTGTAAGCCTTTTGGATATTTCAACCCTTTCATTGTTGTCAAGGCCTTTCATTACAAAGGAGAAAAAAAGGCCCATAAAAAGATCCATCCCTGTCCACGAAGCTCCACTGAACACATGAACGTAATCTAAAAAGAGAATACTACCACTAAGCAATGCTATAACTAATATTAGAGGAAGAAAAAGCAAAGTAGGTATGCCGATTTTAAGCATGTTTCTTATTGAAAACCTGTCATTCTGCATTATATTTTAATAACAGCATTCAGTTAAAATAATTCATTCCTCTCTCCATCTTGAGCGCTTTATGGCAAATAGGATTAAAGCTATTGAAACAACAATAAGAACTGCCCAGGATATCAAAATAAACGAGCTTGAGAACTTGACAAATCCTATGCTACTCTGTGCGATTATTGCAGAAAAAGTCGTCGGTGAGATGTATGCAAGATACCTAAAAGGCATGGGTATGTATGTAACGGGGTAATAAACAGGTGGCAAGGTTGATAAGACCATTGAAATAAGGCCCATAAATGCCCAACCCTCTATGACATCCCTGCTTATTGTCGAAATGAAAAAACCCAAAGATATGGAAAACATGAAGGTTAAAAGCATGACTGCTGCCACAGTTAAGGCAGATATTGCTGAAATATGAATAAAGATAACAGCAAGTATAGAAAGAACTATCAGATCGGGAATAGAGAAAACCAGCTCAGATAATGCTATACCTGCAACATAAATTGCGGGAGAAACGGGAGAACTGACAAGCATATCTTGCAATTTCATGTCGTTCCTTAGGTGTGTAAGATCACCCTGAATTGATATGCCGTTGTTTACCATTACAAGAATGAACCCGCCAAGTATGCCGACATTAAGTAAGGTGCCATGACTTACAAAAAAGATTATTATGAGCAAACCGAAAGGGGCTAGCACAGTGTTTACAAGCATTACCGGAAAGTTCTTCATGGCGTAGATTGCATTAGCCAAAACTGAAGCGGAAAGCTGACTGAACTTACTCGTTTTCATTTTCTTCCTCCTTATTTATGTCACCTACAAGCATGTAAAATATGTCTTCCAACGAAGTTGGATTAATGGAGAACTTTACTTTCGTCTTTATTAGCTTTTTTGCAAGGTTATTTGCCGACTTCTCATCGGAGAAAACTTGAAAAGTGCCATCATTTTTCTTTACAATCTTTCCTTTTAATTTGATATTTTTATTAAAACCACCAAATATTTTTATTGCATACGGGTAGCCTATTTCATTTCTTATGTCATTTATAGTGCCAGCCTTTACAAGTTTTCCCTTGTTTAATATTATTATATAGTCGGAAAGCTCTTCTGCCTCTTCAAGATAATGAGTTGTCAGTATTATTAGGTGCTCTTTCTTCAGATCATTGAGAACTTCCCAGAGTTCCCTTCTAGATATGGGGTCCAAGCCAGTTGTAGGCTCATCTAAAAAGATTATTTTTGCATTAGATGAAATTACCAAAGCGACCAAAACCTTTCTTTTAGTGCCGCCGGATAATTTCCTTGGTAACTTACCCGCATATTTTTCCAATTTAAACCTTGATAAAACCGAATCTGTCCTTTCCCTTGCCTCTTTAAAACTAAAGCCTCTCCACAGCAAATAAGCATATATGTTTTCCCTCGCTGTCATCCACGGTATAAGCTCCGCTTCCTGAGGTATTACTGCTATACTGTCCCTTATGTCTTTTGGATTTTCCACAACATTAACTCCGTCCAAGTATACCTCCCCAGAAGTCGGCAACAGTTCAGTAGAAACTATTCTTATGAAAGTGGTTTTACCTGCGCCATTCCTGCCTATCAACGTAAATATCCCATTTATGTCCAAATCTAAAGAAACATTCTTCAAGGCAGAGGACCTCCCTCTCTTCTTATCCTTATAGCTCTTGCTGAGGTTTCTTATAGTTAGTTTTACCATATCTTTAAATGAATTTTCAAGTATTAAATAATCCAAATTAATGTAATTTTGTTACATATTAATTTTACAAAAAACAAGGTAAAAGAATGGAGATAAAGGCCATTAACCTTACAAAAAAATTTGGGAACAACATAGCATTGGATTCAATAAGCTTTGACATAAAAGGGAAGGGAATAATAGGATACCTTGGACCAAACGGTGCGGGGAAGACTACTACATTCAAAATATTCTCAAACTTGGTAAAGGCCAACTCGGGAGAGGCGTTTATCAACGGAATAAACATAAAAAACTACAAAATAGCACTGAAAAATGTCTCTGCATTGGTTGATCAGCCAGAACCTTATGACGAGATGACAATACAGGAGTTCCTTGAATTCATCGGAAGAATTAGGGGAATTGATGAAAAACTGGTTGAAAATAGAATAGAAGCAATAAGCAAGGAATTAAGATTAGAAGATTCCAGCAAAAAATGCGGCCAGCTTTCCAAGGGAAACAAGCAAAGAGTGGTAATAGCAGCGGTGCTTCTGCCTGACACCGATATATTGCTGCTTGACGAACCAACAAGCGGATTGGACCCGGCTGAAGCATATGACATAAAAAGGCTGCTTAAAAAGCTGGGAAAAACAAAACTGATAATACTGAGTTCGCATTTATTAGACGAGATAAAGGAATTATGCGATTATGTAATACTTTTAGACAAAGGAAAGATAATCGCGCAAGGCTCTATAAATAGCATAATCAAGAAATTCGGCAGGGGAAAAGGAGAAAAAGGCCTAGAGAAAGCGTATATAAATCTGGTGCGTGGGAGAACATGAAGAATAAGGCTTTTTATGCGTTTTTTAATGCTGAGTTAAAGATGGCAAGAAGCCAGATTATAGCTTTTTCCTTTCTTTCACTTGTATTAGTTGTATTGACAGGTTTGCTTTCAATAAAGGCACTTTTTAACAGCACTGATTTCTTTGAAAGCATCGGTTTGGTGATATGGCTTATGATAGGGATTGCTGCAACCAACGTAGCAGCAGACATAGGAGTAATGGACTTCAATAAAAGAGCGGGTTTACTGGTTCTTTCACAGCCTGTAGACAGGAAATTGATATTTTTATCAAGACTTTTTGCAGCTTTTTTGGTTCTTTTGCTGCCCATCACAGTTCTTTACATATCGGGATTTGGAATGAGTTTATTGCTATACAAGATTAGCATCCCCAACATCTTTTTATCATATGGCTTGGGGGTTCTGTATGCCTTTTCATTTACTGCAATGGTTTCCGGCATAAGTTCGATGTCCAAGGAGAAAAGCACTCCCATTAGTTTTGGTTTGACCTTTGCTTTCCTTGCAGTTTTTGTCTTTGCAATATTTGGGAAGTTCATTGGAATGCAGCCTTGGTTCTTTTTGCCCTACGGCGGATTGATAGTAAGCAGCGTTATGGCAGCCCCTTATTTAATGCATGTTAACCCCGGAAACTACTTCTTTTACTACATACCCTATGTAAATGAAGCTGTACTCATAATGCTGTTTTACCTGGTAATATTTGCAGCACTTGGGATATTTTATTATTCTAGAAGAGAACTGTAATATCAAAAATTCAATGCAAAATAGGTTGAAATTACTCCTTAAGGAAATCCTTTTTGATGAACTCCATAAACTTATTTACATTCTTCACCTTATTTTCTCCAGCTGCCTTAACAATCCTGTTTCTTACAGCAAGATCAAATGCCTTAAGTTTCATGTCTGCTATCAAGCCAATATCTGCATCAATTTCATCAAGCTCCCTGAATGAACTAAACAGATTTCTAGCAATCTCTTCCGGCTTGCTTTTATTGCCTAGGATTATTTTTTTGTTTCCAATTACCTTTGCTCTGTATTCAAAGGGTATCAACGTGGCAAACTTAACATTTTTTGATTCAAGAAACCTGCTGGCAGATGTCAGCTCCTTTATGTTATTAAACAAAAACAATGGTTTCTTGGGGGAGTAATGCCTGTATTTCATGCCGGGAGATATTGCTCTTCCTTTTTTCACGGTTTTGTTTATGTTTTTTGGAACTTTTATCCTTCCTAAAACCTTTTCCAGTTTATTTATGTCATAAGAACCGGGCCTAAGCAAACGGTAAGGTTTTCTGCTTACATCTATAACTGTTGATTCAAGCCCAAATTTTGATTTACCGCCGTCAATTATCACTGCAACTTTCCCAAAGAAATCCGCAACTGCATGTCTTGCTTCGGTTGCACTTGGTAATGTAGATATATTTGCACTCGGTGCAGCTATTGGAACATTACTTTCCTTTATTAATTCCAAAGCAATCTTATTGCTGGGCATTCTTACAGCTACAGTCTCTAAACCGGCCGTAACCGTTTTCGGTAGACTCCTACTTTTAAGGATAAAAGTTACCGGGCCTGGCCATAACTTCCTTAAAACTTCAAGTAAATTATCTGGAACTACTGCCACTTCTTTAAGTTGATCAAAACTGCAGATATGTACAATTAAGGGATTATCAATTGCTCTTTTCTTTACTTTAAATATCTCCTTACATGCCTTTTCATTGAAAGCGCTAGCTCCTATCCCATAAACTGTTTCTGTTGGAAAGATAACTAACTTTCCTTTTTTGATCTGATTTGCAGCATGCTTTATTTCCCTTTTATCAATCGCATTTTCAGACATTCTGATTATCCTTGTCATGCATTAAGTTTCCACCTCCTGAAATTAATGTTGTTCAATACAAGCAAAACAAGTACAAGCAGGATTATAAAGACAAATGTAATCTTGAAACCTACGTTGTCTATTGAAAAGCCTGATAATGTTGGAAGAACCACCCCAACCGCCATCATTATCGCAAAAAAATAGCTATTTGCAGCGTTTCTGAATCTTGCCTTGAACGATCTGCCAAGCGTAATTATTGAAACGGGATATGCAAACCCGTGTGGTATCCCCAAAATAAGAAATGAAACGATGAATATATCTAAATTCCTTGAGAAAACCATTACTGTTATGCCTATTAGCGTTAAAATTATAGTTCCATTCATCATAAATTTTATGTTGTGTGGAGGTTTAATCGAGAGGTATATCCTAGACAGAAAAGACGAAAGGAAAAACAACGAAAAAACCAAGGTAACAAAGGAAAGGGAGATGTTGAACGTGTCCTTCTCGTATATCCCTGCAAATGCTATCAATACTGCAAAAGGTATGTTATATGCCATTATATTGAAAATGGCTGAACGGAAACCGTAGTTTGAAAACACTTTAACCTTGATCTTTTTCTGCTTTTCAACCGGAAACTTCATGAAGGGAGAAAGAACAAACGAAATGAAACCGAATAACGCAAATATAAGAAATGCCTCTCTTATGCTTACAAATTTAAGAAGCTCTGACTCTATTAACGGCCCTATTATAAGGCTAAAACTCAATACAACCGTGTAAATAGACAGAACCCTGTCTCTTGTTTTTGGATCCTTGAAAAGCCCAGCAGCAGTTATTATATTCGGCATTATAAAGCCTAAAAGGACACCCATTACTGCTGCCAGCACCCAGATACTGTAAAAATTGGAAACCCATATGCTGATGAATACCAGCATGTAAATAAAATTAGAAACTACAAATGCTATGCGTCTTTTGTTTGCTGACAGTTTGGCATTTAAAAGAGCAGTTGTCAAAAAGGTAGTAAAAGACAATAAAGCCGCTATTAATCCAACCTCTGTTTCAGAAAAGCCAAAGTAATACTTGGCCAGCAGCGGAACAGAGGTTGTAAGCATGTTGTTGCTTGCACGTATTGAAAAAGTTATTATCATTACAGTAAGCACTATACGAACAAATGAGATGCCTGAGCCCTTAACCTTGTTTTTTATCATGAAACTTTTTACTTATATCTTATTTTCATTATTTTAAACAGCCCCTTCCAACGGTATAAAACGAGCCAACCGAATCCTAAATACGCTATCCCTACCAAGCTTGCGCCATTAGGGCCGAAATATTTGGTTAAAAAAACAAGTATAAGGACAAAACCTACCAAAAAGTAAAGTATGACCACAGAAAAAAATATTTTCTTCTTTTTGCTACTCAATGCTTCAATTATCATTATTAATTAATAACCCAATCGGTTATATCATTTTAATGGGGATGGAAAGCTATTTATATAATAACTAATCACTATTCTAAAATGAACAATTATATAAAAAACCTTAAAAGATACTCCCAAAAAGAAGGTTTCTTTGAAGGAGAGTGGTACGGCTTTAAAGAGCCATTTGAAAAAGCGCTTTCAAGTAAGGGCAGTGAAGATGGCATGCTTACTTGGCTTAAAGCAATAGCAAAATATCACATAAATGAGGATACAGGTTCAAGGTACTGGATAGAAAGAGCAAAATCAAATAATATAACAAACGAAAAGATAGACAAGGCCGAAAACCTGGATTCGCTTGTTTCACTGCTTGGAAATTCCGATTCTAGTCTTTTAAAGAAAGATAACGGCTATAAAGATTATTACATGCCAAAGAATTTCAAACTGGAAGATATGTTCAAAAGTTCCTCTTCTGGAACTACAGGGCCGGCAAAGACCGTTTACCACACCCCTCAGTCATTGTCGGTTTCTGCAGTAAATGAATACACTGGAATAAAGGCACAATATCCTGTAAAGGAGTTGAGAAACAAGAGATTATTGGCCGCAGGTCCTGTAAGTGCATACCAGGAAGAGCACAGAAAACTTGCGGAGCTTCTTGGGATGGAATACGTTGGTAATGAATTTGAGACAAAAGGATTGAAGCTTTTAAGCCCACAGGAGATGATGCAGGCAATGAAGCCTGTAATGGAAAAAGAAGCCTACATATTAAAGCAGGGCAACATTGGAATAGCTACAGCTGCAATGGAAATGCTTTCAATGCTGCCAAAAGAACTGTTTTACGGAACTGATTTAATAAAGGTCTCAGGAACGCAGATAACTTCGGAAGGATTAAAAAGCGCCGAAAGGGAAATCGGCAAAAAACTCATACCTATGTATGGCCATTATGCAGGTAAATCTTCAATAGGCTTTGCAGACGGTATTAACACAGTTCATATAGGCGGTAACAGGATCTATTTCGGCAGCGAGATAGTCTATTTTCCATCATTTCCGATTACATACCTATATATGAACAGTAATGGGAATTCGGTAGCATACGATCAAAAAGCGCAAACAAAGATGATAGTTGCCGAGCCTGAACTGTTGCTGATAAATGATGAGGATTATGCTGTAAAGAGAAAGGCAACAAAAGCAACAAAGGCCTTTAAGGGTATAGACGGTATCTCTGATTTGTCAAGATCCTGAATTAGTAGTGCTCTATTCCTCTCTTATCGATTAAACGCGTGGATTTGCCCTTTTGAACGTAAAATGGTATGTCTTCTTTTTTGTCTGTCATATCAATGTCTATTAATCCTAACTTGTTTTTAATAACATAAGAAAGTTCCATCTCGTGATTAGACAAGGAATTTTCTAAAAAACTTTTAATTGAGTTCTTATCTCCATTAAAACCTTTTTTATAAAAATGGAACAACAACTTATCTAAACCGTTTTCTCTCGTAATCTCTGCATACCCCTCACCAATGTCATAATTCAAAATTGCACCTGCAATTACATCATCTATAATGTTATCATTTAATTTTGATACACTAAAATTAGTTAGCTTATTACTCCTACCGATAAACTCGAACTTTGGTTTTCCTTTATAAAATCCACGGAAAATCACTAATTCCTTCATATTATAATTAATTAATGGGCATATGGTTTTGTTTTTACGTGATTTTTGTGTTATGATTAATTCTCCTTTTTTCCCAACGTTTTTATTATTTAATTCTAATAACTTGTTACCATCAAAAATACTATAATGTACATTATAATTATTCATTATAAATTCGTACCCTGGATCATTGTTATTTATTATATTGTTGTAGCTATAAAATCTATAACCAGAAGCCCCTTCTGTTGTACCTATTAAATCTATTACTCCTTTAGTATTAAACATCTTCTGTAATAACTTTACCCTATTAAAATCAACTGGCTCTCCAGCTAACAAAACATACACATCAAGGCTATTTGTTAAATTCTTTAGCTCATCCAATTCATCTTTATTCAAACTATAAACTTCCCTAAATAGTAAAGATGATATCGCCATTATATTTACTTTTTTGCCCATATTTTCATGATTTGAGTATACTGCATAAACATTTCGCAAAACATCTAAAATTCTCTGCCCCGGTCCAGGAACAAATTCAATCCCATTTACTAGTTCAACCAATCTACTCATAAGAACTCCACTTATTGCTGGTTTTGGAGGCGCTATATTTATATAAAATTTTGGAGCCCCATTAAGTATATCATTAAAAATATTTATAACTCCAGTAACATAATCGTTCACAAAATTAACATCTACAGGGATATTCTTTGGAGTACCAGATGAACCGGAGGTTTCAAAGTCAAATATGTATGAATTCGGATTAGATGGAATGAACCTGTAAAAATCGTTCAAAAAATAATTTCCATCGATTATTGGCAATCGTGAAAGGAGAATGTGGTCAAGTTTGCCTCTATTCTCAGATAATATTTTTTTGTATTTATCCTGCTTATAAAAATCAACGTTTTTAAATGCATATTCTAATGTGTTCTTTAAACTAGGTTTCATAATTAAATTTCTTTAGCTAAAAAAGTACATATATTGTCTCCTTTAGCTATACACGTCACCTCCTCAACTTTGTAATCCTTGTTAAATACTATCTTTAAAGACTGATAAAACATTCCTGCCAAAAAGAAACAAACGGGTTTATCTGATTTTCCAAAAAGCGTCAAATACCTTATTGGAATAATTGAATTATTAGCTCTAAGAATAGAATTTGACTTTTCGAAAACAAAATCAAACTCTCCAAGGCCGGAAGTTTCTACTATCTCGGATAATAAAGAAAAAATTTTGTTTATATCACTAAATCTATTTTTATAATCTATTATTATGTCATTAATTGACTTAACACCCGCATTAAAAAGTACATTTTTATCGTACTTTAAAAGGTATCCATACAAACTAACTAGTATATCTGCATTTAGCAATAAACCTGGCCTGCCCATTAACAAAAGATGCTTACCGTCAAAGGTTATATTTCCAGTTAGAAGCATTTTGTTTAAGAAGTCCTTGGGATTAGAATCACTTGACATATATGCCGCCCTTGTCTATCCTCATTGGAAGCATTGACCTATCGTTGTTTGTTCTTCTCATCTTTATTATCTGCATGCTTCTGTCAAAATCGCCACCTAAACCAGTGTAGAAAAGCTTTATCACTGCATCTGAAAGGTATTCACCGCTGAAATAAAGCGTGTCATTATCAGAAATCTGTGGCTGCTCGTCAGTAACTATTGCAGTTACCTTGAACTTTTTAAGCTCAGTAACCAGATCCAGCATGAATTTCCTGAATTTGCCCCGGTCATCCATGTACATTGAGATTGCAGACAAAGAATCAATCACTACCCTAGAAACCTTGTTTTCCTGAATTACATCAAGCACTCCCAAGTATTCAAAGTTTATCGGAGAATTAAATGAAAGTATTAGCTTTTTATTAGAGATAAAATTCTTTATATCATTGAAACCAATCGCCTCCATATCTAGTATTAAATCATCAACACTTTCTTCAAATGATACTAAAAGACAAGTTTCTCCTCTCTTTAAGCCCTCGTACAAGAATGACATCCCAAGCAGTGACTTTCCGGATCCAGGCCCACCTAATAGACTTATTACAGAACCGGCTTCAAATCCGCCCTCTATCTTTTCATCGAGGCCGTGTACCCCTGTAGGTATCCTTTTTATTTCTGCCATAGTAATTACTATGTAATAATATAGAAAATTGTATTTAATAAACTTTTGGTTTTTGTCTTTTTAAGCTAAATCAGCTATCTTTCTGTGTTTTTTCTTCCTTTTTTTCGTCATTTTTGCCGGGCAAATTCTTTGCATTGCTCTTCTCAAACAGGTCCTTTATTCCCTCTACGCCTACTGGCGTAGGTATGCTGAATCCCTTGCTATCAGTTGGAATAAATATCATAAGATTTTTGCCGCTCAGGCTTATTTCATACATCATGTTAAGAGATCTAAGCTGCATTGCAAACAGGTCTTTTTTGTACTTTGAACTTGCCTCTATTATTTTATCCGCGGCAAGAGATTCGCTTTCTGCTAATTTAACTCTTGCTTGTTTCTCCCTGTCGGCTACTGCCACTCTAGCCATTGCATCCTGTAAATCAGGAGGAATGCTCACATCTCTTATTTCCACGGATATTGCCTCTATTCCCCAATCTGCCACTCTGTCTTGTATCAGATTCTTTACGTCCTTGCCTATCACATCCCTGCCTGCAAGCATTTCCGATAGTTCTGTCTTTCCTATTATGTCTCTCAAAGCCGTCTGCGCTGCCAATTGAACGGAATCCCTGTATATTTGAACGTTCAAAACAGCATTCTCTGAATTTAGGACCTTCCAGAAAAGAAGTGCATCTACATCGACTGGAACATTATCCTTAGTAAGCGTCTTTTCTGCCTTGAAAATAGTGTTGATTACACGCAAATCTAATGTAATGGGAGTGGTCTGCACAAATGGTATTAGAATGTGTATCCCGGGCCCCATTATACCGACATACTTTCCAAATGAAAGCACCGCTTTCCTATTCCATTGATTAACTATCCTTATGGCAGCCACTAAAAACACAATGAAAAGAAATACTGCAATCCCAATCCCAGCATATAAATTCACAATTGAAAACAGATAACCTATAACCGCGGGAATAAGAATTACAAAAAGGATGCCCAACGCATCCCCGTTAAAGTTTTTCATCTCTGCAGCCATAGTTATTAATCAAAACCCGCGGTTAAATAGTTTTTATGTAAACAATTAAAGTAATAAATAGAACAGACTGTTACAATTTGTATGAAAGGGCTTTTTCCTCTAAACATAAAGATAGGTCAGATACAGGGCATAATTTCAATACTAAAGGAATATAATGGCGAAATCTCTCTGCAGAAGCTTTCTGATGAGGTATTGGAACAGGCAGATGACCTTGTCAACATACTGCAAGCCTGCAAACTACTTGGATTCGTAAAAATAAACAAAGGGGAGATAAGACTCAATAAAAAACTCGAAGAAAAGAACTTCCACGAGATAAATGCAGAGATAAAAAAGAGTTTGCTAAAAATGGAGCCGTTCATAGAGATAATAAAGGTGATAAGAAAAAACAATAAGATAACGACTACGGAGTTATTTCAGGATCTAATAAAAAAAGGAGTAATAACATACAGAGACAACCTGTCTGGAATAGAAGCTTTCAAAAGAGACCTACTAGTGATAAGTATAAGGCTTGAGATACTTGTATATGACCATGAGAATGACATTTGGAAAATTGCCGGCAAAAAAGATTTACTCGGCAAAGATTGAGTATATCTCATTTACTTTCTTTCTAAATTCCCTGCTCCCTCTGTCCCTTGGTCTTTTTATCCTTACTTCTAATACCTTTTTTACAACAGCAGGCTTATTTGACAGAACAACTATCTTATCCGACATCTCAACTGCCTCTTCTATGTTGTGAGACACCATTACAATGGCCTTTGGCAGTGTTTTTTTGTCCTTCAAAACCTCAACAACAGTTTTACGAAGGCTATTTGCAGTAAGTTCATCCAGTGAGCTAAAAGGTTCATCCATCAAAAGCAAGATAGGGTTTGACACTAAAGCGCGAGCAAGCCCAACCCTTTGCTTCATCCCCCCGCTTAAAAGATTCGGATAGGCATCTTCAAAGCCCTTCAATTCCAGCTTGTAAAGCATCTCCAATGATGTTTTCTCTCTTTCATCTTCTGTCATCGGCTTTGAGGCCAGGCCTATTTTCACGTTTTCAAGGTTTGAAAGCCACGGCAAAAGCGCAAAATCTTGAAAAACAAAAGAAATGCTACTGGAAGGCCCGTTTATTTTCTTTCCCGCCAGTACTACACTTCCGCTGTCTGCCTTTATTAAACCAGCCATTATCCTTAAAAGAGTGCTTTTTCCGCAGCCAGACGGGCCGATTATGGAAACGAACTCTAATTCGTTTGCTGAAAAGGATATTCCGTCTAATACCGTTAATCCGCTTTTGGGATAAGCAAAATTTATTTTTTCAACGTTTAAGAATGCCATACTTATGAATAAACTGAATTTACTCTGTTATATAACCTGCGCCATACGAAATAGTTTATAATAATTATCATTGCAACCATATTAGCAAGAAGCACACCCATCAAAAGAAGATTATTATTGGCTAAAGCCACATTCAATGCCTTGCCTATCCCTATAGACACTGAAGTTATGAGTTTACCGCTGCCTGCAGAGAAATATTCCGCAACTATGCTTGCATTCCACTCAGCGGCTATTCCTGTTACTGCGCCGGTTATTACTCCCGGCATAATTGCCTTTAAGTATATCTTTTTCCATGCAACTATCCCATTAAGATGGAAGACCCTTTTTACTTCATCTATGCTTTCTGGCAAGTATTTTGTAGTTGCAACTATGCTAAAAATTACATACCACAATCCGCTTAAAAAGTAGATTATAAATGCCAACAACTCGGAGTTTCCATAGACCAATTCTGCTATCGCAGGCAAGAGTATAGTAGCGGGTATTGATGCAAATATTTGGAATAGAAGAAGATACCTTTTTGTCTTGTTTGAAAGGAATACTACCTTTATGCTTAATGGAATTGAAATAGCGATTATTGCAATAAATGCTCCCCAAACCCTGAGAAATGAAAAAAGTAACGACAAAAGAGAATATCCTTCATATCCAACAAGCTTGCTTAATAACTGCAGATTTACAAACGGCATTGCCTCGTATATTATGAAACCGACAATTGATGCAAGCAGCGCATAAAAAAATATACGAGCCGTCAAAGCTAACTTATGTCTAGTTTTTTCATCCAGCTTTATTCCTCTGCCTCTAAAATAATTAAAAGTAAACCTGTCCTTTTTTCTTTTCTTATAGTCTTTTAGATAATATCTATTTGCAAACCTGTCAAACCTTTCAAATAGCAATAAGCGGGTTGCAATAACAAATAAAACAAACACTATTATTGAATAAATGTAAAGATAAGGATTGCCGGTTGCAGCCGCCTTTACAAACTCAACCCCTATGCCATGCTTTACTGCATAGTTCTTAGTTCCTACGGAGAATATCTCGCTTGTAACCAGGTAAAAGAGTCCGATTGCCCATGATAAACTCATCTGCTCTGACATTCTGGGAAGCGCGGCCGGTATGAATATCTTCCTAAGCCTTTGATAAAGATTGAGCTTGTATATCCTTGCCATATCAAAGTATTCAGAGGGTAGTGAAATTATTGCTTGATAGACACCGAATATAATGTTCCATAGCATGCTTGTTACTATCAAAAATACAACTGCGGCATTTACACCTATTGAACCTGGAAGATAAAATACGAAAATGTATATTGCAAAGGGGAAGAATGCAAGTATCGGCAGGGTCTGCAGTATATCTACAACAGGCATTAAAACTTTGTTCAATTTTTTTGATCTTGCCACAGCTATTCCGGTAAACAACGCAATTACCATTGAAATTAATAGTGCTATAAGCATTCTTGTCCAAGAGTACATTGTGTCTAGTATTACTGAAAAAATCAACTGTAACATACAAGAATATGCTGCTCCTATGTTAAATTTCTTTTATTTTGTTAAATGGCTCTTTCTTAGTATAAAGGGGCCATTGTCTATCCAGTACTTTACGCCATTATTAGAAACCACATATTTTTGCCCCTGATCCAAGGATTGCACAACATTTGAAATAGGATCGAGCAGAATTCTTTTGCCTTTCCCATTTCTCAGTTCCACCCAGCAGTGCTCAGCCATTTCTCCACCTTTTTCAATCATGCCCATTACATAAAATGGCTTTAAGCCTGTTTTTCTTTTTTCTTTGCCAAGGACAACATTCAAAGTAACCGCAAATTCATGGCATAGAAACGGGCCATCAATCAACAAATAATCTAGGTAAATTGCTTTCCCTTTGTGCTGATTGGCCCCATCAAAATACAACAGGTCTGCACTTGTTATTATTCCATTCTTTTTGCTGTAACTGTCAGTATATTCAATCATACGATAGTACAGCTGCAGGTAAACCGAATCTGCTATTGCCAAAGCTCTATCCAAACCTTTCTTATTACCAGCTGTAGACCTTGCAGTTTTATAAATTTCATATAAATTTGAAGATTTATTAAATTCCTTATTTACATATATGCCATAAATTTCTGACAAAAATCGCTTCGTAAAACTGCCGTTATAAATTCCGGAGTAAATGTCATTAGTCAGCCCCGCATTTAGCACTATGTCCCCTTTTTTAATTTTATTTGGGTACTTCAACAGAACTTCATAATTTTTAAATTCATTTAAATTTATTGCTGATTCTTTTTCTTTGCTTTTTTTAATAACTGATGACAGTTTTAAAGTCATTAATTTTTAATGAAACGAGATAATATATAAATTTTAAGGTAATCAAACTTTATTCCCGAAATCCCTTATTTTATGGCCATCAATATACGCTCTGTTGAATACTAATATTGAAGACAACGTGAAAGCTATGCTTAATATGAAAGTTGATATGTATCCAAGATAAAATGACAAAAAACCCGAAGAGATTGCTCCTAAGACACCAGATAAACCTATTATTGCAGACCATAACCCTATATAGTGGGCCTCCATTTTTCCCACTATGTTTACATATATTATGACAGAAGCGGAGATATTCCAAAGTGCATACCCTAATCCGGCTATAAAATATGAGAAAAGGTTAAGATAGAGAATAGCGGTCAATGAAAGGATGGAGATTATTGCAATGAAATAACCTGTTGACCTTACAACAGTTGAAAGCCTATAATACCTTCTTAAGGTATTCTTAGCTTTGCCAAGCATAAAAATTAGGTATATAACGACCTGACCAAAGCCATTCAGCATATTTATAAGAAATATGTCCGAATATGAGATCTTATAAGAATAAAGAAACGGGATGTAAGACGTGTTAAAAAGGTAGATTCCGAAGTTTACGAGAGCAATGGCGGCGAATATGGTCATTATTCTTATTGTCTTTTTCCTTCTTCTTATTTCTGCAATCTCAATTATAAGATGATGGCCAGCAAGTATCTGTGGAAACTTGCTTATTGCATTCAGCATTGGAAACATTCTATGCAGATGCTTTTCCTTTTCTTCATTGATTCTTTGTTTTTCCTCCTTTACGAAAAAAATTGCAAAGACCAAAGATGCTATATTGAACGCAAATAATATCAGCAGATATCTAGCGATTACATCGCTGAAAAGCAGTACCCCTGGTAGATACCCTATTAGGTTTCCTATTATGCTCATCAAACCGTAAATACCGTAATAAGACCTCAATATTGCCTTTTTCCTTCTGTTCATTATCAGCATGTTTATGGCTGGAGAGGAAGCAGTTAAGATAAATGCGTATGCAGCGTATATTATCACTGCCAGCAATATGTTATGCAACAGATACAGAAGTACTATTAAGGGGATAACTCCGATAATGGAAAGCATTATGAACAATTTTATCTTTTTAAGGCGCTGAGTAAGCTCTCCCCAGAACAAGGAAGCAGGAATAACTGCAAGGGAATAAGCGGTTGTTGCAAGGCTTACATCTACTACATTCCCGTGGAGTTCTAATATATATAGTGGTATAATAACACTGAAACCTGATGAGATGGCCGCAATTGGAAATATTACCGAAAGCCAATACTTGTCTTTTTCCATATAATATCCAAAATGATACAGAGTTAAGTATTAAATTTTTAGCTTTTCGGATATTTAAGAATGGTTTTTCATTTATACTTTTTAAGCTTATTAAAACGCAAGTAATTAAAGTACATCCGTTCTAATATAATTATGCCTGATTTTCAAAATGAAGAAAAAGCTGGAACACTAGAGATTACTACAAAAAAGGAAAGGGCCAATACGATAAAGAAAGTTATTACAGAAGTAAAAAGACATTTTATTCCATTTAATGATTTGGTAAAAACTCCTGCATCTTTAAAGTATGCAGATTACAACCTTATGTGGAACAGAGATAGTGCATATTCTTCTTATTACATTGCGGAATTCGTAGCAAATGCGAAAAAAAGCAATTTGTATGATTTGTTAAGCGAAGAAATAGATGAATTAGATGCCTTGAACGGAAAGCTAATAGCAACGCTGTGGGAGAACCTTGATTCGGAGATCAAAAAAATAAGATTGAATGGATACGAAACAGACATATCAAAATTGGAGTCAAAACTTGGTGATAACCACATACTGTCAAGATTTGACATTGATGAAAATGGCGTAAAAAGGGCTGAAAACGATAAAAAGGAAGGAAAGATAACAAGAAGCTGGACAATGCAGTATGATTCTGCCCCATTGATAATTATGGCTACGGAAAAATACCTCAAGGAGCATGGAACTGAAGGATTAGAAAACACTGGCCAAAAAATTGCAAAGAATCTTGATTTTCTGGTGAGCTATATGTACAATTTTCATAAAACGCCGTGTGCAGATGCATGGGAGCAATACTATTTCTATGATAGGGACAATACCTTAAATGGGCAAAGTTACGTGGGCAAAACTCTCGATGCATATACAGTATCTTCGCTCTATAAAGGGATAAAAAGCGCAAAGGAGATAGCAAAAACCTTAAACATTAAATTAAAAGATGCAGATGAATCAGAGATATCCACTTTCTTACTGAATAATTTTACCGTAACAGATGAAAAAAGGGGCACTTTTCTTGCAAAGTCAAAAATAGAATACGGAGAGGCCATGCCAAGCATAGGAGCAGAAGAAATCGAAATATTCAATACTTTTAAGCCTAAAGGCGTAGAACAATTGGAAGAAAATACTGTAAAGATAATAGAGAATGAACTCTTCCATGGCGATTATCTGCCGATAAGATACAGATTTTTTGGAAAATATAGGGGCATAATAGACACGTATTTCGGAAGAGGATCCTGGTTCCACCTTGGTCTACAATATTCTATGTACCTTATGGAAAAGGGCAGAAAAGAGCAGGCAGAAAATATAATTAACTATGTAGAAAGCAAGGTTGGAGAAGATGGATCGTTGCCGGAACAGGAGATTTATGACAGAAACAGAGTAAATGATATAAACGGCTTCTTTGAAAAGAATGGCAATTCAACAATAAAGTGCCTTTTTTGGGCGGAAACTGCCTATCTAGCTGCTGTTTCCAACTTGATAAATTAATTTAAACGACAAAATACAGGTTATACATATGATAAAAAGCCAAAAGATAGTGATAGGTTTTGACGGCTCTGAATACTCAAAAAAGGCCGTGGAATATACCATTAATAACTTTGACAAAAAAAGCACAATTTACCTTTTATACGTAGAAGAGATGCTTGCTCCTTTGTACCTTTCAAATCCAAGCCTTTTTATAGATGATAACGTGATTAAAAAAATCAGAGAAAAAACTAAAAACGAGCTTAAACGCCAGGTGGAGATAATAAAAAAGAAGGGATTTAAAGCCCAGTATGAATACGTTGAAGGTTATCCCCCAAATCAGATAATAAATGAAGCAAAACGTAAAAATGCAGACATAATAGTAGTTGGAAGTCGTGGAATGGGAAAATGGAAGGGCTCTGTCCTAGGTTCAGTAAGCCAAGCCTTAACTGTAATTAGCAAAATACCGCTTCTTATAATAAAGTAATTTAAGGCAGATACTCCCAAAGATAGTAATCCTGCTTTCCTAAATACTTCTTGAGTTTTCCAACCTTTCTAAAACCAGCTTTTTTAAGGAACTTCTTTGATTCTTTGTTTGAAACAAGAGAAACACATTGTATGTTGTGTATATTGTTTTTCTGAGCGAAGTCTATGACTTTCCTCAGGATGGAAAGGCCCACGCCCTGCCTCCTGTATCTGCTGTCAACGGCTAACAAATCTACACGAAGTAAGCCCTTATCATATAAATCTGAAGCACATACTCCTATAATTTTACCATTCTCTGAGTTAGCCGAGAAGAAAGGGTAGTATTTTGTTGATTTAATTTGCATTCTTTTGTTGTTATACTTACCTAAATCAAATTCTTCACTTTCGCTATCTCTTAGAAATTTTATGACTTTTTCACGGCCCTCTTCACTTTTTTCCAACTTTACTTCAAATGCTATCCTTTCTTTTATCTTGAATTCCATTTTATAATAAGGTAAAGCTTATTTTATAGCATTATGTCCTTACACTTATTTATAGTTTCTTTAGACGTTACATTGGCGTTATATTTTACTAATTCACTATAATTCTCTATTAAATTTAAATGTTTTATTATTTATAAGTAATAATAAAAAACTATTTATATCTGTGGTTTTCATATAACTGCTATGTATGGGTATAGATAAGGATGCCGTAAACTCGAACGGTCTTCTACAAAAGGGATATGTAAAAAAGGGCTTACTTTACACACATATCCATAAATTTTTGGACCATGCAGAAAACGCAGGATATAATTTTACTGGGGTATACTCAAATAAAAATAAAAATGGAGTAGAGATTGTCTTAGGCGATTATAAAAATAACAAAGAATACTACCGCATAAATCTCTCAGACATAGTATATGAAAGTACAGAAGAAATTAAAAACAAAAAGACTATAAAAGGCAAGATTAGCATTGAAAAGCTAGTTGGCTACAACGAAGCTAATAGGGTATACAACGAATCGCAGTTGCTCTCTAGAGAGAATACCGTAAACATAACTCCTCGACAGTACACCAGGCTTTTCTCAAGAGAGTATAACTTGAACAAAGACGAAAACCTTCCAAAAATAAAGAACTACGACTTAAAGACTGTATTTCTCTATTCTTTTGCTGCAGGATATGGTGCAACCGCGGTATCAATGATCGATAATACTGGCCTAGTAAACAACGCTTATTATGGCTTTTTGCACTTGGGTCTGTTATTTACACCGTTTATTCCATTACAATTCAGCAGTAAAACAAGGTCCATACCGCGGTTATTTAGCTTGGCACTTGTTTCATGGATAGCAAACAGCCTAGCTTACTACCCTGTAGGAATTTTAATGGGACACACTGCTGATAATTTAGCAAGCATAATAAACTTTTATAAATTCCAAATAGGCTTTGGTAAAGGTAGCTACATCGATAATTATAGGCCACTTTTAAGAATAAATTCAAGAGAAAAGGCTTTATCTTACTTAGGAAGAGCCGGATTGGTGGGAGTTTTATCACAGGTAGATAAAATCTTAAAAAAATTAAAAGGTGGCAAAAGGAGGTAAACAATGGAAAGCAGTAAATTGGATGAATTAATTGGACAGAGTAAAGGAGGAATTAAATCGGTAAATTTCGCTTCTATGCCCAGTAAAATAGAACTCGAAAAACAAGGTTATCATTTTGTAGATGAGAAAGAGTATATAGCGAATGTTAAATCTTACATATCGGTTTTTCATTCAAGTAATTCAGGTTTAGAACATTACATGATACTTAAAAGGAATTTCGAAAGTGAATTCGAAAAACTTGGCGAAATAAACAAAATAATACCTGAAAATTCAGTAAAGCCTATTGCTATTGTATATGATAATTCAATATCAAACAATTACATACGTGGGTACCTTACTAAAACCAATGGTGAAATTTATAAACTTAAGAGTTATCTGAAGTTGAAAAAGGAGAAAGTTGAAGATGTGGGCAGTGATAACATAACCGAAATAATAACCGACATAGAGAATCAACTTTTCGAATCTGTAAACAAGCTTAAAGCATCTAAAATATACAACAAACTTCCCATAGGTGCTTTATCTTTGAATAATATCTGTGTAACGGAAAAAAACAAAGTAATCCTGCTGAATATAAACTATTTTATGGGTTTTTCAGATAAAAACCCAAAATATTTAGACAAAGAACTTCAAAAAACCATAAGATACTTGGAAAAAAAGAAGTAATGAATTAAAAGCTACCGTTAGGGCAGAGCATGCCAATTTTCTATATTTAAATGGCCTCATTAAATTATAAAACAAGTAAGATAAATCAACCGAACAAGGAACTAATTGGAACTATCTCTATTTTATTTGAAGCACCATATAGGATCATGTTATTTCCGATTTGAACTATATTTTCTGGACCTGCGCTTATCCCCACATATCTTTTATTTATTAATTTCCCATTAAGACTTATAATATATAAATAACCCGCAGAATTAAGAAGCACTGCTGAATTATTTATTATATTTACATTGGCAGATGTTGGCCCAGTATAAAACTGCCATAAAAGATCCCCATTGCTTGAATTTAAAGCGTATAAAATACCAATTGTTGGTGAATCGGAATAAACAACTCCGTCATAACTTGTAAGCGGAGGCAACTGAATGTATAGCGAGCTAATGTTTCCATGTTCTGGGGAGGTAAAATTCCAGTCTATCTTTCCATTGGAATAGTTTAAGCCCAATATAGTTATTGTATTGTTAAATAAACTTGATGAGTATCCGGTTATTATTTGACCATTTGAAAACACTGGGGAACTATCCTGCATCCCGAAGCTGGAATTAAACTTGTCTGACCACAGTATTGACATATTTCTTAGGCTTATAGCATAAAATATATCTTTAAACTTGTCTTGATATAAGGGAGACCCGAAGGAGAAATTAAAGTTTGCCGCTCCGAAATAACCGGTGTTATTAACTACTAAAATAGATGACATCGCACTCTCGCTACTTGTGTTTATTTTTTTTATAGTTTTACCATTAGTCGCATTCAAAAAATAGAGAATTCCACTTGAATTATTTATTGGAGTGCCTAATCCGGGAGTTACCACCAAGGTATCGTTATAGAATATGAAAGTTGGCATATGTTCTGAATCTATATACTTAGCCCAGATGATTTTCCCGTTTGTGGAATTTACAGCTATCAACCCATTAGAATCCTTATTTGGATCATAAAATGCTGCGCCTAATCCTATGTAAACTGCTCCATTAAAAACGATCGGCTGGGTCATTACTTGGTTATTAAAGTAATCTACCCAAGTTAAATTACCATTCGTACAGTTAACTGATGCTAATCCGCCCCAATACTGACTAAAATCAATGCCCATCGAATCTGATGATAAAGGTATTAACAACTCTTTATTATAATAGGAGATAGGGCCTAGAACTGATGAATTAACTGAATCTAGACGAGGGAGAGAGCTATTAAAATTAGAAATGGAACAGTTCACAAAATAAATGTGAGAGCTGCTTCCTTCAAATTGATAAGGAAAAGGTTTTGCAACCAGTTTAGATCTACTTGAATAAATCAAATTTGAATTATTATAATGGTAGGCATAACTGTTGTAAGCCAAAATTGAAGATTGAGTATACCAATAGAATAAAATCGATAAAAGCAACAATAAAACAACTACCGATAAAATCCCTTTTTTCATAAACTTTAATGTTCTTGGGACATTTTAATGCTTATATTAATTTCTTTTGAGTTTATAAATTATTATTTAAGAAACAAAACCGCTTTTACTGTTTATCTGGAATATATCAGATATTATATCATTAGTCGGAAAACCAACATTTGCAGCGCCTTTCTGATCTTCAAAGTGCACATTAAAAGGCCATTCACTTAAAGGAGGCAATCCATAAGGCCCATTAAAAGTAGCGATTGGACCACTAACTATATTTGCTGTGGAAAATACATATGTTTCATGGTTACCATAGCTAGCAACATAAAGATAATTGCCGTTTGGAGACAAAGTGCCATAGTCTAATGTGTCATCACCTAAATTATAGCTATTCTCTAAGGAATATGAAGCGGAATTAAGGGGCCCATACTGATAAACATAACCGTTATTGCCATCTATTACAAAGAAGTCATTGTATTGATTGTCTACTACAACTACAGGAACATAGTTGTTACTTGTTGTGGCCCCCGGTAAACTAGTATAAGTATGGCTTGAAAGCGATGACGGTATTACATTAAAACCATTATTCTGTACTGTATCTAAATCGCTTCGGTATTGATAAGGAACATATATCCATCCAGATCCGCTCACTGAAACCCCGTATGCCCCTTCCATGCCTATATATGTACCGGCCCCTTGGCCATTGTTTGTAGTTGGCGTATTATAAAACTCTGAATAACCTGTGGAATAAATATTATATTCGCCCTCAAAACCATTAAAGAAACTGTCTCCGCCTACATCATAAGTACCAAAACCAGTTATTGTATTAGGGCTGTCCCCCGAACATAATCCTTCTGGTATATAGCTTATTGAGCCGGAAAACCCAACAACTTCATATAAAAAGCAAGTAACGAGATTTTGGTATATCTGACCATTTGTATCAACGGAAGGAGCAAGTATAACCCCTGAGTAATAGCCAGAGGTGTTATCCCCTGCATAACCATAAGCTACTTCATTTGTGCCGTAAATATTTGGCAATGCCGTAACTGTCGTTATTTCGTCATCCCCACTTTGTGGATTCCAAGTATATATATTGCTTATGGCATTATTATAGGGATCCAAGTTTGCACTGGTAGTGTAATGCGAAGTTGAATTCTTGCATCTCCCAATCAAATTTAACACCCCATTGTAATTAGCAGCACCACTTACAACATAACCAAAGCTTCCTGAATTGCAGGTTGGATAGCCTGCACTTATTACATCTGCTAACTCATAACTTCCGTAATTTGGGCTTTCAACCGTTATATTATTAGGGCCGAGAAGATAAAGTTCATTACAAGTAAAGATTGTTGCAACGCCAGTGTTACCTGCAGTGACAGAGCCATCAGAACCACTACAAGTCAAAGATCCAGAAATTGAAAGATCTGCATTAGATACCCCCAAACCAGTATTTAGATTTGCATTTGAATTGCCGGTAGCGCCGCCATTTGCGCCATTAAAGTTTACTGCCCAGCTCCATGAATTACTAGAATAACCAGAACTTGGTAAGCCAGTACCAATAAAGGTGGTAGTACATTGCCAAGGGATGCTTGATACTGTAGAACCTGCCAGCTCCTTTGGAGGATTGTTTGAGTAACAATCATAAGTTCCAGTTGATGAGGAATAAGAGAAGCTTCCAAGTATTGATGGCCCATTAGAAGAAGTAACGACCAAATTTCCAGAAGTTGACCCGGATGTAGAATTACTATCAAAACTTACGGACCAGCCGTCTGAATAATCATC
The DNA here is from genome assembly GCA_021799085.1 of Nanobdellota archaeon. Classification (GTDB taxonomy): domain Archaea; phylum Nanobdellota; class Nanobdellia; order Parvarchaeales; family Parvarchaeaceae; genus Parvarchaeum. The sequence goes on along the minus strand of JAJZBD010000008.1, from coordinate 1,070 downwards.
TGATAGCACAGAATTCGTGTCAAAAGTTGTTTGACAAATCCACGGTATATTAGAAACTGCAGAACCGGCCAATGTCGAAGATGAGGAAGAACAGGAATAGCCATTTATGCTAGTTGTATATGAAAAGCTGCCTAAAACTACCGGACCTGTGCCAGTAGGAACATTGATATTGCTGCTAACTGATTTTGAATTCTCTGGTACATTATCAAACTCGGCATTCCAAGAAGTTGGATAATTAGCAACACCACTATTAGAAAATGTTGTTACACAGTTCCAAGGTATATTAGAAACTGCAGAACCGGCCAATGTCGAAGATGAGGAAGAACAGGAATAGCCATTTATGCTAGTTGTATATGAAAAGCTGCCTAAAACTACCGGACCTGTGCCAGTAGGAACATTGATATTGCTGCTAACTGATTTTGAATTCTCTGGTACATTATCAAACTCGGCATTCCAAGAAGTTGGATAATTAGCAACACCACTATTAGAAAATGTTGTTACACAGTTCCACGGAGGGGTAACACTGCTACCCTCATAAACTGAATTTGAAGAGTAACAATCGTACTGATTTATTACCGTTGAAAATGACTGAACAGTTACGGAAGTAACATTCTGTGTAAAAACTGCATTATCATTTACATTAACATTGCTATCAGTTAGACCAGAAAATGAAGCATTCCAAGAGGTTGGATAACTAGTAACACCTGTATTAGAAAACGTAGTAGTACACATCCACCAGCTAAACGTATCCGAGGAACCTTGGAGGATAAGAGTACTTGGATCCGATAAACAACTTAATTCATAACTGTTAGAAGTAGGAGCATATTGAGATACGGTAGATATATCTGTTTGATAAATAGAGATTGGAGAGCCTGTCGGAGTAATAGGACTTTTAGAACCTGCATACTCAGTGATCCATTCATTATAACCACTAGCAGTCGGCAGACCTGTCTCTGAAAATGTGGTAGTGCAGTTCCATGCACTGAACGTGTAGCTTTCTCCCAGCCTTATCGAAGGTGTTTTATAGGAAACGCACGCTAAATTGTCGCTTTTTGCCGTAGCAGTGTAGT
>JAJZBD010000013.1 GCA_021799085.1 Nanobdellota archaeon | reverse complement strand
TTTGACAGAAGATTCGGTTATAGAGGCAATTGATTCTGGGATAAAATTAATAACCATAATAACGGAGCACGTGCCGTTTCAGGATATGCTTAAGATAAGAGATTATGCAAATATGCACGGTGTTACAATTATAGGCCCGAATTGTCCAGGCATAGCAGTTCCAGGGATTGGTAAGATGGGTATAATCCCAAATTCCACGCTTAAGAAGGGCACTATAGGAGTTATTTCCAGAAGTGGAACTTTAACTTATGAAATAGTTAATGTATTAACTGAAAGTGGAATGGGAGAAAGTACTGTACTAGGTATAGGGGGAGACAAAGTACCTGGTATCGGTTTTATAGACGCTTTAAAGCTTTTCAAACAAGATGAGCAAACAAAAGCAGTTGTAATAGTAGGTGAAATAGGTGGAGATGAAGAGGAAAAGGCGGCCGAATTTATAAGAAAGGAATTTGATAAACCAGTAGTTGCATTTATAGATGGAATATATGCTCCTCCTGGAAAGAGGATGGGGCACGCAGGCGCAATAATATCTGGGAAAACTGGCACGGCGGAAAGCAAATTGAAAGCATTTAAAAAAGCAAACGTACCTGTGGCAAAAAACTTTAAGAAAATTGCAACGTATTTGATCAATAAAATTTAATAAAATCGTAGTTAAAATTATGCACGGCATACTATGATTTCAGTAAGCAATAAAGCAAATATCACTTGTAATAATTTTGTAAAAACCTGGAAAACAAAGCTTAAAAATGAAAAGTCCTTTAAATATTATATGCCTACTAACACCAAAGCAAGCAGGATAAGGGAAAGCATAAACAGCATGGAAAGCACGATTAAAGATTCACATATATATTCACACACACACACACACACACACAACTAAGCACTTAACACTAAATACTGTTTCTTCAAGCCGTTTTTCTTTGATCCATTCTTCCAAGAAAGCACAGTCCGCTTTGGAATATATGATGACCTATGGTTGGGCTATCCTAATCATAGTCATAGTAGCAGTGATCCTATACAGCATGGGTATCTTCAATCCTTCTTCAAGCGTGACTTTCACTTCCTCAGGCTTCTCTCCGTTTATAATAAAATCGGCATTCTGCAACAACATAGGCTTAAAAGTAGCAATCCAAGCAGGTCCTTTGCCAAACCTAGCAACTTCGGTACAAGTAACAAAGGTATACATAACCTCAACATCGGGAGGAACCATATCAAAAAGTGAATATAATCTGTCTTCACCAATAACATTAACGTCGGGAAGCACAGCAACAACGATAATCCCGGCAGCAGTATGTAATACAGTAAACACAAAGTATTCCTTCTCGGCAGCGTTAACCTACAGTTATTCTACAGCGGCAGGCAACGTAGTAACCAATACGACAGGAACGGTAGCGGGAACGTCAATAGCAGGCAAGCCTTCAGCTTTGACGAATTATATACCAGTAACAATAACAAACACCCAATCTACTTCTACCCCTCAACCTTTCCAGCAGATGGTAAATGCTTCTTCTTCCGTATACAGCAGTTATGCCGCAAGCAACCTTCAAAACGTAGAATTCTTCTATTACAACGGAACGGTAATCCCTTCATGGTTGGCGCAATACAATTCTAGTTATGCTATTTGGTGGTTAAAGGTAGAAAGTATACCTTCTGGTTCTTCAATTACGGTCTATATGGGCTTCGCTCCAACTTCAACAAATCTATTCAACACAGTAAACGACGGTGAAGCTCCTCAGTTATCTAGTACTTATGCAGAGTATGATGATGGTTATAACATATTCCCTTTTTACTCAAATTTTCATGGTACTTCTCTAAATACTTCAAAATTCTCAATAGGTATGCCGGGAGGTTCATCTCCTACACAGTTAGGTACATATAGTGTTAATAATGGTTTAACAATAAAAGTAAATTCTACACAATCTATAGGGGTTATAACCTCAAAGCAATACAATGGGTATAATTCTTATTTTGGTTTTGGTATAGCGCCTCCTACTTGGAATAAAGGTGTTAATTTTGCAATTGTTGGCTCGAATGGACTAATAGCTGTCTCACCTGCGTTATATTTTCAAGATGGTTTATTTTTAGTAGCTAATGATAATGGTCAGAGTAATCAAACTCAGGTAGATAATACTGGTGCACTAAATAACTATCTTTTAGTTTATAATGATTATTTTATATACGCCTGGTTTAATTATAGCCATGAAATTTATTTAACCACTAACGCTTATTCCTACGTAAATCCTAGGATTTTAGGAATTCTTAATTCATATAAAGGCAATGAAACTTTCGGACCCATCTATTATTATTTTTTAACGGCTCCTCTTCCACCAAATGGAGTAATACCTACTGTATCTTTTGGAAGCATTGCGTAATCCTTAATAAAAGTATAAGATATTGTACGATAATAACGCTAAAAGTTCTTTTTTTGGTAAACCCGTCAAAAAGGAATAAATTTTAACGAATAAACGCAATTATGCGTATTTCTTGATGTAAAATTTTAAATAGTATGCTAAACATAAACCATTATAGGTTAATTTTTGGGGGTAAAAAATGGAAGAAATAAAAAGTGAAGAGCAGTTTGATAAGGATGTTTTAAAAGCTACCAAGCCGGTTTTGGTTGATTTATGGGCGCCTTGGTGCATGCCATGCAGGTGGTACTCCCCGATAATAGAAAAGGTTTCGGATGAGATGAAAGAGAAGTTTAACTTAGTAAAAGTAAATGTCGATGAAAATCAAAGCATAGCCGCTAAATATGGCGTCGAGGCCATACCAACAACTTTATTGATAGAAGGCGGAAATGTTAAGGCAAGTATGGTTGGCGCCATGCAGGCAGACCAGCTGAGGAATTGGCTTAATAAAAATATCTGATGGTAGAATTTACTTGGATGACTGGGGGAAAACAAGGCAGCGGTATAGACGTTGCCCTTGGCCTTTTTTCCAGAGTGATGATGTCATTTGGCTATAATATCTATGGATATAGGGAGTACTTTTCGAATATAAAAGGAATGCACAGTTTCTTTACTGTAAGAGTTTCCGATAAAAAAATAGCTTCCATACCCAGCAAGGTCGATATGGCCATCTTTTTCGATAACGAATCTGTTCTTGGTGAGAAAAACGAGCGTGGGGAGGCAGTACATGATGGTCATATAAGAGATATAAAAGAAGGGGGCGTACTCATAGTCGATAGCAAACTTGATAAAAATAAAATAGGCAGGCAGGATATAACTATACTCGATATAGATTTTGATGCAATAATAACCAGTGTCGCCAAAAAACTTGGCAAGCGGACAAGCGAGGTTGTAATAGCCAAAAACATTATTTGTGTTGCGGCTTCATGTTATCTCATTGGGCTTGACGAAGCAGCTACAGTAGAAGCAATAAGAGAAGAATTTGCTAAGAAGCCAAAAAGTGTTGTTGATCTAGATATCTCCGTTTCAAATGAAACAGTAGATTATCTTAAAAAGAGAAGCGAAACCATTGCGAAAGAAACATTAAATCATGTTAAGAGCAAGGGGATAGAACCCATAAAGAAACTGGAAGATGTACCCAGTACAACACAGCTATATATGGAAGGGTTCGCATCTACTGCCATAGGCAAGGCGATAGCCGGGTGCAAGATGCAGATTTATTATCCTATAACTCCGGCAAGCGATGAAAGTGTTTTCATAGAATCTCATCCAGAGTTGGGTATACGCGTAGTACAACCGGAAAGCGAGTTGGCCGTTTTGGCAATGACAACCGGTGCAGCTATAGCGGGTGCTCGTGCTTCCAGTTCGACTTCTGGGCCAGGGTTATCCTTGATGTCTGAAACAGTTACATGGGCGGGCATGAACGAAGTTCCGATAGTATTGGTCGATCACCAGCGGGGTGCACCTGCCACAGGCCAGCCAACAAGGACAGAGCAGCCCGATCTTATGTTTGCAGTCCATCAGGGACATGGTGATTTTGGGAGAATAATACTTGCTCCAGGAGATATCGAAGAAAGTATAAAGATGACCGCCGAGGCATTTAATTACGCCGAGGTTTACCAGTTGCCAGTTATAGTTCTCGGTGAAAAGGCAATATCCCAAGGATCAATGAACATCGATAAAAAGACGATAACCAATATAAAAGACAGTTATAAAATCAATCGCGGCAAATTGGTAGAAAATGTTGACAGCGGATACAAGCGTTTCAAATTTACAAAAGACAACATATCCGAAAGGATTTTACCGGGAAATCCAAATGCTATTTTCTGGCTGACAGGAGATGAGCATGATGAATGGGGGCATGTATCTGAAGATCCCAACAACAGGATAAAGATGATGGAGAAGAGAAACGGGAAATACCAGCAAATCCTGAGGGATTTAAAGCCGGAGGAGAAGTTTACCCTTACAGGGAATCCCGAAGAAGCGGATCTTCTTCTAGTAACGTGGGGAGGCCCGGTCACAGCCGCTAGGGAAGCCATAAGCGGTAAAAAGGTGGCACTTCTGCAGATTAAATTGATACATCCTCTTCCTTCTGAGGTTAATGAAATACTCAAGAAGGCGAAGAAAGTCGCAATTTTGGAGGAGAACATAACAGCGCAGTTAAAACAGCATATTGCATCTGTTACAGGCTTTGTTATACCCAACGAGATATTAAAATACAATGGTAGGCTGGTAAGGTACGATGAAGTCGCTGATGCAATCGACCGTGTAATAAAAGGAGAGAAGAAGGTGGTTTTAAATGGTTACTGATGTCAAAAGTTTGACTTCAAATGAATTTAATGACTGGTGTCCAGGGTGCCTGCTGCCTGACAACACAATAATAGGAAATCCTTCTGCAAAGGCCATACAGGCATTCAAGGAAGGAGACAAAGTTCTAGGAAGCGACGGTTACTTCCATAAAATAGATAAAGTGATGACACATATACATAGAGGTAGGATATACAAGTTGCGTACAGCGTACTTTGGAGAGACTACTTTAACGGATGAGCATCCTGTCCTCACAGTCAAAAAAGAGAACGTTGCCAAAGGTATTCTAAGAACAGAGTGGGTCGAGACCGGAAAGCTTAGAATCGGAGATTACGTAGCTTATCCGATAATGAAGCCGGAAAAAGATATGGATTCGCTTCCTTTAGTCTATGAAAAGAAAGATAAGGACACTAGAAGCAAAGAATTACCTAAAGAAGTTAAAATAGACGAAAACTTTCTTAGGTTAGCGGGATATTATATAGCCGAAGGCAATGTGCATAGGAGAGAGATACAGCTGACATTCGGCGGCGATGAATACGATCTTGCTGGAGATGCTAAAAATCTTTTCAATAAAGTTTTTGGGTTAAAGGCTACGATTAAAGACAGGTCCAAAGAAAAAGGTTCGATTGAAGTACATGTAAGTTCATCCTATCTATCCGAAATATTTATGGATTGGTTTGGTGATTGCGCAGCAGAAAAAAGGATACCGCACGAATTCGTGTTACTGCCTAAAGAGAAGCAAAAAGCACTTCTTTTAGGTCTTTGGAAGGGAGACGGCTATGTTAATACAAAGAGTCTAAGAGCGGGCTATAAGACTATCTCACCCGTGCTTAAAGAACAGATAAAAATGTTGTTGCTAAGACAGGGCGTTATTCCTTATGTCTATGAGAATAAAGCATATGGCATGCGTAAAAAATCATATTCTGTAGAAGTAAAGAACAGGCATTACAATAAATTAATGAAGGTTTTGGGAGTTGTTTCTAAAGAATCAAAGACCTCAAAAAATGCCAACGTACTATCTTTGATGGATGAAAATTACATATACTTGAGGATAAGAAGCTTAGATTATTTCAATTATGAAGGACCAGTGTATAATTTTGAGGTAGCCGATGTAAATTCGTATGTCAGCAATTCTGCGACTCTGCATAACTGCGGCGACAGCGGAATAGTTTTAGCGGTCAAGAATGCCATAGTAAAAGCAAATCTTGATCCTCACAAGACGGTAATCGTTTCAGGCATAGGCTGTTCGTCTAAATTGCCGCATCTTGTAAATGTTAATGGAGTTCACACTCTCCATGGAAGACCAATACCTTTTGCGGAAGGAATAAAGCTTGCCAATCCCGAATTGACAGTTGTATTGGATAGCGGAGACGGAGATACATATGGAATAGGCGTAGGACACTTTATAAGCGCCGCTAGAAGGAATACTGATATAAAATTGTTTATACACGATAACGGAGTCTATTCGCTTACAAAAGGCCAGGCCAGTCCGACTTTGCCGGAAGGCAGGAAAACAAAGTCGCTTCCAGCTCCAAATATAAACGGTGCCCTGAATCCTTTGTCACTGGCAATAATGGCCGGCTACAATTTCGTAGCAAGGTCCCAAAGTTATAAAGTCAATGAACTTTCTGACATAATGGTTAAAGCCATACAACATAAAGGTCTTGCATTAGTTGATATAATGCAAGGCTGTCCTACTTACAACGAGGAGTTTACTTCAGCCTCCTGGTTCAATACTCATTTGAAATCTTTGCCGCAGGAATACGACGGGTACGTAAAAGACCCGTTAAACAAGGAAGAAGTAAACCAGAAAAAGATAAATGCAATCAATATGCTTCTAAGCGAAGACGCAGATAATATGCACACAGGTATATTCTTTGAAAATGAAGATCCAGATACTTTTGAGGACAGACTCCAAAAAAGAAATATGGCCCCACCATTGTCTCAGAAAATTTCCGATGAAAATGGAAATTCTATTACAGATATAGAACCTTTGTTAAAATCTTTGGAAGTTTAGATATGACAGAAGAAGTTGAAATAAAAGAAGGATTACAGGGAGTATACATAGCCAAATCTAGTATAAGTAAAGTAAATGGCGAAGAAGGCAAACTTTATTATCGCGGATATAAAATAGAAGATCTTGCAGAAAAATCCACATATGAAGAAGTCTGCTACCTTATATTATATGGAAAGCTTCCAAATTCAAAGGAGTTAGACTCCTTTTCAAACGAGCTTAAGAAAGAGAGAATATTATCAGATGAAACAATAGAAATAATAAAAAGGATGTCTAAAAAAGCCCATGTTCTCGATACTCTAAGAACTGCAATGTCATCAATTTCTGCGGATGATCCTGAGCCGTATAGCAGTGAGGAAGAGAAGAACGTGCACAAAGCAGTAAAGATAATAGCAAAAACCGCTACAATATCTGCTGCTATAGGAAGGGTACGCAAAGGAAAGGACATCATACCACCAGACGATTCATTGGGGCACGCCAAGAATTTCCTGTACATGTTGACAGGAGAGAAACCCGATAATAAGAAGGCAAAGTTGATGGATGTTATGTTTATTCTCCATGCAGAACACAGTTCCAACGCATCCACTTTCGCTGCATTGGTTGCATGCTCCACGCTTGCGGACATATACTCAGCAGTTGTTGCAGGGGAAGCAGCTTTGAAAGGACCCTTGCACGGTGGTGCAGATGAAGCTGCTGTGAAGATGATGCAGGCAATCGGAGAGCCTGGAAACACGGAGAAATACATAAATGAAGTTCTTGCCAGCAAGGAAAAGATAATGGGCTTCGGGCACAGAGTATACAAGGCTTATGATCCAAGAGCCAGGATCCTAAAGAAGTATCTCGATGAAATAGACGGTAATGGAGAAGAAGAGGTCAACAAGCTCGTAAAAATAGCCTTGAACACTGAGAAGATAATGGTAGACAGGTTGGGTAAGAGCCATGGTATATGGCCGAATGTGGACTTCTTCGCTGGTCCTTTGTATATGCATTTGGGTATAGAACCGGAGCTTTTTGATGTCATATTCAGTTCCAGTAGGACAGTTGGTTGGTGTGCCCATGTGATAGAGTACTGGCGAAATAATAAGCTGTTCAGGCCTTTGGAAGAATATGATGGAGCACTTGATTTAGAATACAAGCCAATTAATGAAAGGTGATAACTTAGTAAGTAATTGTAGGTAAATAAACCCCCAATAAAATAATTTTTATAGTCATCCAATTATTATATGTGTGGCTAAGGAAAATAGTATATGACAAACATAAAAACATTCAGCAAGACACGCGCGCTTGCTTTTACATCATTGGCCCATTTTGCTAATGATGGAAATTTTCTTCTTTTTTCATTGCTTGTAGTATACTTTTCAAAGATTCCGGGTATAAACATCGCATTTTTGGGAGTAAATGCTATAATATATAATATAATTTATGGGGTTCTAAGCCTACCAATAGGTAGGATAGCAGACAAGTTGAATAAAGATTCACTTCTTATATTTATAGGTATTTTCTTAGAGGGACTTGCTGCGTCTTTATTTGGTTTCGCGTTTTTTTCTGGGAGTTTTTATCTTGTTTTTATAATATTAGGTTCGATCTCTTTAGGGGCTGGGCAGGCATTTTATCATCCACTTGGTGCGTCAATTCTGTCGTTTGTTTATAAAAAAGATAAGCTAGGAGTAGCCCTTGGTATAAATGGAGGATTTGGAAGTACTGGTAGGGCTTTGCTTCCTTCAGTAATAACGTTCTTTATTTTGATTTTCGGTTCCTTTACAGGTTTAGAATATCTTGCAGTTTATACTTGGGTTTTAGCAATGATAATATACTTTGGGCTACGCGGGTTCAGGCGTGTTTACAGTAAACAAAAAGTCGTTAAAAAACATTTAAAGCTTACTAAAAAACTTAAGCTAACTTTATTAAGAGTCTCGATTCCAGTTTTTTTAAAAGGAGCATTTTTGATGGGTACGGTTATATTCGTAGCTAAATACCTAGATCAAATTACAGGATCTGTAACACTTACTGGAATAATACTGACCCTTAGTTTTATACCTGCGATAGCGGGCCAGCCTTTTTTCGGTTATTTGACCTCAAGAAAAGGTGGCAAATATATAATCTCGATTACATCCATCCTATCTTTTTTTATGTTTATAATATTTCTATCATTTAAAAATATAGTTGTAATAACTCTCTCATATGCTATTTTGGCATTTCTTTTATTCAACGGTTTTTCCGTATTATTGGATTACACATATCAGC
>JAJZBD010000012.1 GCA_021799085.1 Nanobdellota archaeon | reverse complement strand
ATACTTTCATTTCGCTGCCCTCCAGGTAATAAACTGCCGATCTGCCGATTAATAATGACTTTACAGGCACGTATTTCTTCAGAAACTTAAAAACGAAAACGTCCTTTCTGCTTGACACCATATACCCTTTCTTTGCAATCTCCGCAAGCGCCAGGAAGTACCTGCCATTTACATGGCTGTGCCTGTTTGTCACGTCTCCCGTCCAGCGGCATACTGTAGCATAGCTTACATTAAGCCTTAGTGAAATTTCCCCTTTGGGTATCCCATTCTTTGCCAGCATCCTTGTTTTTCTTTTTAATTCCAAAGGGTAGGGTCTTCTGTAGTCTGATGGCTTAAGCCAGGCCGAAATCGTCTTTATGTTTATGCCAATTTTGTTGGCTACCTGCGGACGTGATAGCCCGCTTTCATAAAGTCTCTCGGCTTCCAGCCTGTCCTCTAAGCTATAGTGGATTGGCTGCACTCCAAGTCCTCTCACCCATTTACAGAGAGTTGCAACAGGCACGTTTAGGGCCTTTGAAATTTCAGACCTTGACATTCCGCTTTTGGCAAGCTCCCTTGCTTTGTCTTTGATCTCACTTGGCCAGTATTTCATACAAATATTAGAAGAGGGGTATTAAAATCGGCTGTTATCATTTGCCAAAACGCCCATGAAAATAACTTACCAAACCAGTGATACCACCAAGCCTAAAATGGCAGTTAGAAGCCGTCAGTAAGGGTTTACGGGGCAGATTTGCCAAAATCTACTTTGTTGGATACTGTTGCCTGAGATAACCTCAATTACTCCTCCCCCTCCTGCCCCAACAATTCCGAAAGAGATAATTTTACTCGCATTTTTAATCGTAGAATAATTTATAGACTGACCTTGATTATAGATTTTTCCAGTATTGTTAAATGTTTTTGAGATTATTACCAAAGGTAATACTCCACTGCCGCCACGCAGGAAAAAATAGCTGCTGTTTACGCCATTATAAGATGCGCCTCCAGCACTATTTAGTTTGCTTAAATCGAAAGAATAGTTAGAAAGAGTGTAATAAACATGGTTACCAGAGCTGTTAAGTGGGGGATAAATTTTTTTGTTTGGATAGCTAGTTACTTGACCAGACCCTCCTTCTGCTAAAGTACTTCCACCATTACATGCACTAGAATTAGCTAAACTACCGCCACCACTGCCTCCATATGAAGAAAGATAACTTTTACCAGTACAAGAATAGTTGTTTGTGTAACCACCATTATTTAAGTAGTCTTTACCAATAATAATGCCCTTATTCAAGAAATAAGTAAAATTAATAAAAATAGGTTTTTCGAGAGTTAATACTCCATAATTCTCAAAAAGATTGCCATTAAACAAACTAGAATTTATTGTAGTGTTAGCTTTGTTTATTATGGTACTTATATTTAAAGTAGAATTTCCAGTAATATCAAAGGTATTATTTATGAATAAACCTTTTGCTGCAATATTCGCATTGACTAAAGAAATCGGGCTTTCAATATTTACCCATTGATAGGTACAAATAAAATTGGAAGAATTTGTTAGAGTTATATTTTGATCATAACAAGAAAGGCCATGACTATTTCCAAAACTTAAAAGTAAGATAGATATTACTAATAAGAGTATTGCAAAATTAATTTTCATATTCATATTTTTATTTGTCATATTTTTGATTTAATTTTTTAGAAAACACTTATATTTAAGCTTTTCTATTTAATTGTGTTTGTAAAGTAGTAAAATATATAATATATATGGCTATAAGAGACACCTATATTTCCAGTGGAGAGAATTTGGCTTGTAATTAAAGCAATAGCATTGTCTTTAAATATAATTTTCTTCTTATGGAACACCCCTATATTTCCTATGGAAAGTATATTATTATATTTATTATAATTCTATATAGAATATAGAATACTATATTACATATCTAATCATTTATTTTATTTAAATAAATTTTCCATAAGAAATTAGGGTGTCTCTGTATTATCAGTTAAATAGAGTTATTTAAATAAAGTTATATAACTAAAATTACTAATAGTATTTAAATAAAGAAATACACAATAATTTACTAAGATATGGAAACCTTTCAACCAGGAAACAATCCTTTTCAGAAAACAAATACAGATAAAACAAACAGTGTAGATCCGATAGCCATATTCAATGAGTTTCTTACCAGCAAACGTATCTTTAAGAACAAAGAAGTTTTATCTTCTTCCTTTGTTCCAGATGAAATAACACATAGAAATTCTGAGATATCTACATTATCAAGAATTATGGCTCCTAGTTTGCTATTCGAAGGCATTTCCAATGTTCTAGTCTATGGCTTTTCCGGCACTGGCAAATCATTAGTTACAAAGTATGTTGGTAAGAAATTAGCTAGCTCAGCAGAGGAGAAAAAGGTAAATGTGCTTCCTGTTTATATGAATTGTAGGTTAGAAAATAACAATACAGAATACAGGTTAATAGCGAACCTATGCGCTGTTTTTAACATAAATGTTCCAGAAAGTGGCCTTTCAGTAAATAGTTTGTACAAAAGGCTTGTAAAAATAATAGATGCTGAAAGCACTTATTTAATTCTTATTTTAGATGAGATAGAAAAACTTATACAGCACGCCGGCGATGGCGTGCTGTACAGTCTTCTTAGGCTAAATGAGTCTCTTAAGCATGCGAAGATTTCTATAATCGGCATTTCAAACAATATTGACTTAAAGGCCTCTCTGGATCAAAGGGTAAGAAGCTCCTTAAACCCTGTTGAAATAATCTTTAGGCCTTATAATGCGGAAGAGATATTTGATATCTTATTAAATCGTTCTAAAGAGGCTTTTTATGAAAATGCAATAAGTGAAGGCGTTTTAAGGAAATGTGCGGCCATGGTAGCACAAGAGCATGGAGATATAAGAAAGGCCCTAGATTTGTTAAAGGTTGCAGGAGAAAGGACACAACAGCTTGGTAAATCCGTTATAACCGAAGATGAATTGGATAATGCGGCCGAAGCCCTTGAACAAAATATAACCGAAGGCATGATTAAATCAATGACTAGGCAGAGTAAATGCATACTTCTATCCATTATATCGATTGCAAGGAACAAAAGAATGGGTAGAGTGTACAGCGGAGAGGTTTATGATACTTATCTTAAGCTTTCCGAAAAGTTTGGGCTTAAGAAATTAACCTTTAGAAGGGTTTCTGACTTAATCGCAGACATGGATTACAATTCTTTAGTGATGTCTAGAATAAAGAGTCATGGTAGATATGGCAGGACGCGGGAATTAAACATTGCCTTCTCCCCTTCCATAATAAATAAGGCAGAGATGATAATAAAAGAAGAGTTAAATATTACTACTTAACAAAAGCATAAACTAAAAGCTTAAATACTATCTCATTTCATGAAACTTTATGGTCAAAGAAATAGAATTGTATAAAGACGGCCTTGAGACTTTGTTAGATAAAACTTCTAAAAATGGATTGAAAGTGAGGGTCTATAACCGCAAAACTCAAGAGGTAGAAGACATCTCTCTAAGTTATTTAAACTCCTTAAAACTAAAATTAAAAGGATTTGCAAAAATCGGCGAAAGACAGTACGAAGGCTGGTCCGGGGCAATTCCTTTCTATGTTTATACCTGCAAATCGAATGGCAAAAAGATCTTTATGTTAGATTATCCGCATGGTTATGAAGGCCGGCTAGACTGCAAATTATAACTTATTGAGTTTTATAGCTTCCAATAGTTCTTGCCTTAATCTTTCTCCTTTAGAATCAATTCTATCAAAGGCGTTTGCAATTCTGTCTTGTTTAAGGTAACGTAGCCACAGTGAAAAGTGTTTTCCAGTGTTGTGAAATTCCAAAGATTCTATAGGCAACGTTCTTATCAACCCTTCAAAACCATTCAAGGTGCCTGCCCTGCCGACTTCTTTACCGTCTTTTAATCTAAACACGAATTCTTTCCCAGGTTCTGCAGCTATATCATTGTTTTGTGCTTTTTCATGTTTATTCAAAGGCGCGTTTTTTAGCATAATTAGTAATACTTTTAATCATATTTATATTTTAAAATTTATTTTTCTTTGGTTTTAATGATAGGTATAAAGGTTATAAAAAACAAAGCAATAGGAGATATAATGCTAAAGTAGAGTATTCTTAGAAAAGGGTTTGGTTGTTTATTAAAAATTCTATTATTGTCATTAAGAAACTTATTAAGATGGAGATTGCACTAATAGCAGGAAAACAACTGCCAAAGGCAGCTTTCCTTTATACTTCAAATACATTTTGCTTAGGAATGCTTCAGATTCTTTTTCAAGTTAATGAATACTCTAAGCTAGAATAACAATATTGCTTGCTATCAAGGTTAAAAAATGTCTTCGCTGCAAGTAAAGGCAAAATATGGTAAGCAGTGCAAAATGAAGGACATCAATAGAAACAATAGCATTTTAATATTCAGATAACTATAGAGTGTTAGAGTGGAAGAAAAAAAAGCAAAGGAATTGGCGTTTTATCATATTGGAAGGGTTGTCAAAGTTATTGATAAAAATGATTCCAAAAACCTAGATAAAAAGCATAAAGCAGTCATAGAAATGTGGGACAACAACATAATAACTTGTGAGATAGGAAATGCGAATCCAAAAGACAATGATTTTGTTATAGTTCTTTTTAATGGGCTAGTTCAAGCGCAGGGTGTTTTCATGAGGCCCGAAACAGTAACGGATATTCTTTCACAAGAAGCCGGTCAACAGATCTGGGACAAATACAAAGGATTTTTTGACAAGTCTAAACCGACGCATCCATTTACTGGTTAATTTATAGGTTTAAGGTTTTAGTAAATATTTAGTATGTCAGATGAAATAAAAAAAGTTTTAAATTCCGAAAAACTGTCTTATGAATTATATTCAAAACTGGAAAGAATAGAAAGAAATAAGCAGTTGAAAAAGAAGCTGAAGGAGCTTAAAGAACTTGATGTAAAGCACATTAAGGTCTGGACCGAAATATATAATGAATTGGATATCCCTGTGAAGGAAAATGGGAATAAACTCTCTCTTTTTCTTTTTATTCTGCTGAGAAGACTTTTTGGAAGTGGGCTTACATTAAGCGTAATAAATTCACTGGAAAACAGAAAAGTTTCTGATTTATCAAAAATTTTTGATGTTATCCCAGATAAACAAAGGGAGAAAGTAGTCAATTACTTAGTAGAAGAATTGTACCAGGAAAGAATCCTTAAAAAAGAATCTTGGGAAAGTGGCGTTTTATCCCATATAAGAGACGTAGTTTTCGGAATGAATGACGGCTTAGTTGAAGTGTTGGCAGCAGTAGCAGGGTTTACAGGCGCCATACATAATAACCTGCTTATAGCCGTTGCTGGCACTATAGTTGGTTTATCGGGCACCATCTCCATGGCCGTAGGCGCTTATCTTTCATCGAAGTCGGAAAAGGATTTAGAGTTTGATGGCATAAACCGATTGGAATTGGAATTGCAGGTTGCTAAAGAGAGATTAAAAGAAGATTTGGAAAAACATTCTTTGAACTATAAAAATTTCGACAAGTCTTTAGAGGACCTTATTTCAAAATTGAAGAAAGAGAAGGACCCCATCTACAAAGTGCTTGAAAGGGAAAGGAAAAATCCTCTTATGAATTTCATAAGCGGCAATGGCAAAATCTACCAAAATAATAATACAGTTAATCCAGTGAAAGATGCATTGTATGTAGGAGTATTCTACGTTTTTGGTGCAATAATACCTCTGATAAGTTTTCTCATAGGCTCTATAATAAGATCAAACACTTATTACAATTTAGTAATATCTGTTATTTTAACATCAATAGCAATCGCCCTTACCTCACTTATAATCGCCCTTAATTCAAATGAAAGGGTATTTAGGTATATGGGGAGAGCGTTAGGGCTAAGCCTTACTGCAGCGTTTGCCACTTTCCTGGTAGGGCATTTGGCATCCATTTACCTAAATATCGCCATTTAGCTGCAAATTTTAAGTGCTAAAAATTTATAGAATCAATGTTAATTATAAAAATGGAATATCACAGTATAGCAGAAATAAAGAAGATTGAAGATGAAGCAATAAGGAAAGGCATGACTGAAGAGAAGATGATGGATACTGCTGGCCATTTGGTAGCGGATTTCATACATAATAATGTAGAGTTCAAAAAGGCAGTTTTCATAGCAGGAACTGGAAACAATGGTGGAGATACTTTATCCGCGGCTTTTCATCTATTCAATTTGAATCATTCCAATATAGAAATCGTAGTTGTGGGTAAGAAGGAGGAATTGAAAGAAGGGGCGAAAACCTTTCTTTACCTCATAAATGACATAAAAGATATCCCTGTAGATTTTGTGTATGATACAGCAACCTTGGAAAGCTCAAAAGAAACCATAAAGAACGCAGATCTTTTAGTTGTGGGTCTTTTCGGCACCGGTTTCCATGGAGATTTGCCGGATTTAGCTGCAGATGTAGTTGATTTAATAAATGATTCAAATGCCAAAAAAGTAAGTATCGATATCCCTTCTGGTATGAACGGCGATACTGGGGAGTTCAAAAAAGCTGTAAAATCCGACTTTACCCTTACTATGATGGCTATGAAAAAAGCCTTCCAAAATCCACAGGCTTTAACCGTTGCTGGAAAGATTTTTGTCATGGATTTATTAGCTTAATATAACAGTGTTATATTTATAAATAATAAAGGCTAGATAGTGCTATGAATGATATGGATATAGAAAAAATACGAAAGGATTTTCCAATTTTGTCTAAAAAAATAAACGGAAATCCGCTGATATACTTAGACAATGCAGCGACTTCGCAGAGGCCTTCTATAGTTATAGACGGCATTAAGTATTTTTATGAGAATATAAACGCCAATCCTATACGGAGCATACACAGCTTAGCTGAAGAAGCCACAAAAGCATACAATGAGGCTAGAGAAAAGGTTGCAAAATTTATAAATGCTGACCCAGAAGAGATAGTTTTTGTAAGAAATGCAACAGAAGCTATAAATTTAGTTTCTTTTTCCTTTCCATTTAAGAGTGGCGATAGAATTTCAACTACCTACATGGAACATCATTCAAACCTTTTACCTTGGCTTCGTTTAAAAGAGAAGGGCATAAACGTGGATATTGTTTCAATTTCCGACGATTATGAATTGGACATGGATTATTATAAACATCTGCCTAAAAATACGAGATTAGTTGCAGTAACGCATGCTTCCAATGTTACTGGCACAATAAATGATGCGAAGGAAATAACAAGAATTTCGCATGAACAAGGTTCTTTGGTATTAATAGACGCTGCACAGTCCATCCCGCATATGCCTTTTGATGTTAAGGATATTGATGCGGATTTCATTGCGTTTTCCGGCCATAAAATGCTTGCTCCATTTGGAATAGGAGTTTTGTACATAAAGAAGGATATAGCAGAAAATCTAAAGCCGTTTTTAACCGGTGGCGAAATGATAAAGGACGTCAGCCTATCTAAAGTTATTTATGAAAACGCTCCTAATCTCTTTGAGGCAGGCACACAGAATGTTGAAGGAGCGTATGGATTAGGATTAGCAATTGATTACCTAAATGAAATAGGTATGCGAAACATAGAGAAATACGAAAATGAGCTCACTAAATACTTGTATGAAAGAGCAAAGGAACTTAAAAATGTAGAGGTATACAGCGGTAAAAGTAAAAGATTTAGTGGCATCTTTTCATTTAATGTTAGTGGTTTGCATTCACATGATACTGCCTATTTACTGGATAAAAAAGGAATAGCTGTTAGATCAGGTTTTCATTGTGCTCAGCCGTTGATAGAAGAAAGATTAAAATTGGATGGGGCAGCAAGGGCAAGTCTTTACTTTTACAACACAAAGGGTGAGATAGATGCCTTCATAAATGAATTAAATGATATATCAGAGAAATATGGAAGACGATAAATTTTATGAATTGGTAGAGCTTTACAGAAATCCAGAGCATTATGGTAAACCAAGCAAGTATAACTATTCAGAAAATGGCTATTCACCATCATGTGGCGACAAGTTCTCTATTTATTTAGAGGTTGAAGACGGCATAGTAAAAGATGCCTCTTTTGACGGCAAAGGTTGTGTAATCTCAACAGTTTCATTGTCAAAACTATGTAGTTTTTTGATCGGCAAACCATTGAAGGAAATTGAAAATATGCAGTTAAAAGACATCGAGGATATGCTTGGCATAGGCGATATAAGTATCTCTAGAGTAAAATGTGCCACTGTTGGATTGGATGCTATAAAAAAGATAAACAAAGAGGTAAGTAATAATTAATTTTTTATTGATAATTCTCCAGAGAATTTGAATCTGCCAATGCCTGCATGCATTCCTTGTAATACGGGCAATATTTACATTCCCATACCTTTTTGTTGTCAAAGTAATATTCGGCCGGAGGTAATATCTTATTTCTTAAGTGATAATCCAAATCCTTGAATCTTTGCATTACTTTTTTGTATTCTTCTTCATTGTATTCTACTTTGAATTGCTTTATCTCTAAGTTCTTCTTATCAGCATAGACCAAAAGGCCATAATCCGCTTTTTGGGCTGCTAAGTACAGTGAAATCTGCATCTTGTGTTTTGGATCAGGTTCATTTACTTTTGTAATATCACCTGTGGATTTAGCTTCTATTATTATCTTTTTGCCTGTTTTTGTTTCAATGTAATCATCTATCCTGCCGTATATTGTGAATTTTGTGTTTTCATCCTGATAATTTATCCTTATTGGCTTTTCTTCTTCCGCCACTGCCAATGTGCTTGATTCTTTAAGGGCCTTTGCTATAAATTCATGAACATTGTTGCCCAAAGCAAATATTCTAAGTGCGCTGGTTTCTGTAGGCTTTGCTATGAAATAAGAGTAGTAGCTTCGCCGCATGCACATCCCTATCTCGCTGGGGTAATACGCACCAATGGTTTTAGGCCTAGATTCCTCGTTAAGATACTCATCTATTATGCTGCCAACATCCACGTCTGCAAAGGAATCGTCATTTTGCATTACCAATATAGTAAACAAAATGTTAAATAGCTTATGAAGCAAATCTAAGTATAAAATGTCCCTACAGAACGGTCTTTGTCTGAAGAAATATTTATATCCCTCGTTTTTATATAAATAATATGCCATTTAAACCGGTTTCCAGGGCTTTAGATAATAATTTGTTCTCAATAAAATCAAAAAGATCCCAATCTGCTTTAGAGTACATGATGACATATGGCTGGGCAATTTTAATAATTGTCATCGTAGCTGTAATCCTTTACAGCATGGGCATTTTCAATCCAAGTTCAAGTGTAACCTTCACAAGCAGTGGTTTCTCACCGTTTACAGTAAGTTCAAGCTTATGCAATAACTTAGGCTACAAAATAG
>JAJZBD010000007.1 GCA_021799085.1 Nanobdellota archaeon | reverse complement strand
ACAAGGAGCATTGGAGAGTTGGCTCAGTACATCTTCACAGCTATGATGGGGATGCCGTTAAAATAGCCAGAGTTGGTTACTCTGCCATAAAGGGAGAACTGTCAATTTTGGATGAACATTACCTCATAGCGGAAAAGAACAAAGGGGTTATGTATGTCCCAGATAAAAGCGAGCTAAGACTTACGGAAAGGAAGGAGTTCTTACAGTTATTAAAGGAGGCTGGTTTCCAGCCAATTCTGCTAAAAGAAGCCATAATGGGAAGGGATCGGTACCTAGGAATAAAGGAATGACCTTTGTTTTATTGATTAAAGTATTTATTACACAGTTACACTATCAATAAAATGGTGGTTTACAGGAATCTTGATGAGATAATATCTGATTTTAAGAGCAATAAGACATTCTACTTAGCACATCCAACCGTGGCCCGTGATGAGATAAGAGAATGGGAGATTTGGGTAGAGAAAAAATATAATATAACTCTTCTTAACCCATTTTTTGATAATTACAGGAAGGACTCAACAGAATTAAAGGAAGGCAAGATTTACACGCAGAACCTTGATTACAAGTTTATAGTGGAAGAGGATTTAAGGGCTATAGACAGGTGCGATGGCGTTCTTGCAATTCTTACTGAAAACAGCATAGGCACGGCAATGGAGCTTTTTTATAATTCGGTTCATTTGTCCAAGCCTACTTACATAATAATAGAAGACAGTAAGCTAATGCACCATCCTTGGATGAAATACATTGCTTCTTACCCCCCATTTAAAAATAGGGAAGAGTTCACAAAAGAAGTTTTGGAAAATTGTATTAAAGAATAAAATAAAAAGTATAAGGTATTTAGAAGAACCCTTTCTTCTCCTTTATTGCGGCTTCTACCTTTTGCATAACATCAGGAGGAATTGGGTCCATACCATGTTTCTCTTTAGCATGCTTTGCTATCAATGGCATGAGTTCTTCCTTTGTTTTTGCCTTGGTCTTAAAGCCACAGTCCATCCCTATGTCTTTACATTCGAATGTGTATGACATAACACCACCTCAAATCTTTATTGGATTTTAGCCGATAAATAGGTTATTTTGTATTTTTATTGCTACTGGGTAGAGATTCTTTCATCGAAATAAATAGTTTTTAAATAAGTAGTTTATTAAAAATGTTTATAATATGAAAGAACGGCCAAAGATCTCTGTAATCATACCTGTTTACAATGAGGAAAGCTATGTGCCAGATCTCATTAAGTCAATAAAACAGCAGACCTACAAAAATTACGAGATAATAGCGGCGGATTCATCTACTGATAAAACCCCCCAAATACTCAGAAAATTCGGTGTAAAAGTAATAAAACTACCAAAGACGAATGTGTCAGCAGCAAGAAATGCCGGAATTAAGAAGGCTAGGGGGGAAATAATTGCGCTGATAGACGCTGATTATATACTACAAAAGGGCCTTTTCGAATCGGTTGTGAAATACCTAGACAACCCAAAAAATCGAAAGGTTGTATGCATAGAACCAAGGCCTAAATTAAGTTTAAAAGACCTTAAAAAGCGGGACATAATAAAATTCAAGTTTCTAAACGAACTAATCTATCTCTACAAAAGAATAAGCTTTTTTACGTGGGTGCCTGCAGCATATGGCTGCGATTTCTGCAGATTAGATGCAGTAAAACGGTCCGGCCTTTTTAATGAAGAAATAGACGTTGCAGAAGATAAGGAGTTTTTTTCAAGGCTTAGAAGACAGGGCAAATTTAAAATGATTAAAGACCACACTAGGATGTCGTATAGAAGGCATTCCAAAGAGGGAACAATAAAGACCGGTTTGATCTACTTTTTCGCCTCAGTTTCTGCTCTTTTTACAAAAAGATTCAAGTTTAAATTTAAGTCTATAAGGCGGAAAAACAAAGGCAAGACTTAATAACGTTTTTTCCCGTACTTTAATGCTATATCTCTCAATGCAAATGCGCTCGGCTTTATTATCCTTCTTTTCGTTGAATTGTCAAAACCAACTATCCCAAAGTTCCTGTTGTACCCAAAGTTCCATTCGAAATTGTCCAGAAAAGACCAATGTAAATAACCCATAATAGGCACGCCATTTCTTTTTGCAGACAAAAGCTCCGAAAAATGTTCATTGATAAATTTTATTCTGTATTTGTCATCCAATGTATCAACACCGTTTTCTGTTACCATAATAGGTTTTTTGAAAAGTTTGTATTCTCTCTCGGCGATCTTAGCTATTCCTTTCGGGTCCACAAACCAGATCTTTTTCCGGCTTTTGTTTATCTTGGATGCCAAAAACCGCATTGCATCGATCGTTTTGTAGTAGTTTATGCCTATGAAATCGAATCTTGTTTGAAGCAAAGGCCGTTGATTGAACAGGTAATCAAGGAATTTTGCAACAGGGTAAAATATGGCGTCGCTTTTAAATTCCATGAAATTGTTAGCAAATGACACCGTGTAACCGTTGGCTTTCAAAATGTCGTACACTTGGTTGTGCAGCAAGAGTATGTTGTTCAATACTCTGTTAAACATGGGATAAGACTCTCTGAAAGGAGGATATTCTCTAGAAAGATAGGCCTTCGAAGCATATATCACAGGCTCATTTATTGTTAGCACATACTTAACGTCCAAATCGTTTTTTAGCAATGAATCAACATACTTTATGAAATAGGTAAAGTTCTCCCTTCTTTCAAATCCATGTATGTTATAAAACCAAAGCGGTAGAGTATAGTGCCAAAGCGTAGGTATCGGCTCTATCCCGGAGTTCTTTAATTCTTTTATAAGTGATTTGTAATGTTTTATCGCAGCAAGATTTATTATGCCTGGCGAGGGCATTATCCTAGAAAAGTTTATCTCAAACCTGTAAGCGTTTAAATGCAGGCGTTTCATTATCTCTATATCTTTTTTGAAATACTTGTATTCCATACATCCGCTTCCAGATTTGTATGGAAGCCTGCCGTTCATCTCAAAATGCCACCAATCTGTGTTTTTATCGTTTCCTTCTACTTGGTGTGCAGAACTTGAGGTGCCTATTAGCATTATTCTCCCCCCAGTACCTTTCTGTACATTTTTTCTAGCTCTTTTATGATAACTTCCTCTTCGCATTCTTTAGTGTCTTTGTATGCTTTGTTAACATCCACTTTTTTCCATTTTGTATTCTCCAGTATACTAGTAAGGTCTTTTTCATTTTTGAATTGCAGCGTATTCCTTTTCACTATATCTGGCAATTCCCCCTTTCTGTAGGTTATCACCGGTATTTTGCAGCGTTTAGCTTCCATTATCGGCATCCCAAACCCCTCCCAAAGAGAAGGGAAAACGAATACATCAAATGAATTATACATCTTGACTGTGTCAGTGGCATGGCCAAAGTACTTTATTCTTTTGTCATCGGAGATATCAAACGGCAGTTTAGCACCGTACAAGTGTAGTTCGAATCTGTCAGATTTTACCTTTTTGAATGCTTTTATCAGCGTTTCCGCGTTTTTATTGTATGCATAACTGCTCAGGTGGCCAATTATTATCTTGTCTTTTTTCCTAGGCTTTTCAAGTCTCTTAAAGTTATTTCCGACTATGTTGTATATAACAGAGATCCTAGAAGGTTCTACACCTAGATTTATAAGATCCCTACGCGTGTTTTCACTAACGCATAAAATGTGATCGGCTTTTTTGATGGCAAGGAGCATCCCTCGTTTTTCCATTACGTGTGCGAATCTATTCATTGCCTTTACTGGCAGGTACATGTAACCTTTTGCGGGAGCCTTATTTACATAGTTATCTATTCCTATCTTTGGTATTTTCTTGAACATATCTAGATCATGGATTGACACTACTTGTTTTGATTTAATGTTTAAGACTGGTTTAAGAAATAAGCTGGAGACGAATATGCCTGGTGACATATAATGAATTATATCCGGTTTCTCCTTTATCCAACCGTCTGCCAGGTCTTCATCCAAAGTAAATTTTCTGTTCGTTTTGTTGACCATATCAAATAGCCGCTTATTTGACAGACTGTAAGCTCTTGCATCTACGCCTTTAGCATATTTTTTTAAACCTTTATAGAGAAGTATCCCATGTTCTATTATGCCTAAGCCGCTTTTCGGCGCAAAACTTACTGATACAAGTAAGACCCTTATTTTGTCTGTCATATCTTTTTAACGTTTTTATCTAAGTTTATAACTCCTATAGTTAAATACCCTACAACCGTAACTAAAAACGTGTTAAACAACCTAAATATTATAAGAGATGCAAGTGCCAATACCCCTGGTACATTGAATAAAATCATCAATGCAACCAATGAAATGTCCTCTGTTCCGATACCTGCAGGCAGCATGGATATGCCTCCGATGGTTACAGATACAGTGAATATGAATATACCGCTAAGCAGGGAAATGTTTACGTTAAATGCCGAAAGTATAAAAACAAGCAGCAGGGCCTCTGCTATCAATGAAGGTATGAATAAAATCATACCTGAAATAAAATATCTCTGCGCCATCAACCCGCGTTGCTTTCTCATGCCTTCGATGTATTTTAATCCCTTCTTTATCGTTTTAGAAGCCCTTATCCTTTTGCGGCTGTTTATCAATGACACCAGCTTTTTGTAAGGGGATTCAAATCCTAGTATGGTTATAAAAATATACCCCAATGCAAATATAAACAAAAGGTATAATATGAACTTTGACAGCAATACTGAGGATATAAGAGCAAGAAGTATTGCCCCCATTCCTCCGGTAGTGCCAAGGAATACCATTATGCTTACAGAGAAGAATCTGGCGTCTTTTTTGAATTTATCCAGCTTTCTTAGAGGTATGAGCTGTCCCACGCCTGCGCTTCCCATACCTAAGCCGAAAAATGCGTACATAAAAAGAAAGCTTTTGATTAATGGCATTTTAACTTTGACTTTTTTAAGCGTTAACTCCCAAGGCAGAAACTTTAATGCAGTGAACAACACCCACGCAAGTATTATGTAAGGTATGTATCTCAGGTTTATTTTTTCTAGGTCTTTTATTGCCTGCGGAAGGTTGTAATTTAGAAGAAAATAAAGTAAAAATACTACCAATATAACAAGTAATATTGTGTTTTCTATCTTTTTTTGCATTAGTTTAATAGAAAGTTAGTGTTAAAATAACTAACACCAGTTCACTTTACAATTGTCATGTCTGCCGTAAAATAAGTCACTATTATCTCTTTTTGTTTTAACTTTTCTGCTAGGGCTTTGATTTCTTTCGAAAATTCCTTGCTCTTTGCAAGTTTAACGTCCTTTTCATACCTTTCTATTGTAAAACTATCCCTTGCCTTTCCATTCCATACACCCTTTGTTTTGTACACAGTATAACCTGAGGGGAATACTTTATCGGCCCACCTATAAATAATTTGCAGAGCTGCACTTTCTCTTTTTACGTTTCTATCCATCTCAAAATGGATCTTTACGACAAGTATTTTCATCTTCTGTATTATTCATTGGCTCATTTAATATTTATTTGATGTTGTGAATTATAGTATTATATCTTTAAAATGGAAAAAGACGAGTTTGAGCGGCTATTAAAGACGGCTAGAATAGAATTAGATGAAGAGGAGTATTCTTTGATAGAGAAAGACATAAACCAGATATTGAGGTTTTTTGATAGGCTTGAAAACGTTTCTTTAGAGGATGAAGAGCTGGCTTTTCATCCAGTTGAAATACCAGAGAAACTTAGAAAAGATAGCACTGAAACTAGGGATGGAATAGAGAATATATTCTATAATGGAGAGAACTACAGGTTTTACTTTCTGGGGCCGAAAATATGACTGGCAAATTTCTTAGTTTAAATGACGCCGAGTACGCTGTCTTTGTTTCGCAGCTTAGACAGGCTAATGAAAGGCTAAACGCATTTAACTTTATAGACGAAAATAAAAAAAGTGGGAAGATAATAAGCGTTAAAGACAACATATGCGTAAAAGGCATGCCTGCAACAGCTTCTTCTAAGATACTGCAAGGTTATACGCCAGGATTCAATGCTACTGCAATTCAAAGGTTGGAAGACAATGGCTTTTCGGTAATAGGCAAAACAAACATGGACGAATTCGGATTTGGAAGTTTCGGCCTAAATTCCGAGCATCCTGCAAAGAATCCGTTTAATGAAGAATATGTCGCGGGGGGCTCCAGTTCCGGAAGTGCAGTGGCCACTGCTTTGATTAAAGAACACGTTTCAATTGCAGAGTCCACAGGCGGTTCAATCTCTGCCCCAGCAGCTTTCTGTGGCGTTGTTGGGTTGACGCCTACTTACGGCGCAATATCTAGGTATGGTTTGATAGACTATGCAAGTTCCTTGGATAAGATAGGTTTCATCGGGAAAAGTGCGGATAACATAAGAGAAGTTATGGAAAAAACGGTCGGCAGTGACCCAAAAGACACTACCTCTCTATCAACGGCAATATCCAACAAAAATTCACATAAGTTGTACGTAATCGACAATCTTATGGGAGGGATTGACGAAGGCATAAAGGACAGATTCGAAGAGTTGCTTGTTAGATTGTCTACAAAGGATTATAAAATTGAACATGTTAAGATAGATTACCTGGAGTATTCTGTTCCTGCTTACTATATATTATCGATGTCGGAGGCTTCAACAAATCTTGCAAAGTATCAGGGATTCAAATACGGATTTAAGGTCAAGGACTTTTCATTGAATTACAACGATTTCTTTATGTCTGCTAGAAAGCAGTTTGGGAGAGAGGCAAAGAGGAGAGTAATACTTGGAACATTCATAAGAAGCAAAAGCATCAAGCAGAAATACTATGAGAAGGCACTTGCTATCAGGCATGCAATAATAGCAAGAATGAAAAATTTTCTTAAGGATGGCTTTATCATAATGCCAAGCATGCCCATCTTTACTCCAAAAATAAGCGAGGTAAGCGATATAAGCCCTGTGGAGGCATATTCTATGGATATGCTTACAGTACCGCCAAATCTTTGTGGTTTCCCACACATGTCATTTCCGTATTTTTATGAAAGAGGGATGCCCTTAGGAGCCCAGATAATAACCGATCATTTCAATGATTATTCCCTATTAGATTTTTTATCAGAGTGGGAAATCGGGTTTAAGTACAAGTTCAAGGAGGAAATTGGATAATGAAAATAGGGTTGGAAGTGCATGTTGCGTTGCCTACAAAGACAAAGTTGTTCTGCTCTGATCTGGCGTACGAAAACCAGGAAGAGCCAAATTCAAATGTATGCCCAGTATGTCTTGGTTTGCCGGGTGCTAAGCCCGTTTTGAATCAAAATGCATTAGATATATCAGCAAGGATAGCAAAGGCCCTGAACTGCGAAATAAATGAAAAAACCTGGTTTGTTAGAAAGGTCTACTTTTATCCAGATTTACCAAAAGGGTATCAGATAACGCAGTTAGACGGGGCGATAGGGGTAAGGGGATATGTTGATTTAAATGGCAAAAAGATAGGCATAAGAAGGGTGCAGATAGAAGAAGATCCCGCAAGAATAATACGCGAGAAGGATTATTCTTTAATAGATTTCAATAGATCCGGCGTGCCTCTGAATGAGATAGTTACAGAACCTGACATAACAAGCTTGGAAGAACTTAAGAACTTTATAGAAGAGCTTAGAAGTATACTGTACTACCAAGGGGTTAACATAAACCAAGAGTTAAAAACAGATCTAAACATATCATTGGCAGAAAAAAGGGTAGAGATAAAAAACGTTACTGGCGTTAGAAATTTGATTTCAGCTGCAGAGTACGAGATAAAGCGGCAATCTGCCCTCATTAAAGAAGGGAAGGAAATAAATGCAGAAACAAGGTCTTATAAGGAGGATTCAAATGAAACAGTTTCTTCAAGAGAAAAAGAAACGGAAGAAGAGTACGGCTTCACATTCGAGCCTGATTTGACATTTTATGATACTACAAAGTTGGAAATACCAAAAGCAATAATAGCAAGCAATGTCGCAAAGGAACTGGCAGACAGGAACGAATACAATGAAAAAACTATAAGGGAGCTGATTCTTTTCAACAGGAGGAATCTTTCATTGTTAACTAGTATAACTAGAGAGGAATTCAAGAAAGGTGTTTCTTTAATAGAAAAGTTTGCATCCTTTGGCGTAGAAGACTATTCAGAAGAAGAGTTTAGGAAAATGCTTGACAAAGACGTAAGCTCTATTGAAAAAGATGGCTTTCTGCAGCTTCTTGGGAGGGCAAATAACGCTGAAAAGAAAGCGGACGAAGCTGAGATTGAAGCAGGAATAAAAGAGATGTTGTCTTTCGATAAAACATTATTTGACAGAGGAATTAAAGACGAAAAGGCAATGAATTTTATGATAGGGGAAGTAAAGGAAAAATATCATATTACTGGGAAGGAAGCTGCATATTTTATAAAGAAAGTAATAAAAGGGATGTTAAATAATTAAGGATATGGATATCTATTGCGGCGATTTGTCGGCTGATTTGGTCGGTAAAGAAGTGACTTTAAGCGGGTGGTGTAGGTATATACGTGACCATGGCGGAAAGCTCTTCGTTGATTTAGCGGACAGAACGGGCATATCTCAGATAGTGTTTGATGGCAATCTTCTAGAGGCGGCAAAAGCGCTTGGAAGGGAGTATGTTATAAGGGTAAAAGGGTTAGCGCAGGAAAGGGATAAAGAAACGATTGACAAAGAGAATCCAACAGGAAAGTTTGAAGTAAAAGCTGAAAATTTGATTATAATAAACAAGGCTGACACGCCGCCGTTTGAAATAACAGACGAAAAGGGCAAGTTCCTTGCAGCGGAAGACCTCAGGTTAAAATACAGATACTTAGATTTGAGAAGAACAGAGATGATAAACAACATAGTTTTCAGGGATAAGGTTACTAAAGTAGCAAGGCAGTTCTTTTGGGACAACGGCTTTCTTGAACTTGAAACGCCTACTTTGGTAAAGGATACTTATGAGACCGGTGCAAGGCCGTTTATAGTGCCTTCTAGGACAAAAAAGGGAAGTTTTTATTCTCTTCCTCAGTCACCGCAGATATACAAGCAGCTTATAATGGTAGCTGGTTTCGATAAGTACTTTCAGGTAGCGAGGGCATTCCGCGATGAAGATCAAAGGGAAGACAGGCAGCCTGAGTTCACGCAGATTGACTTAGAAGTTTCCTTCAAAGATGAAAATTACATTATGCTGTTAATAGAAAGCCTTATAGAGAAGGTATTGAAATCCGTAATGAATGAAGAAATAAAGCTACCTTTAAAGAGATTGCAATATGAAGAAGCAATAAGCAAGTATGGCAGCGACAAGCCGGATTTAAGGTACGATTATGAAATATTTGATATCACAGATGCAATGAAGAGAAGTGATTACAACACCGTAAAAAGAGTTTTAGAAAGCGGCGGAAAAGTAAAGGCAATTTGCTTTTCAGCGGACTATGGTAGATCAGAAAGGATAACTAAGGATTTCATGCTTTCTGTCATAGAAATCGCAAAGACGAATGGATTAAAGGGCCTTACATGGCTATTCGTTGAAAGTGGAAAAATTAAATCTATACCAGAGGCAATTGCAAGTTCTTTGTCAAGCGCAGAGAGTGACTTAATGTCCTTGCTTAAGGCAAAAGACGGAGATATTATAGTATTTGCAGCCGATTTAGATGAGCTGCTTCTTTTGCAGGCATTGGGTAAAATAAGGAAGGTAATAGGAGATAAAATAGGAAAATTCAGCAGCAAGTTTTCCTTCCTTTGGGTCATAGACTTTCCATTGTTTGAGGTTGACAGCATAACCAAAAAACTGAAGCCATCCCATAATCCTTTTACGGCACCATTTACAGAAGACATGGAATTGCTGGAAAAAGAGCCTAAAAAAGTAAGAGGAAGGCAGTTTGACCTTGTATTGAATGGAAACGAAGTTGGCGGCGGAGCCGTCAGAATAAACAATGCGGATTTACAGCTTAAAATACTAAAAATGATAGGCATGCCGGAAGAAGAAGCATGGGATACTTTTGGTTTCCTGATAAACGCGCTTAAGTTCGGCGCTCCAGAGGACATAGGTTTTGCAATAGGCCTTGACCGTTTTGTTACTGTTCTAAAAGAAAAGCAGAGCATACGCGATTTTATACTATTCCCAAAGACAAAGAGCTTTGACTCACCGATAGATGGCTCACCCACGAAAATAGAGGATAAAAGGCTTTTAGATGACTATAAGCTGAAAAGAACAGATTAATAAGTTAACGTTGTTGTCTTTGTTTCTAATGCAAGTTTAGTAATTTATCAACACTTCATTCAAATTGCATTGTTTTATCATTCAATGCGTACCTAAGAAATTTCTTCCATTCTCCATCTTTGTAATATCTTAATTTCCAGTTAGCAAAATCGTAATCAAGTACCTTCTTTTCTTTTTTGTCAGTGGAAGGTTTGCCGAAATAAACTTCAAGCTGCATTTTCTGGTTTGCAGGTAATTCGTTGTAGTATATTCTGATAATGTAATCCTTGTCAGTGTCCAGTACACTAGAGTAAGAGGATTCTTCGGACAGCATGAATTCTCTTGTGTCATTTATTAATCTTATAAGACTAACCTGCTGTGCAGTTTCCCCCAGGTCTTTTATTAGCTTTTCGATGTTGTTTTTTGCATTAAATTGTTTTTCTTTTTTATTTTTCATATTCTTTTAAGATTTTCAATCTAAATGGTTATAATTGGTACTTCCATCTCATCGGTGGACAACCCACCATGATTTGAAACTGGTTCTTCATTTCTATGCTCTACCTCTTTTTTGTTCAACCGGTAGTTAAATGTAAACCCAAAATCCTCTTCTGCCGCGCCAAAGTAATCCGGTAAAGTGTCTTCTATATCTTTGTTTATTTTGCCTAGAAGCAGTTCCCTTTCACTTCTGTTGAATACCTTCATAGGATATTTCTCCAAATCCTTTGTTATCTCATATCTGGACCTAAACAAAGGAGATCGAGTGTCGCCGTAAGGTGGCAGTTCAAGCTTCTTTATTAGCTTTTTATCCCTGCTGAAATCTATTATTTCATTGACTTTTTTGTGTCCGTGGTCAGCGGTTATTATTGTATTTGTCTTTTTTCCTGCATTTAGTTCACTCACTCGTTTTAATATGTATTCCGCCGCTTCTTTAACTTCTGTATTGTCATAACCATACATGTGCTCCAGCGTATCAACATACGGAATGTAAAAGTGCATGAACTTTATGGATTCGTTTTCCAGTGCCTTTCTATATATGTAAAAGGCATCCCATATGTTTTCATAGCCGATTATCTCCGTTGCTCCTGAAAATATTAAAGAACTGAAAGATGAGTTTACTATAAACGAAGGGGTTATTACAAGGCTCCGTATCCTTTTTTTTGAAAGTGCATTGAATATTGTTTTTATGCGCAGCATATCCTTCAGTTTTCCTATATGGCTAAGGAGGTTGTTTGAGTGCGGGGCAGAAGCATATGTATTCTCCAATGGCTTAACTATTGCACCTGCAAGTTTTAAAAAGGCCTTGTAGCCAATGATTCCATGCATCCCGGGGTTTAAGCCAGAAACCAATGAAATGGATGCAGTATCCGTGCTTGATGGGAATACGCTGCTTACTTTCGCTTTTTTAAAGCTTGAGAAATATTTGGTATTGGAATAAAGATTCCAGCCGAAACCGTCTATGAACAAAAGGCTAGTTCTTTTTCCATTCTTTAAATCAAGTCCAAGTCTTTTTTCCGTGTTTTCTATACCAAACACGCAAAGCTCTTCATTGAACAGGTTACATATGCTATTGTTGTAATCTGGAAGAACGAGCTTGCTCATTAAGTGTATTATATCTTATTTATTTTAAGCTTTTAGACCAGCTTCTTTCCTAGTTTTTTGTCTACACCTAGGATAATTTCTATGTACATACTGTCTATTGCATCCGGTGGAACTTGTATTCTGTCGCCGACTGTTGATACAATCATTGAAAATGCATATGGTTCATGTTTCTTATAACCTAATACAGAATCTTCAAAGTAGCCAATACCTACTACGGCATCACCGGGTTTAGGCCTTGGAAAACCATGCGCATCTGCAATCTTGTCCGTTATCTTTGAAGAAATTAAACCGGCTCCCTGTCCTATATTCTCCATTGTCTTATATCTAATGCTGGGCTGGACATATTCACCTTTTTCCTTTCCAGGTTTTCTTATAAGGTATGCCCCGTTTACAAAGTAGTCACTTACTTTTCCTTTTTCTAAACCAATTAGGTAATCCAAATTTACAACGCCGAGGAATTCCTTGTTTCCCCTCTTTACAGGACCAGTTTCCTTGTCCAAGTTATTGAAATCTTCACTGTTTATGCCTACCGAAATAGGGTTTATGTATGCTACTCCCGGAATCATGCTATCGTATACGTTTTTGAAGTTCTCATCGTTAGTGTTTTTTGAAGAAAAAGGTATCAATTCATAAACGCCATGTAAAAAATAGGATTCCTTACCCTTCTCCCCTTCGATTCTGCCTATCAACGTAACAGCATCACCCGGATTTTTTGTTCCTACGCTTTTTTCCAGCCCATTTTCCTTTGTCCAGATTTCATTGCTTGTTACAGCAGGGTTAAGGCTGAAGTAAACAGCACTTGATCCTTCCGATATCAATTTTTCAAGCCTATGTGTGTTTATCATATTCAATTGTTTTCTTCCTCCTTTGCAGTTGTGTATGCTCCTTCAGAGTTTAGTATAGCCATTAAATCCCTCACCCTCTCTTCAGTCATGGGTTTTGTAGAAACAAAGCTTATTCTTGGGCCTACTACAAGTCCTTTAAGTACTCCGCCGAACATAGCCTGCATTGTTCTGTAAGCTATTCCATGTCTGTACTTTACACTGTTGTCTCTTAAGTCAATGTCTCTATAATCGTAGCTGCCCCCCCATCTGTAAGGAGAAAGGAATTCTGCTTGCAGGTCATCAGCATAAATGCTGTCATTGAACCACCTTCTCTCCAAATTACCAAAATGAATCCTTTTTCTTTCCGAGTTTTGCAGCAACTTAAGCGCTAAATCATGCATGTTCTGGTGATAGGCTTTCTTCTTGTCTATTATTCTGTAACCATATTCTATCTTGAGCCTAAACATCTTTTGTATTTTTGGATTGCCGCTGCTGTCATAGGTTTTCAATGCACCGGCATTTACAATATCATATCTTAAAAGCTTGAAAGGACCGAGATTCTTTTTTGGTTCCAACGCGCCTTCCTCTAATTGATTTAATCTCCTTATCTCTGAAAGCTTGTCTTCTAAACCTACAACCTTTGCACCAGGCATTTCCGCGGCAACCTGCACCTTTGCAATTTCATTGTAAGCCATTAAATCTGCTATGTTCCCAGTACCCATCTCTTTTTGTAAGGAGCCAGTAAAGTTCTGCAGGTTATATTTTCTATTGTCATTCCACTCTGTGTAGTCAAAACTCCTCCCTATTGCATCAGAGCCATTAGTATTTATTGCTCTGTAACCAACTCCCGAAACAAATCCTACAACTTTCATATAACACCTCCTATTAACCTAAGCCCATACCCGGCCCAATTCCATATGGGTTAATACCCAACATCTTAGCCATATTACTCGGACTGATTTTACTGTTTTCGGCAGAACCCCTAGCTGCGTTCAAAGCAAGATACAAACCTGTTGTGGTATCAGGATTTGCATTGTTGAAAGAGTTAACAGAGTATGATTTATCTAAGTTCGAAAACTGTTTATTGCTTTCATCCGACAGTATATCCATCATGGAATTCATAAGCCTTTTTTTATCCTCATCTTTTAAATCTGAGATTAAATCCCTGAATATTTTATTTTCATCGTCCATCATCTTGTTTATTTCTTCATCCTTAAGGTTTAACTTCTTGAAGGCTTCCCTGTTATAAGGTATCTTTTCGAAGTATTCTCCAAGCTTTGAAAAGTTATCCTTTTTATAGTCATTTTCTATGTCCTTTGCTAGCTGGCTCATCTTTATGTTTCTACCATAAGCATCATTTTTGCTTAATTCCTGTTTTAAGTTGTTTGCGAATGGACTGAACATTATCATAGGGTCATTTAATGAGCCTTGGACCATATTGTGATAATGATCCGTAGATAAGCCGCTCTTTATTTTATTGTACTCTGCCGTTAGCTGAGGCATTGCCTGGTTTATTACCCTCTGTATGTACTGTTTTTTCTTGTTTGTATCTGCGGAACTATCGGCCAAAAACGAATTTAAAGCACTTAAGTAAACCTTGAGGGTCTTCGAATCCTGATTCAAGGGGGTCTGTTGCAGGTAATTCTCAAAGCTTGAAGCAAAATTTCTGCCGAATTCTGAGAAATTATCATATTTGTTACTTTCAAACTTCTTTATGTTTGTTACAAATGCATTTAATGCGTTGTAGTGATCTCCATTTTCAAGTATTATGTCCTCTAAGGTCTGTTTTGTATTAGCAGTCTGTGCTTGCCCCGTAGGCTGTTGCGCATGTCCTTTCTTATCGTTTTCATTCGGATTTTTAGCTGCTTTCATACCGTATACTATGAGGTTAAGCTATATAAATACTTTACTATTATTATGTAGGTAAATTTTTGTATGAATTAAACGCCATCGAAAGATCCGCTAAAAACGACTTTCTTGCTGATGGAAAGCGCATAGGAAAAGAAGGATGGAAGGTAACAAGGCATGTAAACTGTCTGTTCCCAAGAGTAATGTCAATAAACCTGCTTTTTATCTCGCTTAAATGCTTGAATTTAATGCCCAAAGAAGAGGCCGCAGAGGTTCCTAGCGCAAGGATAAGTTTTGGCTGAATAACAGAAAGCTGTCTCACCAAATAAGGCCTGCACGTAGCTATCTCTTCATTAGTCGGTTTCCGATTGTTTGGCGGTCTACATTTTACAGCATTTGTTATAAAGACTGCTGATCTATCAACACCAATGCTCTCTAAAGACTTGGAAAGGAATCTTCCAGACATGCCTATAAACGGTTTACCTTGGAGATCCTCATTTTTGCCGGGAGCTTCCCCGATTATTACTATCCCAGTACTTTCATTTCCTTCTCCCGGCACAGTTTTATTCCTTTTCAGGCATAGATCGCACAGTGTGCATTTCTCTATCTCCTTTGAAATGGCAGTCAGGCTTTCCACAGCTTATCTATCTCTTCTATTATCTTTTCATTCACTTTTCCGTTTATTGAACTTTCATTAATACTGCCACTGAAACCCAATGTCTTTAATTTTTCTCCAATCTTTAAAAGATCAATTTTGCAGTCCTTTCCCTTGATAATTATTATCTGCTGCTCATTGGTTATAGCTACAAATCTTTCCGTATGCGTTTTTATGAAATAATTAAGCTCTCCGTAAAATTTAGAGATTTTTACGCCCTTCAAAACCATTAGGTTAGAATCGCCTTCCAGCAATCTGTGCAGAATTTCCTTCTCTTCTCTTTCCATCTCAATCATCCTTTCATTTTCATTTTTTACGTATTCTGAAAGCTTCTCCGGCACAAAGTGTCTGTCCATTGCAGACTCAAGAACCTCATTCTTTATCTGCAAAAGAAAAAGCAAAGCGTCGTTTCCTGCAATAAATTCTATCTCCGTTTCACCGCCCAGATAAGAAATCCGCTTCACAGCAAACATCATTATCTCGCTGGTTTGTTTTACATGCCGGTGTTTGCACGCTGAAAAATCATACTGGCCTATTGTTACCACCCTTACTTGTTTTTCCTTGTCAAGCCTGTCTTCGTTGAATCTTAATTTTGGGTTCTTCTTCATTGCATCCTCTAAGTTTTCGAAGTTTTCCTCTGTTACAGCAAGATTTTCGCCTATCTTTTGATTGACAGCCTTCTCAGCTTGGATTATCCTATCAAAAGAGATTATTTCCCTTACGTATGCCTTCCCAATATTGTCTTCTCTGTAAGTATCAGCCTTTCTTACGTGTATGTTCAAGCCCTGTTCCTGCAGGGCCCTTGCGAACATATGCTCTGCAGTGTGTAACCTGGCTCCTTCAATGCTTTCTTCCATTTCTATTTTAAATGCGTTAAAGATTTAACTTTTGTTATTAATGCTTAAAAGAAAGCAATAAAAAAGCTTTAAGAGTCAAAATGCTTTGCAATATAGTCGTTGAAAAATAAAAGCAGTAAAATCTGCTTTTCATACTTTCTTAAAGAATAGAAATACATTTATTAATTCAAAAATAGAAGGATGTTTATGATAGTCAATGAAGAAGGAAACGTGGAAATAAATGGGTGGGCAGAGAACGTAAGAAACCTCGGAGGTTTAGCATTTATAACCTTAAGGGACATAAACGGAAAATACCAGGTAACCGTTTCAAAAAATTCAAATCCGGAATTATTTGAAAGACTTGCGGACATAAAAGCCGAATCAGTAATAAAAGTAGTGGGTGAAAAGAAAGAAAATGAAAAGGCAGTTAACGGCTATGAGATAATACCGAAAAAGCTTGAAATACTGACAATAGCTGAGCAGCCGGTTCCATTGAACCTAAGCGAGAAAGTACAATCATCGTTGGATAAGGAATTAGACTTCAGGTTCCTCAGTTTAAGGAAACCTAAAAATGCAGCTATCTTCAAGATACAAAGCACAGTAAGCAATGCAATAACAAAGTTCTTCGAGGACAATGGCTTTTACCAGATACATTCATCAAAGATAATATCACAGGCAACGGAGGGAGGGGCAAATGTTTTTCAGGTTCTTTACTTTGACAAGACGGCTTTCCTAGCGCAGTCGCCTCAGTTTTACAAGCAGATGATGATGGCAGCAGGCTTTGAAAAAGTCTTTGAGATGGGGCCTGTTTTCAGAGCTGAGCCTCACCATACAACAAGGCATTTGACTGAATACACAAGCGTGGATTTAGAGATGAGCTTCATAAATTCATACGAGGATGTAATGGCTGTAATGGAAAATCTTATGCTCAGGATATTCAAGGAGGTAAAGGAAAGAAACAAGAAAGATTTAGAGCTTTATGGCATAAACCTAGAAGAACCGAAAACGCCTTTTCCAAGGATAACAATAAAGGAAGCTGGCGAGATACTAAAGAAATACGGAAATAAGTTGAAAGATGACGGAGATATTGATCCGGAAGGAGAAAGGATAATGGGTCAGTACGTAAAAGAGAAATACGGCAGTGACTTTTTCTTTTTGACTGAATTCCCATGGTCAATCGCTCAGTTCTACCACATGAAAAAAAGTGGTGAGGAAGAGGTTACAAACCGGGCAGACTTAATATACAAAGGTTTGGAGATAACCACATTAGCGCAGAGAGAACATAGGTATGATGTTCTTATAAAACAATTAAAGGAAAAGAATCTAGATCCTGAGAAATTCAAATTCTATACGGATTTCTTCAGGTATGGCGTGCCGCCGCATGGCGGTTCCGGCACTGGTTTAGAAAGAATAGTAAAGCAGATGCTTAATCTAGAGAATGTCGCTGAGGCAACGCTTCTGCCAAGAACACCGGATAGGTTAATACCTTGATCATTGATACATGTCGGAGGGAGCGTCATCTTTCGGCGAATACTCCTCGTTATTACTGCTCATAGCCAAGAATTTTTCTCCCTTGTTTTTTGCGATTTCAAGTATTTTATTTAGTCCTAAATACTCCTCTTCACTGTTAGTAGTCCCGCTGAATTTAATCTTCTCAGTATCGCCTTCTTTATAGCTAAGTATTGTGTATATTCTCTTTTTTCCCGGGTCTATTATTGAGAAAAGGCTGATTATGTTGTAGAACCTCTCAAGGTCCGCGTTATTAAGATTAGATATGTAGCCCAATATTTTTTCTGCGTTTTTACCGAGGGAAGGCGTATCTGTAATATAAAAGGAGAAACCTTCATCTTCAAAGTAGACATTAAAACTTTTTTCTTTTATTTCGGATGAAATTCTGTACATATCAAAGAATTTTTTATCGTCATTTGTATTGGGAGTTTCGCCTTTTTTGTACAATTCTTCCAATTTTCTTAATTCGTTTTTTCCTGCCTTAATCCGATTAAAAGGGTAACTTACTTCCAATCCATCGAATTTTTCTTTAAGGGAGAAGACACCTCCATTGTAAATTAAGATTAAAGGTCTTTTAAGAGCAAAGTAAAGTGCCTCGAGTGAAAAGTTTTCTAATGATCTTACACTTTTAATTATGTTTTTATCTGCCATGCACACATAATAATCATTTATCCCAAACTCTTGCTTTATCAATCTTGATTTGCTCTTTATCTCTGCGGAAAGTCCAAAAACCTCAGAGATTTTACTATCATATAGACTTTCTTCGTCTTCATTTACTATCTTCTCTAAATTTTTCTTATTCATACATACCTTCATTGTATTTGCTGTTTATTATCCCAATTATTAAACTGTCTTTGTCATTATTAACACTGTGCTTGAATAGGTTGGCAACATTGTTTTGGTATTCAATTGAGTATATATCATTTTTATTAATTATGAAAAGCGGCCTGCCCTTAAATTTCATGTAGACAGTTGACAGTTCTTCTTGGCTCATGTCAAGGAAATTTATGCCATCGGAGTTGTTTCTAATCAAATAAAACAAAACCTTATTGGACTCTCCATCGAAAAAAGCCTCAGATCTTTTCTTTATTTGATAAGCAAGGTAATGAGAATCGGCCATCTTGCTTAATTCTAACGCTTGATTTAACCGTTCTTTTTTCAATTCTTCCTTCTCATTTCTGTTTTCAATAAAATCTATCTCGTTATCCTTCAATTCTCTGTACTTCCAAAAGTAGCTTAAGCTGTCACCTGCTAACTCTTTGGAGATCACGGACAGATCATAATTTTCCGAATCTAACCTATAAAGATCTCTTCCGATCAATAAGTCTAAGTAGTCCAAGGAACTACTTTTCAGTTTGTCAATGAACTCATTAATGCCTTTAACATCCTTTTCCAGCTTTTCATTGTATACTAAATATACGTCTCTGAACGGCCTATTCTGTATTGTTATGGAGTGTTCAATTAACAAACTGGCGCTTTTTTCCAGGATTGCCTTGCTTAAATCATAATTTCCGTTTATGTAATCTTTTTCCAGAAGGTAATCAAGGTCCTTAAAATTTTTCAAGTCTTTCGAATATTCCATAATTTTCAGAGAATATAAGTAGTATTTAAACGTTAAATTGAGCCAAAAAGCGTTATACGCTGGTCGGACTACCCTTGTTTTTTAGGTCATCAATCAAATCTCTAAGCTCCTTTATGCTGTCGCTTATTGAAGGTATCAGTCTGTCTATCACTTTTTCAAAGGCTTGCAATTCAACGTTAACATCTGAGATTGTCTTATTGTACTCTTCGGTTTTACCGACCATCGTGTTCTGTATGCTGTCTATCCTTTGATTCAATTTTTCCAAGTTGTCCTTTATATTCTCTATAGAATTGCTGTTTATGTTCACACTGGATCTAAGGGAATTGAGATCCGAAGCGGAGCTTTTCCATTTTTCGTTTATTATCTGTTCAAGTATCTGCTGAATGCTTTCAAGGTTTTGATTGCTTATTGTGTTGCTGCTTTCGTAAGACTGCCTGCTTTCCTGAATGACAGGTTGCTGAATATTCTGGATTCTTTGAACAGGCTCTTCCTGCATTGATTGCATCGGCTGTTGCGCAGTCTGCTTTCCCGTATTGTTTTTAAGCGCGTTTACGAGTGCGTTTTTAATTGTAGTGCTGTCGTATCCCTGTTGCCTTAAGCTGTCTATTATGTCCTGCTGGCTCATGCCGTTGTTAATCATAGAACTTACATCAGGTACATCATTCTCATCCTTTTTCTTGAATGCATTCATTAAATTCATATTTAACTCCATTTCTTACTGTTCATGTAGTCGTTTACAATTTTAATAACGTCGTCTTTATTTAAAAACCTTGAAGGGTCTATAAAACTAAGATATTTTTCTATGACTTTTATGTCCTGTGCCTTAGCATACGTTTCTGACTGCCTTTCCAACCTGTTTAATGCATCGTCAAGCTCAAAAATTTTGGTCTTGCTGCTTGATAATTCATTGTTTATCTCCTGCAATGCAATCTTTATCTCTTTGTATTTCTCCAAGTTGTTCTGATCAACCATTTTAATTGTATCCTTAAGCTGTGATATCCTCTGGTCGAATATCTTCAAAGACTCCCTAAGCTCCACGACGTTTCTTGTCAAATCTGTCTGCTCCATTTAATTATATTGCCGCAGTTGTTTTTATGTCTTTTTATCCTGCTTATACAATGTAAAAAAATTAGTAATCTTATTTTCCGTTCAAACTTTGGAAGAAATAGCTTTAAATATCATAAAAACAAACTAAAACTCATGCAAAAGAAGCAGAAGGCCACTAAGACCCTTTCTTATTCTGCGTTGGATAACGCTAAGACAAATTCAAACCATTATAGAATAACTCTGCTTTCAGTTGCAGGTACTTTTCTTGACGGATATGACATATCGATAATAGGAGTAGCTTTGACAATAATAACTGCCATAAGCGCTTTCAGCTACGCAACTACGCCTTTAGGAAAGGGTTTGATGGCCGCTTCCACGACTATAGGTATGCTTTTCGGTGCGTTGTCAATCGGTTACATAACCGACGTTAAGGGCAGGAAGTTCATGTACCTATGGGATATGGTCATCTTTATCGTTTTTACTGCAGCAATTACATTATCCTTTAATTTCTGGTCTCTTTTTATCTTTAGGTTAATATTGGGTTTAGCCATAGGGGCGGATTATGCAATAGGCGCTACAATTATCTCAGAGATAACGCCCAAGAAATCCAGAGGAAAATTCCTTGCGAGCGACGGTATGGCATGGTGGGTTGGCGCAGCATTTGCATTTATAGTAGGTTACCTCCTTCTCCCATTGGGCGTTAATTCCTGGAGGGTAATGTTCGCAATTGGCATTATACCCGCAATAATAGTTCTTATCCTAAGAAGAAAAGTGCCAGAATCAGCTAGGTGGTTGGCAAACAACGGCCAGGTAGAAAAGGCAAAACAATCAGAAAAGACAATAACAGGCAAGTCCGATGCACTTAAGGCTACCCATAACAAGGTTTCATTCTTTACCTTGTTCGAAAAGAAATACATAAAGAACACGATATACTTTGGTTTGGCATGGTTCTTCTATGACGTCGCATTTTACGGCATAGGGCTATTTACACCTACTATACTTATACTGCTTGGATTGAGCCATAGCCTGTCTATTTTGGGGTCAGCGATCTTTTCCTCAGTGGCCATAGTAGGTTCTATAATGTGCATACTTACAGTAGATAGGTGGGGAAGAAAGGTAGTAACTATACTTGGTTTTGCAGGTATGTTTGTTTCTCTTTTAGTTTTGGCAATAATAGCAATGCACACTCCAAAAGATGCATTTGCAGTAGGAATAACTGGAACGGTAATAGCAGCAATGTACATACTATTCGAGCTTACTCAGTCATGGGGCATGGGAAGCACAGATTTCGTATACGGGCAAGAGCTTTTCCCTACAACGATACGTGCCACTGGTCAAGGATGGGGAACTTCAATAAGCAGGATAGGCGCAATACTTGGTTTAACGACATTTCCTACAATAGTGGCTTTATATGGCTTAGGTTATGGTTTACTGTTCTTTGCGATAGCAGGGTTAATAGGGCTGTTACTTACAATATTCCTTGCACCCGAAACAAAGGATAAAAGCCTCGAAGAACTGACGGAAGAATGAACATAAGATTTCTTGGAAAGTGGAGTTCTAATCTTGTAAGAGGGGAAAGAAACATATCTTTTGCATTGGATGACAAGATCGTTTTTGATTTTGGCCCGCATACAATAGAGTCCTTGCTTGACTGTAGAATAGATCCAAGAAATATAGGTATAGTTCTTATAACTCACATGCACCTAGACCATTTCAGCGGTTTACCTGAACTGTTTTGGTACAGGTCGATATACAAGGCACAAAACAAGCTTATAGTTCTTGGTCCTAAAGGAATAAAAAACAACACTGAAAGGCTTCTAAAGGCATTGCAAACTCCGAAGGCATTCAAGATAAACGCGGAATTTATTGAAGACAAAAAATATGATTTCATACAGCCGTTCAGGGCTAAACATCTTGTAACTGACAATGGATACAGAGTAAATTACGGGGGAAAAACAATCTTTTACAGCGGAGATACTGCCTATAGCAGTAATGTAGTTAAAGGTGCAGAGGATGCAGACATT
Source organism: Nanobdellota archaeon (assembly GCA_021799085.1). Classification (GTDB taxonomy): domain Archaea; phylum Nanobdellota; class Nanobdellia; order Parvarchaeales; family Parvarchaeaceae; genus Parvarchaeum. Next base: position 32,244 of record JAJZBD010000007.1, on the reverse strand, counting down.
TTGCTGCATGAAATGACATATCTAGACAATAAGAAAGAGGAAGCTGACTTTTGGAGGCATTCCACTTACAGCACTACAATGCAAGTATTCAAAGAAAGCCGTGCCAAAAAGCTGGTGCCTGTCCATTTGTCAGTTGATTCAAACAAATTAGTAATCAGGCTTTCAAAGTCAGACAAAAAGGTAGTCTACCCGAATGGCGTTATACACCTGTGATTTCTGCCTTTAAGCATAAAAAGCCATAAATAAACCAAAAATTTAATAGTATAGTGGTCAACTTAGTATTGTTTGATGCTGGATTAATGGGTTACTCATTAGCGGTACATATCCTTTTGGTTACTGTCGGGATGACCTTGCCCATAATAATGAGCATAGCAGAGTTCGTTTCAATAAAATATAAGGTAAAGATTTATGACGTTTTGGCTAAAAGGCTTGCAAATGCTCTCATAATATTCTTCGCAGTGGGAACTGCAAGCGGAGTTGTCGTTGCTATAGAGCTTTTTGTTCTTTGGCCGAAGTTTATCTCTATCTTAGGGCAGGTAGGGATACTGCCTTTGTACATGGAGATATTTGCCTTTTTCACAGAGGCTATTTTTTTAGGGGTCTACATCTATTTCTGGAATAAATTCAAGAGCAGGATTAGGCATTGGCTTCTTTCTGTGTTTATTGCAATAGGGGCTGTGATGTCGGGCGTTTTCATAACTATGATAAACGCGTTTATGAATACGCCAAAAGGGTTCAATATACCGTATTATCTAAGCACAGGCAAAATAATAGATGTTAATCCTTTCGCTGTTTTGAACACGCCTACCACATGGATAGAGATAGGGCACGTAATCGGTTCTACCATATTCGCAGGGGCAGCCTTCTTCCTGGCCTACTTTGCCTATAAGCTGTTGAAAACCAAAGGGATAGAAAGGGAGTACTACAAAAAGGCTGCAAAAATTTCGGCAGCAATAGTTATCATTGCAATAATACTGACTGTTATAATAGGCATAGAATCGATTACAAATTTGATGGTTTACCAGCCTGAAAAATTCGCTGCATTGGAGATGAACTTCAATTCTGGGCCGCATGTAGCAGAGGTAATCGGCGGTTTACTTATAAACAACAAAACTGTCGATTCAATAAATATTCCCGGGTTGATGAGCTTTCTGGCCACTGGAAGCTTTAATGGTGTAATATCAAGTAACGATTCTTTGTCAGCATATGCAAAGAGCACATGGCCGCCTATAACAGTAGTACACAACACTTTTGACATAATGGTGGGATTGGGCGTTTTGATAGGAATTCTAATGGTTATCTTCTTAGTAATCTGGCTTTTGAATGTAAATAAGATACGGGACAGGTTCGAGTCCAACAAGTTTTTCAACAAGTTATTTTCAAGAAAGATATTCTCAGACCCATTTGACAATCCTTTGGTATTGAAGGTTTTGATAGTTATAGGGGTACTCGCAGCCTTTCTTTTAGAGGATGGATGGGTAACAGATGAGGTTGGAAGGCAGCCTTGGATAATTTATAACGTAATGACTGTTTCGGCCGCTGCCAACACTTCTCCTTCAGTCCTCCCTGTCGGAATAGCAATCATAGCATTTTACGTCATAGTATTACCCGCAACCATTTTGTTTGTACGCAGGGTGATGAAGAAAAGGGATCTTAACAATGAGTTGGGGGCAAAGCCATGAACACATACATAACAATAAATTACGTTCTGCTTGCGATAGTTTTCACATTTCTTTTCGTTGAGGGCATGTCTGCTATGTCCTTTATATACGACCGAAAAAGCTTGCCAAAGGTAAAGAAGTATCTTGATCCAGTTTGGGGCATTGTAGGGACGTTTGTAGTTTTCTTTGTTGTAAACACAGAGGTCCTTTACCCTTCAATAATGCCGGCAATTGATTACATGTACGTTTTTCCAATACTTCTGGCGACATTATTGTTCATAGGGAGAAACGTTTTCCTTGTTTTCTCAGAGTACATCTGGAAGGACTCTAAGTTCAGCCAGCTTATGCTTGCAAGGGTTTATTCACTGATAACATTCATAATAATAATCATACTCCTTTCAATCTTCATATCAATAATATCCGGCGTTGGAACAAATGCAACGCTTACCGGGTTTTCAACTTCCGTATTTTTATCCAATCCATATGCTCTTGGCTTCATAGTTGGAACACTTCTAATAGCATTTGGTTTATCCTTTGTTTTCTACAAAATAGAGAAGATAAAGGTTTTATCACCAATATCCACTATTCTCGGCCTTTTTCTGTTCGTATTCTCGATTAGTAAGCTAAACCTCAACGTAAACTACATAACCTATGCGCTTGCGGCTGCAATAGCAGCGGTTTCAATCCTTTATTACTTAACAGGAAAGGCAAGGAGAGAAGTTGTTTTTATAGCGGCGTTCCTTTCAGTGATATCAATTAACTTTCTGAATTATGGGAAGGTTTTTGGAACGCAATCCCTAGCATTATACCTCAATAACTCTGCGGTTGCTTCTGCAGGGATACTTGTGACAATTGTAGGGGGCATACTGCTTACGGCAATGCTTGTCTTTTTCCTGTACATGTACAAGCTTCCTGACAGAGAAAACAGCGCTGATAACTACCAAGAAAGCAGCGATGAAGATGAAAAAATAGGCATAGCAAACTTATATATAATCCCCAATAATAATAAAGTGAATGGGAAAGAACATAAGACGAGGAAGGACAGGAAACGTTAGATGTGCTTCATGCGGTCAAATAACAAGAAGGGACAGGGCCGTTTACCTATTTAGGGACGGTATAAAGGCGTATTACTGCCCAGACTGTGCAAAGAAAATACATGGACAAAGGCTTTACAAAGGCATGCCCAAATACGTAAAAAGAACGGGCAGCTCAAAGGTAAAGAGGAAATTTACAATCTTTGCAACGGAAGAAACGGGAAGTCAAAGCAATGAGACTGAAGTTCATGAAGAAACTTCTGCAGACAATGGCGTTGAAACTATAAATGAAGAAAACAATCAAGAGAAAGATGAAGAAAACGATCAGAATGATCAGTGATCCATGGTAGTACTAAGAATATCAGCTTCCCTTTTGTGGCTTCTAGTTATAGTCATAATAGTGCTACTTGCAGTTTTTGTGTTCGTTAAGCTGAATAAGGTGCAGCCAACAGTTAATGTAAATTTAATTCCTTCATCAATACAGTATGCTTTGGAGTATTTCAATGCCGCGTATAGCAATGCAACTATACTAGTTCCTTCACAGTACTATAGCGCTGCGAAAGCGCTTTCAATAAATGGCAACAGGGCTGTGGAAAACAACACACTTTATAATTCCATTCTTTTCGGCAGCGCAAAGCTTCCTCAAGGTTATAACATACTTATAGATATGGAAAACGCATCCTCCCTACCTTCTTTAACTTTTTTCCCATATAATTTTACCGAGGAAACCTTAAGCAATTCGTTTAGAGACTGCGAGGTTGCAAAGAACAAAACAGAAGCATTTGCAGTTTGTTCAATTTATTCAAATGTTACGATTCCGATAGCAAACAGTACCTCTATAACCAAGAGCGTAAGAATTGGATTCGGAACATTCATAGCTTTTCCTAACAGCACTTACCTGTACGAAATAAACGGTACGCTTTCGTACAATGGGCAGAATACTACTTACATACCTTCGATAAGGATAAACAATACAAGATTTTACAACGGCCTAATGTTTCTGTACCAAAACACAACTGCTTTCTTCCTTTCAAAGGCAGATTTAAACACTTTTTATGGAAGAGAGATGTTCCTCCCAAATTCGACGCTGAAAAATGTAGTTGCGAACTTCTTTTCTGCTAGAATAATATCATAATGAAAGCTTTTTAAATAGAGTATTACCATAAGTATTATCAAATGCTATGAAACTCAAAGAAATAGATGTAGAGCTGTTAGATCTCTTTAAAAAAGGGGAAAAAGTGAAGGAAATAACCAAAAAATTGAATGTTCCCCAGTCAACAGTCTATTATCATTACAACAAACTCAGAAAAAACGGATTTATTAAAGGGCTAAAGGTTGAGATGGATTACGATGAATCAAAAACCTATGAAAAAGCATTTATCCTTGTTTCATTGAACAGCGTACACACAACCGATTTTGAAAAGTTTTTCCAGGATTTAAAGGAAGATTCAGTTGTAAAGGAAATCTTTGAAGTGAGCGGAGATTGGGATTTCATCTTATCTGTAAGCGGGCAAAAAGAAGACATAATAAACTTCGTTCATGAAAAACTGCAGAACCTGCAAAACGTGAAGAAGATACAATCTATATTTATAATGAGACACGTAGAAATATAATGAGCCTGGCAGATAAATACAAGGAAGAGTTGAAATCTCAGGGCATAAACGTAGAGATAAACAGCGTAAAAATCAAAAAAGACAGGACAAAATTAATTCTTGTAGTTATAGGAATTGCTCTAGCTATCCCTCTTTATTTTCTTATATTCACAAACTATAATTCATGTTCTGTTTATGCTGCAGCGCTTTCAAGTACCTCAGGGGGAGTTTCTTCCATTTCTGGTTCTTTTTACTTCAAATGCGGATTGGATGCAATAATGTATTCCGTTTCTGCAGCCATTCTTATCTTTCTTGTACTTCTCATAATCCTTAAAATTGTCAGGAGAAGAAAGAATCGCTAATTATTTTTACTTTTGTAGAAAGAATGCGAAAATTAATTAATAAATGAAATACCATCAAATTAGATGGCGGAGCTGTGTTTGTTAAGGCATGGAGAATCCCTCTGGAATAAGGAAAACAGGTTCACTGGCTGGGTTGATGTTCCTTTGACGGATTTCGGAAGAGAGCAGGCAGAGAAAGCCGGCCTGTCAATAAAAAGAGAAGGCATACAGTTTCAGGTTGCTTATACTAGTGTTTTAGATAGAGCAATAGAAACACTTGAAATTGTAATTAAGACAATACAGCAAAAAATCCCAGTAATAAAGGATTCTGCTTTAAATGAAAGAATGTATGGGGATTTGCAGGGATTAAACAAAGCAGACACTGCTAAGAAATACGGAGATGAACAAGTCCATATCTGGAGAAGAAGCTATGACATAAAGCCGCCAAATGGGGAAAGCCTTGAAGACACACAGAAAAGAACGATTCCTTTTTTCCTGAACTGTATAATGACCGATATTAAGGGAGGGAAAAATGTCTTGGTATCCGCGCACGGAAATAGCCTGCGTTCTATAGTGATGTATCTAGATAACCTGTCAAAGGAGCAGGTATTGTCTTTAGAACTGCCAACCGGTTTGCCGATAATCTATTCAATTGATTCAAATGGCAAGGTAACTTCGAAAAAAGAATTGGGTAATTAAGTCATTTGCATCTTACTACTGATTTAAATAATAAAAATTAAGTAACTATAACATGATAATCACATTGATTCAATATATTTTTTCCATTATTTCCGGGTTTTTAGTCGGATTTTCATTAGGATTGATAGGGGGTGGAGGTTCTATACTTGCGATACCTTTGTTACTTTATTTTGTAGGCATAGACAAACCGCATCTTGTTATTGGCACAACAGCATTGGCAGTAGGAATAAACGCTTATATAAATTTCATTGGCCACTTTCGAAAACACAATGTGGATATAAAGGTCGGTTTAATCTTTTCAATAGTTGGTGTAGTTGGAGTGCTGATAGGAACAACTCTGGGGCTAATAACGCCCGGCCAGAGTTTAATCGGCATATTTTCAGTTTTAATAATTGTTATAGGTTTATACATGTTTATTACCAAATGTAAAAAGTGCACGAGCAGCAAAAAACCCAAAAAGTCCAGAGTAAACAAAAAGAAGGTTAGCATGTTCAGTTTAATCGCTGGCTTTGCATCGGGATATTTTGGAATAGGGGGCGGATTTCTAATAGTGCCATCTATTTTGTATTCCTCCAATACAAATATAAACAAAGCAGTAGGCACCTCTCTTCTTGCAGTTGGAACATTCGGCATTGTAACTGCGATAAGGTATGCCTTTGCGGGCGATCTTATCATATCTATAGCACTACTTTATGTGCTAGGTGGAATTTTTGGTGGAGTAATAGGAACCAATATCACTACTTCTATTGACAAGTCACTTCTTAGAAAAATATTCGCAATTATAATAATGGCTGTAGGCGTTTATATGTTAGTTCCATTTATATGATTTTGTATAAAGGCAATACAAACAATAATCTTTATTAACAGTATTCCATCTCTACTAATTATGATAAACGAGGAATTCATTGATGTAAGAAGACAAAGAAGCATACTTGAATCCTTGCTTTCAAAGCTTAAAGAGAATGCGCCTTACGCTTCAGCATTTGATAAAAATAAATACTATATAACTAACTCCAACGGCATGTTCTGTGGGAAGTATGACAGGTATAACGACAAAATACTATTAGATAAATGGTTTCTTTACGATTCACTGTGTTCTAACAGAATTGCCGATATTGAGAACCTGCTTATACATGAAGAAGCGCACAGACAGAACCGGTTATTGGGAAGTTATGAAAACGGAAAGCCTGACCATTGGTTAGGTTGGTTGAAAATATATCTCGGTTTGGGCGGCAAAATACCCAAAGTTTATTTAAAGAACAAAGCATACGAACACGAAGAGGAATACAAAAAAATAAAGGAAGAAGACATAAAAAATATAATAATGTTAGGGTATGAAAAGAGTGAAAAAGCAGCCACTATACTTGAAAAAGCAAGAAAGAGAGGGTTAAATTTTATATATATAGACGAAAAGAGAAAGCTTCACTGTTACTGACTTTCGTAAATATTTATATCTTTATTCTTTTATTAAATCATATGGCGTTTAAATCAATTTTAATTAATTGCCGCGAAAAATACTGGAGACCCACATTTTTAAGTAAGTCTAAAAGGTCGCAATCCGCTCTAGAGTACATGATGACATATGGCTGGGCAATTTTAATAATTGTCATTGTTGCGGTAATTCTCTATTCAATGGGCATCTTTAATCCTTCCTCTTCATTAGTGGCTACAGTAACTGGTTTTAATGGTTTTACAGTGCAGTCAAATTGCGTTGCTGGCGGTACATTGGTATTGTCAATAGGCAATATGCTCGGTTATCCGCTGCAAATAAACAATGTAAACATCTCACTATCTAATGGTTCTTATCTATCTGAGCCCATTGATTATACTATGCTAATAAGCGGATCTCACAATTTTTATCTTCAAAATGCTTGCCCCACTACTGCCGGCTCATCTTTTTCTGACAAGATAACTATAAATGGCAGAGAGCAGAACTCTTTAGATTCTCCGTTTTCATCTACTGGCAGTGTCTCTGGGCGTATAAGTACTCTACTTCCTTATCAAATACTTGAGAATATCTCTGTGCAAGGATTTCCTACCTCAAATGCCATTTCACCAAATGGCTATTATGTATGGCAGCCAAATCAAGGTCCCGGTACAATTTCAGTTGTTAATGTGGTCTCAGCTTCTGTCATTAAAACATTAGATAATCTGCCTGCAAGAGCAGTAGTGTTCAATAAAAACGGCAGTTTGGCATTTATCGCTGGCAATAGCGGTTTCGCTCCAGCAGGTTCTTACCTTTTAGTCATGAATACATCTAATTATAAAATAATAAAAAACATAAGTATGGTGTGCGAACCACAAATGCTTAGTTTGTCTCCAAATGGTCAAATATTGTTTGTTCCGGACTGGTCATGCGATCATTTCATTGCTATAAACACTTCTTCTCTTAACGTAATAGCAAACGTTTCTACCGGCAGTTTGCGTTTTTGGCTCGCGCAGGAAAGTCCTAACAGTCAATATATTTATTTAACTGCTACATCTCAAGGAATTGTATCGATAATGAACCCGAGCACATACTCTATTATAAAAAATTTGACCGATTTTGTAAACCCGAATTCTGTTGTTTTTACTTCAAATAGTCAATATGCTTATGTCGGAGGCGACAGGTATCTAAATAAAATCGATGTTTCCTCGGAATCAATATTAAATAACCTAACTATTTTGAATAAGAGCGGCGTTAGTGGTCTTACTATTTCTAAAAGTGATAATCACATTTATGTACCGTCCTGTTCCAATATAGGGCCTGCGATGACTCCAGTGTTTGATACCTCAACTAATTCCGTTGTATACAATATAACTCTGCCTAAAGTTGATGAATGCATCTCTTATGGTGTTTTAACAAATTCAAACAACTTTCTTTACCTTGCGTCTGCTAGTGGTAACTCTCTTTTTGTGATAAGTGTCTGATAACTAGGGTAAATAACCTCAGTGCATAGATAAAAATTATGGTTATCCCTAAAAAGCTTCTTCTTTATTTTCATAAATATTTATATCTTTATTTTTTCATTTAATCCTATGTCATTTAAACCATTTTGCAGAGGCATAAAACATAATTCCGCATTATTAATTTTGAATAAATCAAGGCGTTCCCAGTCAGCTTTAGAGTACATGATGACATATGGCTGGGCAATACTAATAATAGTCATTGTTGCGGTAATCCTCTATTCAATGGGCATCTTCAACCCAAGTTCAAGTGTAACTCTTTCTAGCAGCGGTTTTTCTCCATTTACAGTTTCTTCAACAATATGCAATCCTTCAGGATTGTTAGTCACATTGATAGGGGGAGGTTTACCAAATACTGCAACTTCGGTAATAATATCTAAAATCTACATAACTTCAAACACAGGCACAACCGCTTTAACAAAAGAATACAATATAACTCCTATAAAGATTTACCCTGGCAAAACAGCAACAATAATAATACCTTCCATTGCATGCACCTCTGCAAATACAAAATATTCTCTGTCTGCCAATCTTCAATATAGTTATTCAACTCCTGCAGGCAATGTAATTACTAATACAACAGGCACAATAGCAGGGGCATCTTCACCTAATTTAGTTGCCGGTTTTAATGGGATTAACAGCTATATGAGTACATCCGAAAATTCTATTTTGAATAATACAGAAAACTTTTCTATAGCATTATGGTTTAAAACATCAAGTTACGGTGCAATGGCATGGTTGGGATCAGGGCCTATGCCAAACTATGTTGGAGGTTGGTGGAATATCCTTTACGTTGGAAGCAACAACTCTTTATTTGGCGGAACAGACTGCGGGCCTATCTTCCAAACTAATAAAATAGTTTCAAATAACGCCTGGACTTTCGCAGTTTTAACGCAAAATATAACAGCTGCGGGCAAGACGGAAATTTTATACTTTAATGGCAGTGAGATAAATAAAATCAGCGACACAGTATGCATCTTTTCCCCGTATTATTTTGTTGTCGGAGCCGGCAGTTCAAATGGAGCAAATTGGCCAGACTTACCGCCAATATCTTATTTCAATGGTTCTATATCAAATGTTCAGCTTTATAATGTGGTCATCACCGCAAATAATGTGTCTAAATTATTTTTAAATGGGAGAGACAGTTTGCCTCTACAAAATATTGGCATGATTGCTTGGTGGCCATTAAGTGGCAACACATTAGATTACAGCGGCAATGGACATAGTGGTGTGCCTAATAACATTAAATGGGTAACGCCATAATTTTATTTTGATAATTTAAATGGGCCCAGGGAGGTTCGAACTCCCGACCTTCTCCGTGTGAGGGAGACGTCATAACCGCTAGACCATGAGCCCTAAAATCCGTGGATACTTATGTAATATTATTTTACTATTAAAAATCTACCTAGGCAGTATATTTTATTAAGACTTAAAACCCGCTTGATACCCCGGATGTAAGAGAAGAACTTGCAAACAATGTTGATACCCCTATCCTTACCATGAAAAATATCCCTAAGCCTATCACTACATACACAGGTATATTCTTAAGGCCATTCTTTGCTTTTCCAGTGTTTAAAATACCGCCTAAAAGAGCGCTTGAAGCAGTAGTTATAATGACGTTTATTGTAGCAATTGCTATGACTAAGGTTACTGAAATATGCGGAAGACTAAACCCAGAAAACAATCCTAGTGTACCGCTTGGAAGATTAGCTGCAGCATTTCCAGTGTTTGTTGTCGCGCCTACCTGGTCAAGGATGCCTATTAGGAAAGAAGATACTCCGTAAAGCAGTGGCGCAGCAAGGGTTGCTGCTATGAAAATAAAAAGAGAATAGCTCTTTACCTGTGCCCTCATGTCATTCCTTATGCTTTCATTCTGCAAAAGATTACTTGCAAGGTTTTCCAATATCAAGTGTAATTCTGCTCCGGACCTTATTCCTTCGGATATTATCCTCACGCTGTCCTTAAAGAATTCTGAGTTTGTCATGTCATTCATTTCTAGCAATGCTTCTGAGAAGTTTTTCCCTGCCTGCGTTTCTATTGCCGCTTTGTTTAAAAGATAATTTAGCTTTCCAAATTCTGGCTTCATAGATGCTATGAATGAATTTTCAGGTATCATACCTGCTCTTAAGTTTGCAGCCATAAGTAAAAGCATATCTGGCAGAACCTTCTCTATTTTTGCTGCAATAGAGTCTGCAAACATTGAAAGCATAGATCTGACAAGAATTATTCCTCCAAAGAATATCCCTAATACTGCTCCTACAGCGTAAAGGGGAGAATGCAAGAAATGAAAAACCAACACGGCGCCAACAATTGCCCCGATAATAAGAAGAATTACGACCGATCCTATGGTTTGGTCTAGATCCTCACCGCCCATCTGTGCATATATGAACTCCTCCTTTAAGGGTATAGTAAGTCGCTTTGGAAGAAGATGGGCCAGACTTGATCTTATGTCCTTATGAGTTGAATTTTGTTTCATACTCCTATCGAAGGCCTCCTGTTACCAACCATCCCCATGAAGAATATCTGGAACATCAAAAGGAACGGAGGTATTATATACATTATATCAACAGTGTTGAAATGGGCCAGTGAACCAAGGATTACAAATACAGACATGCCCAGACTCGGTAGTACAACTGATATAAGCATGTAAGCCATTGACATCGGCGTCAACTCACCGGCATACGACTTCATGTCAGACTGCTGCTTTTTGATAAGCATATCGTTTATAAGCGTAAGCGTACCAGCAACATCGCTTCCAGATTTTATCGCATTTAACATTATATCTATTGTTCTTCTAAGCGATTGCGAAGGAACCCTCCTAGCCAAGTGGTCTAATGCTTCTTCCTGCGGTACTCCAGATTCGATTTCTTCTATTGCAACCTTGAATTCATCGGATACAACACCGTAATCACCGTTTGCAACGTCAAGCAGTGCATTGAAGACGGGTACTCCTGAACCAACCTTGATCATTATCTCCCTTGTTGCAAATACAACCTGCTCTTCTATAAGCTTTGTTCTTTTTACTGCCTGAAGTTTTGGGTAGTTTATGAAATACAAGAAGTAAACACCCGGTACAACAAAGATAAGAACCGGCAGTATTGCCTCTATTTTTATTGTAAGAAGGCCCTTTTTTATGGCTATCAAAAGTATGAGTGCAGAAACGCCAGCCATCAATCCCACAAGAACCAAGGTGACTATTATCCCTGCCGCAATGTAATCCAAGTAATCTATATCCATTGAAGCTTGTAAAAGATCCTGTTTCAATGTTGGGGACATTCCCTTGAACATTGGTGCAAATTTTTTTACTTTTTTACCGAAAAAAAGCGCCTTTTCCGGGGAAATCATCACAGCAGGTATTTTAGTTTCCATCTTACAGAGTTTCCAATTCCGAAGGGTCTCCTTTGTCTTTTATTAACTGCATCAATTTGTCATGGTTTGTGTAATAATTGCTTGCAGCCAACCCTATCACATTTACATTGTTTATGCTTTTTTCAATCATCCACTGCAAAACCAATTCCTTTTCTTTAAGATCTGCGGCCATCTCTTCGCTCGTCAACCCGGAATAAAGAGCGAGCTTGGTTGAAATCTTCTGCGAAGTGTTTATCGTTCTTTCTATGCTGTCGTTTCTCGGCTTCCATTCAAACAGGTTGTTAGTCTTGAGTTCCATCTGCCCGCTTACCTGCCTTTCAACTATCTCGGCAAGCTCCAATACCCTCCTTACTCCCGTTCTTCTCTGCCTAAATGAGGTTATTATAAGGTCAAGTGTTGAAACTTCAATCTCTGGCAAGTCTATTGGCTCTGATATCAATCTTTTTACAACCTGCTGCGCAGTTTCCGCGTGCATAGTCGCATAAACGGAGTGACCAGTCATCATTGCTTCGAAAAGGGTCTGTGCGTCTTCCTTCTTTCTTATTTCACCTACTACCAAACGGTCAGGCCTCATCCTAAGGGAATTAAGCAAAAGATCAAGCATGGTTACCTGGCCCTTCCCTTCGGAGTTGGGCTGCCTTGTAAGCATCGGAACCCAGTGCATGTACTTTGGAAGAACAAGCTCGCTTGTATCCTCTATAGTTATTATCCTTTGATTTGGAGGAATAAAAGGAAGGAAAACATTAAGCATTGACGTTTTACCAGCTGCAGTACCTCCCGTAACAAGGAAAGAAAGCTCGTACTGCATTGCCTGCCATACGAATGAAACAAGCTCCATTGAAACAGTTTTTCTCTTAAGGAAATCTATTATTGTCCAGGGCTCTGCACGGAACTTCCTTATGTCCAGCGTATTTCCATGCGTTGATATTGGGTACAAAGTGGCATTGACCCTGTCTCCGTTTGGAAGCTGTGCATCCAGCAATGGATTTAGGTTTGTAATCTGCCTTCCCACCTTCCTTGCAATCTGCTGCGCGTATGATTCTATCTTTGATTCTGTCTCTATCCTTACGTTTGTCTCAAGCCAGCCGTATTTAATGTGGTAGACCATAACCTGCGTTTTTGAGTCGTTTATAACGATCTCTTCAAGGTTCGGATCCATATCAAGTATCTCTATTATCCCAAGGCCGAACATTTCATGCAAAAGAGTTGCAGAAAGTTCCAAGTATGATTTCTCCTGCATACCTGGTATTATCTCTTGTAGTTTTCTCTGCACTATCTCAAGAAATTCCCTTTTTAGGGCTTCAGACGTGGTCTGTGAAAGCTGCTGTATCTTTGAAGGATCTTCTCTTATAAGCTCTGTTCTTATTTCTGTTAATACAGCATTCATGCTTTGGTCTATTACAGGAGTGGTTATCCTGTAGCTCATAGTAAACTTGGAAGGTATCCTCAATATCTTAACGTCAGCAGAGATGCCGTCAGACACCACTTGATAATTCTCTATTATCTCAGTTCCTTCTGTTTCCATTGTAGTATTATAATATAATTAATTTTAGGTTCTTATAACTTTAATTCTTTATTCGCAGCGTAAAAAGCATAAAACTGCAGAAAAGGCATTATAAACTATGAATGGAAAATTTGAGACAGCGGTTCTTGCAGGCGGCTGCTTTTGGTGCATGGAAGCAATATTCAAGCAGATTAAGGGCATAGAAAATGTTGAATCGGGATATTGCGGTGGAAATGTTGAAAATCCTTCCTACAAAGAAGTATGCACCGGCAAAACCGGCCATGCCGAATCTGTAAGGCTTACTTTTAACCCAGCAGTAATCTCCTACAAGCAGATTTTAAGGGTTTTCTTCACTTTACATGATCCGACTAGTCTAAACAGACAGGGCAATGATATCGGCAGCCAATATAGGTCGGAGATATTTTATGTTGATGAGAAGCAGAGAAAAACAGCAGAGGAAACCATAAAGGAATTGACGGAAGAAAAACTTTGGGATAAGCCGATAGTTACTGCATTGGAGCCTTTAAAGGAATTTTACGTTGCAGAGAAATACCATCAGGATTACTACAAGAAAAATCCACTGAATCCATACTGCTTCATGGTAATACGCCCTAAAATAGCAAAACTTAGAAAGGAATATCTAGAACTTTTGAAAAAGGATTGATTTTTAGTGTCATGCTTTGAACTGCACTTCATTTGAAAGTTATCTGCTTAATCTCCAAAGGAAATTAAAGTAGTTACGGAAGTTTTCTGCTACTTCCTTTCGTTCTATCAATATGTAAGTAGGATATCTACCCCAAATAACTAGGGCAGTCTTGTTTCCATATATATTTATTGTGAAACGAATGTTGAATATCTCCTGCACAGTCTTTACCTTAGTCAGGGGTTGTTTTTTGTAATAGCTCAGCCAATTGCTTTCTTTTTCAGTCACTATGACTCGTTTTATAATCCCCCTTTTCACCCTTTTTTCATCCCAATTTTTTATGAATTCGCCCATGCCACTATCGCTTTCCGAAACGCCTATTACAAGGTGTTCTTCTCCTTTTTTCAGCGTATACAAAATGTCATTGAATATGGTTCTGGCGGCTTTCGGCCCCTCAAATATGAATATCTCCTGCTTGGTTTTTGCCGTACTTCTCATTTTCTCTAGGATAGGCATGGCTTCCAGCAGAGCGTTTTCCTTGTCTTTTATTACACGCATTAAATTTTTTGGATCAGAAGCGAAAAAATACTTCTTTTTTCCCTTTATGTTATAGGAAACAAGGCCTTCCCCCATAAGCCTTTGAAGGCAGTTGTATGCAACCGAGCTGTTCAATCTAGATTCTCTGAGTATCGGCCCTATCATTGAACTCCCCAGTTTTATCAGCGATAAATAGACTTTGCTTTCTGCACTTGTAAGTCCTGCGGATTCTATGGCTTTTTCAATATCCATACTCTCCTTTTTAGTAGAGTTTTACATAAATACTTTGCATATTCAAATTAGATATGGTAACTTTTTTAAGAACGGACAGAAACGAACCTTTAAAATTGGAAGTAAACCGGACTACAGAGAAATTTCTAGGATATTACGTATCTGCATTGGAATCGCTTCATTACATATCAATTGATCTCAAGAGAATGAAATACGAAGACAGGGAAAAGGAAAGAATGCAAAAAGCAAAGGCCGGCAAACCTTTAACATTTAAAGAATCGGAAGAAGTTAAAAAGAAAGCTTACAGCCGCATTAAACTGGAAGACATGTTCAAACCTAGTAAATGGAGTACAGGGTTTATTGAATTGTTTGATGAGGTTAAGCTGCCATATTTTGACATCTCTGGGAAACTCAGGCATTCTTCACCAAACAGTTTGTTAAATGAAGTCTATGAAAGCTTATACAGTTCACATAGAGATAATGGGATATTCCAGTTTGTATTTATTAACAGGCTGGAAGAAACGATGATAGCAAAGGGCAATGCGCTAACTAAAAGGAGCAAGTCCAAAGATGATTATTCAAATGGATTTGTAAGAGAGGAACTTAAAAGGCTTACCAACAGAATGATGGAGTATTTTCTAAGTCGCACCGCTATATTGTACTCGGAGTATTATAAGCCAGGGGCAGATAATAAATCAAATATAAGCAGGGAATACTTTTCGATATTTAATAAAATGAAAATACCGCTTCTTGAGCCGGCTTTTACCGAAATGGAAGGGAGCTTTCAGGATCCAAAGTATGAAATCAAAAAGCAATACTTAAAATTTGGTGAAGCAATAGATAAAAAAGTATCCGGGTTAAGGTATGATTTAAACATCATATCTTATGAAGAGAAAGAGATACCCAGGCTAGATGAGCTTGTCTGGTTTAATTTTGCGAAGGAAATCCTGCAGGAAATGGAAAACAAGTCCAAAAAGGAAACTTAGATTTGATTTATTGTTTATTAAATTTGCATCAAGTATGGGCTCGACGGGATTTGAACCCGCAACCACTCGGTTAAAAGCCGAATGCTCTGACCTAGTTGAGCTACGAGCCCTCAAAATGATACTATCTATTATGGTTTTTTGCTTATAAATATGCAGTCGGTTTTTCAAAAACTGACCTTACTTTTTTTGTGTTTTTCTTCATTTCTAGGTATTCGCTGTTTTCAAAGCGCGAGGAACAGATATGCAGAGAGCCGTTGAAATTTCTTATTGTAATGAAAGGCGGAAAGTCATAAGAGCCGTCGCCGTTGTCATGCATGTAATCCATCGGCTCTATCTTCTCCTTTTCGTTCCCTTCTATCTTTATAGTTAATGTGTCCTTTGAATATTCCACTTCCTTCAATTTGAACTTCTCCTTAAAATGCGGCAGTACCAAGTAAGTCTTTCTAGGGAAAAAGCCATATCCCATGAAGAAGGGATTGACTCCAAGAAAAGAAACAGGTCTTCCGTAAAGTTCTTTTATTCCCTCTAGTTCGATGTTTATTTCCGCAATTTCTCTATATTTTTTAGGATCAATAATACTTTCCAGCCTTTCTGCCATTGATTGAATAAAGCCATCAGTAAAATTTAAGCGTTTTTCGATTAGAGTCTTCCATAATTAATATAGGAGTTATGCAACAACCTTCTCATGCGCATTGCGTACTTTAATGTTTAAATACCAGTTAATTTCTTTTATCTAAGAATGGTTATGGGTGGTATAAAGAAAAGTCGTTTGGAAGAGTTTTTGGATGCAATAATAAACATCCCAAAGGGAGATACACAAATCATAGAAAATGGCTCTATTTCGGAAAATATAATAAGCGGCAATTCTGGAGATATAAAAATTAATAAAATGGAAATTTACTCAAATATAAAGTATTCAACTCTAAGTGATTATTATATACTTGTTTCCGTAAGCAATGGCAAAGAGTATAAGCCAGTACTTTATTTCACGAAAAAGGCTTATCCAAATGAAGAGATTCTTAAAAAACAGGAACCAAATCTCAATTTAATTGGCAGGTTTTTAGTTGATCCTGTCTTTTCAAAGACTATAGGAGATTATTATCTATCTAAAAGTCTAGAACATAAATTTGAAATGAAATACATAAATAAAGGCGAGTGGGTAGAAGATATAATAAAATTTGCAAATATTGAAAAAGATAGCTATGATAGGTGGCAGGGTATTTTTGATGCTTGGGCTAAAGACAAGATATAAAGCTTTTATACTGTTAAATTCTTAGAATACTATTCTTTAAAATATATGGAAGCTACTGAGAGTAATGAAGAATCGCATTTCTTCATAATTAGGGTTACGATAGGAAGGGAGATGCAGGCTCTGGACAGGCTGGAATCGCAGCTTGCTAGAGTTAAAGGAATCTACTCAATAATAAAGCCATATTCTTTGAAAGGCTATTTGATAGTAGAAGCAGATTCAAGGGAAAGCGTCTCAAATTTAATATACAACATAAAGCACATCCGCGGCATAATGAATAAGGAACTGTCAAAAGAAGAAGCATTGAAGACAATAGAGAAGAAGAAGCAGAAGATAGACATAAATATAGGGGATGTGGTAAAAGTACTTTCAGGCCCGTTTAAGGGAGAAACAGCAACCGTTAAAGCAGTCAACAAGGAGAAGGAAGAACTGACCGTAATGTTTTTAGAGTCAGCGGTCCCTATAAACGTTAATATTAAAATATCGGACGTGTCTACAATAAAAAGCGAAAGTGATCAAAAATGAAAACAAAAGTAAAGATTGTTGTCGAAGGAGGAAAGGCGACGCCTGCTCCACCATTGGGGCCGCAGCTTACAATGCTTGGCCTGAAACCACCTGAAGTCGTCAAGAAGATAAATGACAAGACAAAGGATTTCGCAGGAATGAAGGTTCCAGTAGAGATAGAAATCGATAAAGCGACAAAGGAATATGAATTGAATGTTTTAATGCCTTCCGTTTCGCAGCTGCTTATAAAGGAAGCAGGCTTAGAAAAAGGCTTCGGCGACAGGAAGGAATCTGCATCCATATCGTTTGAAAAAGTCAAGAAAATAGCGAAAGACCATTCTCAGTACTCATTAGCAAAGACTGAACAGGGTTTGATAAATGAAGTTTTAGGTTCATGCCTTAGCCTTGGCTTAAAGGTTGACGGAAAGGATCCAAGGGAACTGATAAAGAAGGTGTAAGATGATTTTTGGTTTGGATCAAATACTCGCATTTTTAGAAAGCAATAGTTATCCGGCCATTTTTATATTGATGTTCCTAGAGTCGGTTATACTGCCAATACCCAGTGAAGTAGTGTTGCCGTTTACCGGTTTTTTGATAGCTATCGGGAAAATCAATCCTTACTTAGGGTTTACTGATGCGGTAGTTGCTTCAATACTTGGAAGTATAGTCGGCTTTCTTCTAGGCTATTTTCTGGGTATAGAGATATTCATGAGGTACTCAAAAAAGCTCGGCTTCAAGGACTTGGAGTACGAAAAGGGCATAAAATGGATAAAGAAATACGGAGATTACTTTGCTTTCTTCACAAAGCTGTTGCCGGCCGTTCGTTCCATAGCAGGCATAATCTGCGGCGCTTTCAAGATGGACATTAAGAAGTTCATAGCTTACTCCTCAGCAGGTATACTTCTCTGGTCTGGCTTTCTCGTTTACACAGGGTATTATCTTTCAAGTAACTGGGAATCAATAGCAAACGTTTTTGAAAAAGCCGGAATTTACGTTGCAGCAATATTCGTTCTTTTCTTCTTGGTTTACATATTCAGGAAGAAGATAGCTTTAATTTTGAAGATAAACAAAAAGAAGTAAATGGAATACATAGATTTTCAGGATTTCAAGAAGGTTGACATAAGAACCGGTAAAATAATTAGCGCAGACGACTTTAAAAACGCAAAGAAGCCCGCTTATAAACTGAAAATAGATTTTGGTGAACTCGGGGTAAAGAAAAGCAGCGCACAGATAACTAAGCTTTACAGGAAGGAAGATTTAGTAGGAAAGCAGATAATAGCAGTTGTTAACTTTAGACCAAAGCAGATTGCAGATTTCCTTTCAGAAGTCCTTGTTTTAGGCGTTGAAACCGAAAACGGCGTTGTTTTGCTTTCTCCAGACAAAGAAGTTCCAATTGGAAAGGTTATTTCCTAAATCCAGTAGAAATCACTGCAACAACCTCTGAAATAAGCACTAGTTTATTTGGATTATCCATTCTTGTTTTTTATTACTTTTTTGTATAGCTCTGCGATTTGTTTAGCGACATAGCTGGGCTCACACTTCTTTGTATCATCGTATGCTCTGTCCAAGTCAACATTGTTCCATTTTTTGTTTTTGAGTAAATTTACAAGGTCTTTTTTATCCGTGAACTGCAAAGTGTTCCTTTTTACTATATCCGGCAATTCTCCATTTCTGTAGGTTATCACTGGTATTTTGCAGCGTTTAGCTTCCATTGCAGGCATGCCAAATCCTTCATAAGCAGAGGGGAAAACGAAAACGTCGAATGAATTCATTACTTTTGGCAAATCATTAGTTGGAATGAATCCATAGTACTTTATCCTTTTGTCATCGTCTATCCTAAATGGAAGTGCACCCCCATAAAGATGCAATTCAAAATTGCTGCCGGCAATCTCTTTAAATGCATCTATCAGCACGCCAACATTTTTGTTTGGAAAGTAGCTGCTTATGTGGCCTATTATTATCTTCTTGCTCTTTTTCACATTCATGGGCTTAAAATCTTTACTTATAATGGGGTAAATGACTTCGCATTTTTTCCTGTCTACATTAAATTTATCTACTAGTATCTCTCTGGTTTTTTCGCTGACGCATATTATTCTGTCAGAATGTTTTACGGCAAATCTTAGCCCAATTATCAAAGTTATTATGGAAATCGGCCTGCCATACAAACTAAAAAATCTTTTTATGGAAGCTTTTAAGCGGAACGGCCTCTTTAGAATTGCAATTTTGGACTTAATTATCTTTGACTTGGGCTCAATGCTCCTAAACATGTACAAATCATGCACAGTTACAATGAGTTTTGATTTACGCAGAAAATATCCAGCAAAAATTGCATTCTTTAATAGCATTGCAGGGTCAGTGTAGTGCAATAAATCTGGATTCTTAATCTTTTTTCCAGTGTCTAAGGATTTGTAAATCTTCTTTGGGGTTAGAAAAACATTGCCCTTTATTACGGCGGAATTGTAAACTTTTATGCTTTTTTCATTTTCTAGCGCCTTTGCCAGTCTGACAGAATATTCTATTACTCCTCCTCCACTGTTTTCGCTAAAGCTGGCGGAAACTAGTTTTACAGTATATTGTTTGTCCATATATTCTAATTATTGTCCTGCCCTTATAAAATCTAGATTAATTGCTGCATAAACGAAAGTGTAACCCTGCATTCAAACCCGTGGTAAATCAAGCATTAAAAATTAGGATCCAAGGCACCGGTAGAAAGCGTTATTAATCTGCTAAAGATTAAAATTGTTAGTCTGTCACATGGTGAGCTGACAGAGCGGCTATGTATTCGTCTGCAAATGACAAATGCTGTCTAGCATTTCCGTTTCATAGCCGTCAACGAAGTAGGCGGGTTCGACTCCCGCGCTCACCTCTTTTTATTTCAAATATTGAATTGCAGGAATTGAAGTATAAATACCGAGGCATATCTTTCAGGGATGAAATACGAAACGGCCCGTTCATCTTGTATAAAGCAAAGGTCAGTGCTGAAACAAGATATACAAATGTGCTACCTTAACTCTATACAAAGCAGAGGAATTGGGTGATTATTTTATTAGTAATTTGCCCCATACTACATCAGTATCAGATATAATGCATATATACTCAAATGACTCTTTAAATGTAGTAATTATGGAAGATACTCTAAAGAAAGGGCTCATTTATGCTTCCGCTTTTTCATTGGCAGCAATGCTCATAATAGTCAGCTTTTTCTCTGTTTCTTTAAAAAACGTTACAGTAAATCAGGCTAATAAAATGTCAAATCTAACTCGCTTATTTAATATTCAATCTGCTAATTTGACACAGGCATCGATTAAAATAGAAAAATTGGAAGCAAACATATCGAATCTTACCAATAAGTTGGAAACTTTGGAATCAAAAAGCAATACTTTCGCTCTGCAGGACAACGTGTCAAAGAGTAATATCTCTTCATACCAAAAAGAAGTTAACTCCTTGTCCGGACAGATAAGAAACCTGGATGTTGAATTAAACAATTTAAATGAAAATTACAATAACATTAACGACCTTTATAATCTAGTTGATAGGTCCCTTTCTTATTCTTTGAGTAAATTGTCTGCTGACAATACGTCTATTTTCAACCTGTCTTCGGTTATAGCCTTAAAGAATAAAAAAATCCTAAGCCTTTATTCGAATATCTCTAAACTAAATAGCTCTTTGTTTAATGATACTGCATTAATATATAACCTTTCATCTGAATTGGCCTTAAAAAATCAGACAATATCGAATCTTTCATATAAATTAGATATGGCGGAGAAATACATATACAAAGAGAATTTCATACCCTCCAAAATAACGGCAATGAATATCAATTACAAAAATTCGGTAATAAAAAGCATATCCCAAAACGGTTCTAATATTGCTGTAGTAGGTAATAAGACTGACCTTGGCTATTTTGTACTTTTATACAGCGAGAAAACAAATAACACAACTAATCTAACCTCTGTCTCAGAAAATTACAGGATAGCAAATGTATTCTCCACAGCATCCAACGGCAGAGGTTTTATCTTTTTAGTAAAGTTTAAAAATAGCAGTATTGGTTTAGTTGAATATAACCAAAACCTTACAACTCTAACAGTTCTAAAGAAGAATTTTTATCCAACAGGGTTGTCTTATTCCAGCAGGGGTTATCTGATTACAGGCTACAGCAAAGAAAACAGTACCTCTAATCCTCCGCCCCCGCCAGGTAGCAATGTACTTATATTGCCGGATTTATTTTATTACAATCTGTCTAATAACACACTCATGAATTTGTCAAGCGATTTAAATCGCTTTAAAGGGTATAATCTCACAAATCCCGTGTACAATGGAACAAATTATTATGTTATTGGTTATATTGACCCGCCAGGTCCATCTCCCGTAACACTATTTAAGTTGAGTTTGTTGTCTTATGACCCTATTAATAATAGTTTAACCGATGTAAATAATATGTCTATGTCTTTTAACTCAACTCCTTCACAAATTAATATGAATCTTGGCTGGAATGGCGCATACCTCTTAGTGTCTGGTTTCTATACTACCACTACTCCCCCCGCTCCTCCTTCTTCTATAAACTATTATAACTTTCTAGAGACATACAACCCTACAACAAACCTATGGGCCAACTTAACCGGGGAAATTAATACTGATAATATGAGTTTTACCAGTAACCTATTGTGGGGTGAAAGCTATTTCATAACTGCTTTAAGTAACAGCAGTGAAAGCGGTCTGTACCTCCTTAATAATTAATCTGCATTAAAACTATTGCACATTAATTTGACTTTAACTTTTCAAGTTCTTCATAAAGTTTCTTGGTTCCGCTCATGCCCAACCGGAATTCTTTTGGATCTAGCTGCTTTTCTGAGTTCTTCAATAAATCCAAAACCTGTTGATAGGAATGTATACCCCCTGCTGCCTTTATGCCTATTTTCGAGCCTAACTTTTTTATCGTCTCCGCCATTAATCTGACGTTTTCAGTGTCTGCCCCTATTTTGTTGCCCATGGAAGAGGCATATTCAGGCTCAGCAAAACCCGTGCTCGTCTTTATGAAGTCTGCCTTTGATCCGCACACTATCTCATAAAGCTTTTCTTTCTCTTCCTTTGTAGTATAAGCATCTTCTACTATGAATTTTATTACAATGTTGTTCTGGTGGGCTATCTCAACCAGTTTGTTGACGTCCTTCTGAACAGCGTTGAATTTCTTTGATTTTACATACCCCATCTGTACAACGAAATCAACTTCATTTATATCCTTGGCTACAGACTTTAGTATCTTTGCTCTTGTATTTGTTGTAAGAACACCCATCGGAAAGTCTGCCGTCACCACTATCTTGAGCGGGTAGTTCTTCTTGGTTATATACCTTCTTGCTGCTTTTGCAAATAAAGGATGTATGCATACGCTGTAGGTCTTTAATGCCACAGCATCATCTATTAATTTCTTTATTTCCTTTTCCTTTGCATACGGTTTAAGCAGAGTGTGGTCCACAACGTTCATTATCTTCTCTATCTCAGTTTTTTCCATGCTAAATATAATCTTTTTCCAAGATTTAAGTGTTTGAAAATACAGTATAAACGTTTTTATAAAATCAGTTTATATATTCGATAATGGATAAAGAACAAAAAATAATAGAACAGGAAGCTGAAAAGGATGCAGACGAAGTTCTAAAGGAATACTACGAGAATGAAAGCAATTGACTAGGAAAAAGCAGTATCAGACTCTTTTGATAGATACCAAATAGCAGCTACAATAAGGATTATTGAAAACAATACAAAAAAGCTCAATTTTCCGACAAATATGCTGTAGAAAAGAACCAGAAAGATTGTCTCCATCTCTGATAAAATGTACATTATCGAGGAATATGCTATAGCATGTATGCTCTTCTGCAGGGAGTTGTAACCTAAAAAACTGATCATTACACCAATGCTAACTATAAATCCGGCAATAAATGAAAGGGGCAAACCATTTAATGAAAAGCGGTTTCCTGAAAAGGGGAGGAAGGCAGCTATTGCAATTATCTCAAAGACGGCTATTGTCATTATGCTCGAATAGTTTGCCTTGCTTTTCAGCCCAGTCTGCGTAAGCAGAAATCCGGCTATACCATAAACAACTATCAAGAAGACGGATATAATTACATCATAAAAGGTTATCAATGAAAGGTTTAATCCGTTAAAAGCGAGGAGTGTAAAACCCACTGTCGCAACCATCCCGCCAAAAAGGAATTTAACAGCATTTCCCTTTTTCATTCTTGCCTTGTTTATCAGTATGTCCATAACTACAAATACTATAATCGTGGGTGCAATCAGTGAATAGACTATGGCTGAATTCCTGTAGCTGAATATGCTCATCAAAACGGCGTTTGCTATCCCAAAAGCTACTCCCGTTGCAATTGCATAGTAGTTTAAGTAGAATTTTTGACGTTTGAAAAAAAAGATTAAAAGTGGCATTGCCAAAAAGCCGAATGCCATAAACAATGCAACAACCGCAAAATTTCTGTTTTCTGTTTCCGCTATAGAAAGCAGAAAAGCCCATAAAGCGTTTGTTATCGAGAGGAAAATGCCGACTAAGCTAACAAAGGCTAAGTTGTGCCTATACGAAAAGCCTTTCTGTTTAATCATCAAAAAATCACTTTTGCGTAACTATAAGCTTTGTTCCTGTGCTCTGTACAGGGTTTTTCCTTATCCTTGAAAGGATGCTTGCTATTACCATTAAAACAACCCCCACAACTATAATCGCTATGTCGATTACCAGTAAAGTGCTTGCAAAGCCGGAAAATATTGTAGTAGGTATCCTTATAGAATAGGTGGAAACAGAGAAAGAAAGCAGTATCGGTATGATGTACGCTAAGGGGATGTAAAATATTACTATCGATATAATTGCCATTGAAATTATGTTCTTGCCTACTGCAGTAAATTTCTTTTCTTTCTTATAAGAAAAGAATATCAATACTAGACCAAGGATTGCTATTGCTAGAGATATAAGCTCATAGTGGTAGATGTCAATGTTGTTCAACGGCAAGCTTATCCCAGTATAATCCTTCAAAAATGAGGAAGCGAAGCAGCCCATCCCGCAGTTTATGTAGGATATCTGTGAATCAAGCTTTGAAGTAACGGTTGTTGTCAATCCAGTAGTATTTGTGCTCGATATTACGTTGTTGAGTTCATCCTGCTGCACAGTATAGTTGACTATCTTTGACACTGCATTCTGTGCAAATGAATGCGATAAAAAGCCTGAGGAAAAGCCCGCGAATATCAAGGTGAAGAACAGCAATCCGAGAAATAGAAGCAATCCACCCAAATACCTCCCACTTTTTCCTAACATAATACAATAATGCCAGTCCTTATTATTTAATCTTAACTTTTATCTATGCTTAAAATTATAGTTTATATTTATTGAAAAAGATTAGTGTTTATGAAGCTTTATAATACCTTGAGCAAAAGAGTAGAGGAATTCAAGCCATTGAAAGATGGGTTGGTGACAGTATACACCTGCGGCCCAACGGTTTACAATTATGTCCATATCGGAAACCTAAGAACTTTCATATTCTATGACCTAATAAAAAGAGCCTTTAAACTCAATGATTACAAGGTAAAGCACGTCATGAACATTACCGACGTTGATGACAAAACGATAAGGAAATCAATGGAAAGCCATGTTTCTTTAAAGGAATACACAGAGCTTTACACAAAGTACTTCATGGAGGACTTAAGCAAACTAAACATAGAGATGGACACAAAGTTTACGAAAGCTACGGATAACATAGCTGAAATGCAGAAAATAATCGTTAAACTGTTGAAGGAAGGATATGCTTATGAAGCTGAAGACGGAATATACTTCAACGTATCAAAGTTCAGGGATTACGGCAAGTTATCTGGAATGAAGGTTGACGGCAACTACTCAAGGATAAAGAACGATGAATATGACAAGGAAAATGCATCTGATTTCGCTTTATGGAAGTATTGGGATGAGAATGACGGAAATGTTTACTGGGAAGGAAAGCTCAAGAAGGGCAGGCCAGGCTGGCATATTGAATGCTCAGCTATGTCAATGAAGTATCTAGGCAAAACAATCGATGTACACTGCGGAGCTGTTGATCTTATATTTCCGCATCATGAGAATGAGATAGCGCAAAGCGAAAGCTACAGCAAGCAAAAATTTGTTGATTATTGGCTTCATGGCGAACATTTGCTAGTAAACGGCCAGAAAATGTCTAAATCTTTGGGCAATTTCTACACTTTAAGGGATATAGAAAAGCAGGGCTTCAACCCACTGTCTTTTAGGTTAATGGTAATAGACAGCAATTACAGGAACAAATTGGACTTCAACTTTGAAAACCTAAAAAAATACGAGAAACTGCTTGCAAAAATAGATTTATCTGTAAAAGCATTGAACAAAACGGAGAAATATGAGGAAAAAGAGGACAGTTATTCAAGGATACAGACTAAGGAGAAAGTTGAAAGAGAACTGAAGAAATTCAAGGAGGCTGTGAACAACGACCTAAACACGCATGAAGCATTGCAGAGCTTTCTTGCACTGCTGGATTTGGCGGATGAAAAGACAAAGAAAGGAAAGGTTGACAAAAAGGAGTTCTCCTATCTTTCAAATGCCATCAGCAAGATGAATGAGTTTTTAGGTGCATACATAGACTATGAAATCCCAGGGGAAATAATCGATTTGGCGGAAGAACGTGAAAACAAAAGGAAGGAAAAGAAGTTTTCTGAGGCGGATTCGCTTAGAGAAAAGATAAACGAAAAAGGCTATTTCATTGCCGATTTACCAAACACCTTCGTCATAACAAGGGGATATTTAGAGTAATCTTTTCCATTGCAGTTCATAAGTTAAGTTTATAATACCATTAAATATACTTAGAAAACTCAAGCATTCAATATGCGCCGTAATAACATAAATTCATCAATGAAAAGATGTCACCTTTTCAATTATTAATGATTTCACATCATTGAAATCAGGCAGGTTTCCAATTAGTATTGGGTTAAGCTCCTGCTTCCATATATCTTTCTTTTTTTCAAGGCTTTTTTCTAGCAATTCAATTGAGAATTTTAATTTGTAGTATTCAAGCTTTTTGTTTGAAAGGGAAACATCAAATTTTATGCCCTTTTTTAAGAGAAAATAAAGGTCGTATACGTCTCTTGCCTGGTTTCTTGTTATGACCGCTCTTGTCTTTTCTGCCAATATCTCCGCTTCGTTCATCACCTGTAAAGAAAAAGGAAGTAAATCGGGAAAGTTACTATCTATTTCTTTGAGATCTGCTTTCAAAGAGATTTTTTCCCTAGTGCTTATGTCTATTTTAACAAAGCATGCATCCCTTTCATTTGAATTCAACGGCCCGTATGCTTTTATTCTACCGCTAAAACCGGCAATGCTATCGTATTCCATTGTTTCATTTCTTATATTCATTAGTTGAAGAGAATCAGAAACTTCTTTCAAAAGCCCTGTAAAATCAAGGTTAGAAGTTGCAGTAAAATCAAGATCCTCACTGAATCTGTTCAGCCCATACAAAAGGAATAGCGCGGTTCCACCCTTGAATACCAAAGAGGCTGAATTTGATATCGCCCTTAAAATAAGCGTTTGTATGTATTTTTTCTCCTCTTGATATGGCTTTAACCCCTCCATTTTTGCGATTTTCAGCAACGTTTCCCCGCTAATCATAACTCCTCATTTGCATACAGTTTCCACTTTGTATTTAAAATTCCTCTGTTCTTTATGGAAGGATTCAGCTTATACACAGTTTTGCCCTTGATTTTTATATTGGTTTCAATACCGTTTTTTTCTAGTAGGAAGCCCAAACGCCTTTTAACGGCTTCAATATTTGTCATTTCTGCGTATTTCTCAAGCAGATTTTTATCCATGTCCTTGATTATTGAATCTAGGAAATTAATCCTTACATACCTTGTGTAAGCAAGCGAATCTATGAATGCCTTTTCTTTTTCGGCTATTGCTATTGTCCCTCCGCCATAAGCAATCTTTTTGAAGCCGAATACAAGCTTTTCAGGTATTTTTACAAAGATGACTTTTGTCCCATTGAAATCTCTATTTTTCGTTTTCATTGAAGTCGCTACATATATCTTGTCTATAACCTGTTCTAATAAACCGTACACATAAAAGGCAGAGCTAAATGATATATACGCAGGGTAAACTACATTAGATGCTACAATGAAAGGATTATCGCTCAATGAGAATTTTCCCCTTTCAATCTTGTAAATAAGCTGCTTTTTAGCCATTCTATTTAGTAGCACACTTGCGCTTCTTGGGTTTAAACCCGTCAAAACTGATAATTCTGCCAACGAAAACACTTTTTTATCCCTTTTTTCAAGATCCTTTGCTATTTCATACATATTCATAACAGTCTTAGCGTTTCTTTATATAAATATCTTATCGTTAACAATTTTGTTAACAATATACTATTATAATAAAACATGTAAAAACGGCGGTAAGATACGTTCATTAGCTTTTTCGATATTGTGTAAAAAAGAAAGGAAAAGAAGTTTGCAGAAGCCGATCTATTAAGAGAAAAGATAAATGAAAAAGGCTATTTCATAGCAGATTTACCAAAAACCTTCGTCATAACAAGAAATACTATGATAATTTCAATTGTTTATGTAATAAGTTGTCAGTTAAAATATTTAAATAACATTCTATCTTAGACATCTAATGAAAAGAAATTATCTAGCAGCAGGCGTATCATTAATTATTTTTGGGTTAATCCTTATTATATTTGGGCAGTATATAATAAATTCTGCGGCAGCTTCTTCAAGCGTTTCTATATTAGGAATAACAATATCCGCTAGCGCGAGTAGTTCGAATAATCCACAGGTACAATTAGGTAATGCTATTTACATAATTGGAATAATAATTGTACTATTAGGCATACCCTTTCTTATATATGGTGGAATTGCTTCGGATAATCAAAAACACGAAAAATCCAAGTTATCGAATAAGAATAAAAATTCTGTTGGTTCTTCTGAAAAGCACTTTCATGGTAGTAACTTAATGTCTTCCACTCACAGAAAATTTATTAATTTCTCAACTAAGGGAAGACTAGCAGCATTTGTTTTTTTACTAGTAATTGTAATAGTAATTGTTGTAGCAGTTATACTGTCCAATTCTGGGGCAGGTTCTATCTTTAATCCACAACCAATTCAATTTAACTTGCAGATAAACAATCCAGGTTCCGTTCTATCCTCTAATTGTACAGACTATGAATTTGGTAACTCGGGTACAGTAAATTTTAACTGGGCAACTAATAATGGCGGAAGCGTTACTTTTTCCGTAATAAATCAAAGCGGTAGTGTTTACTCATCTGATGCATCCAATGGTGCAGGTTCTTTCTATGCTGAAGGTGGGGAAATATTTGAATTTTGTGCTTATGATTGGCTTAGTGAAACTGTAAATATATATGGAACAGAAACCTTCTCATAATAACCCTTTAACCAAAGAATTAGAAAAATTGGATGTTTCAGAGCATAAAAGCGTAACGGAAGTTAAGAGAATAGAGAAAAAATTAGATATATTGACACTAATCTTAATAAGTTTTGCTATCTTAATAATTGTGAATGTTATATTTCTAATGTTAGTAAATTCTGATTTATCAGTAATAAAGTCAGATTTAAATTTAATAAATAGCAGTCTGCAAAATATTAGTAAAAATGTCGGCGCATTACAAACTCAAGGCAATTTAGAACTTTATTTAAGTCTTATAGCTATTATTTTATCTATAATATATAGCTTTACCATTAATGAAAATTCTAATTTAATAAAAAATAAGAAAAAACATGAGCATAAAAATTGATGCTAATTTAAGTTATCATTCAAAAAATAAATTCGTTACCTTGTCAAACTTATCATTTACATTGTAAGCGGAACGGCCCTCATGCTTTACGGTATAGTTAAAAGATGAAAGGAATTTCTTAGCCTTTTTTTCTAAGTCCCTGCTGTGCGTTTCTATGATTATTTTTGGATGATATCTTTTAATCGTTTTAACTGCTCCTTCCAAAACCTCAAGCTCAAAACCTTCAACGTCTATTTTCATAAGGTCTGGCTTAAGTTTATAGCTGTCCAGTGTTTTAAAGGTCATTTCTATCTTTTTACCTTTGCCGATATTGTTCGCCATTTCTCCGCTGTAGCTTATCCTTGCAGTATTGTTTTTATTTCCCAAAGCTACATTAAAGGCCTTTATCTGTTGTTCATTCAACCCATTAAGCTTGATATTTTCCAAGATTTCCTTGAAGTTTTCAGGCAACGGCTCAAATGTATAGACTTTGGCCTTGTAGATTTAAACAAATTAAGCTTATAAATACAATATAATTATAATTACGGACGTATTACTTAATTTTAAGTTTGTTAATATCGTTTTCTACCATTATTTTAACTAAATCTTTAAATTTAGTTTTTGGTTTCCATCCAAGTACTCTTTTCGCTTTTGAATAATCACCTAGAAAAGTTTCTAGTTAATATTCTGTAAGGATATTTTGAACCAAGAATAAAAAGAATTGATAGAATAACCCTTTTAAACAGTTTTTTATCTAATACATTTAACGGTAAATATCTGAATGCGCTCATCACTTCTTTTTTGTTGTTTTCTTCAATTGCCACAGCACTTTTAACCATGAAAATTAGGTTCTTTGAAAATAACTTAGCTGCCTTGGATTTATAATTTTTTGCTAATTCTAATTGATAGAAAAGCGCAGGCAGTTCTACTTCTTTGTTAAATTTTAGGTGTTTTTCAAGGGATTTAGAATATGATACGTTGTTATTGTGTAGTCTATAAAAGGTGTACTTCCCACTATCAATGAAAATATCTTGTTTTTGTATTAAAGATATTATCAACATAAAAGAATCTTGAGAGGTTATAACTTTTTTCAATTCATCGATATGTTGAAATAGAATATCTCTTTTTAAAGCAATTGAGCTCATGTTCATGGTAGATATCCTGAAATATTTCAGTCCCTGTCTGTAAGGGTACTTTATTATTTTGAAGTTATCCTCTTGTAAATCGGTTTGTTCTCTATTAAATTTTTCTCCTTCCAAATGAGAATTGTGGTAAAATCCTACCGAATATTTGGAGAAAATCAAGTTTATTCTTTCTAGTTTTTTCTTGCTAAACACGTCGTCATCATCTAAGAATACAAGTACTTCTCCGCTTGCCCTTTTAGTGGCTAAATAAAGGTATTCTCCAATTGGTTTATCCTCACCAATAATGCTTACTATATTATTGTCTCGTATATACCCATCTATTTTAGGATCTTTAAAGTTTTTAATACAAATTATTTCATACATGTCTCTTTGCAGCGTCTGCTCAACTACAGAATCTAATGCTTCTAATAGGAATTCTTTCCTCTTATAAGCAGTTACTATCACCGATATGAACGGAATTTTCATAGTATGATTATTTAACATTGGAATAAATATATTAATATTTTGGGAGTATATCAATTTTTGATTATTTATTTATTCGTTATTTTTAGGTTCATTAATGTCATTTTCTACCATTATTTTAACTAAATCTTTAAATTTAGTTTTTGGTTTCCATCCAAGTACTCTTTTCGCTTTTGAATAATCCCCTAAGAAATTTTCTGCTTCAATCGGTCTAAAAAATTCCTTGCTGACTTTTACTAGTATCTTATTATTGTCTTTTTCTTTTCCTATTTCATTTACTCCTTCCCCTTCCCAAATTATCTCTTTATCTATACACTTAAAAGCTTCCTCTACAAATTCTCTAACAGTGTGCTGTTCTCCAGTGGCCAAGACAAAATCATCGGGTTTTTCCTGTTGAAGCATTAAATGCATGCCTTCAACGAAATCCTTTGCGTATCCCCAATCCTTTCTCGAGTTTAAGTTTCCTAAAATTAATGGTTCATTATCCCTATTATTTATTTTAGCTACTTTCATTGATATTTTTCTAGTCACAAATTCAGGCCCACGCACTTCTGATTCGTGATTAAATAAAATACCATTGCAGAAGAATAAGTTATAAGCTTCTCTATAAGATTTAGCTGTCCAATACCCTGCTAATTTTGATATTGCATATGGGCTATTCGGCATAAAAGGAGTTTCTTCATTTTGTGGCGCGTTAGCCACTTTACCAAAAAGTTCAGATGTAGCCGCAAAATATAATTTAGTATTTTTAGACTTCTCTTTTACAGCATTTAATACATTCAAAGTGCCCATTATATTGTTATGGTATGTAAATGTGGGGTTTTCGAAACTGTATCCTACAAACGATTGTGCAGCTAGATGATAAATTTCATCAGGTTTTATTTTTTCTATAGTGCTAACTATAAAATTATTATCCGTTATATCTCCATAGTAAATTTTTATTTGTTTCCTTTCTTTAGGGTCAAGTTTTTCTAGTGTACCTTGGTGCATGCTACTATTGCGCCTAATTATTCCAGAAACTTCGTACCCTTTTGATAATAACAATTTCGAAAGGAAGTACCCATCTTGGCCAGTTATACCTGTTATTAAAGCTCTTTTCATATATCACTTATAAAATCTTATTTTTAAATACCTTTTATACAGCATTTAATAGCTTATGTATAATTTTGTGCTATAAAAATAAGGTATTATAACTTTATATCTGTTTTAATATAATAGGTGTTAGTAAGTCCTTTATGGAAAAAACATTTTTGCTGTCTTCAGGCTTTGAAAATAAGGGCTATGGAGTGCAGGATAATGCTAGGGAATTAATTAAATTGGATATTGGGTTAGAGCCAGTAGACATAAGCAAGGTGAGATTTAAAACAAAAAAATCAAAGGCCATCTCTAACGTATACTCTTTTTACTATTTAGAAAGAAAGTACAAAGTTTTCAAAGGTCAGAAAGTACTTGTAATGGAGCCTTATTTACTGCCTAAACACTTTATTAACATCCCCAACAAAAAAGCCGTTTTGGTTTATGACTTTTATGTTTTTGATAAAAGTTATATAGATAATGTGAAGAAACTGCG
>JAJZBD010000002.1 GCA_021799085.1 Nanobdellota archaeon | reverse complement strand
CGGATTTTGGCATAAGAAATGCCAGATTAAGACAAGTTCTACAGAATAAAAAAATACAATCCGATTCATTACTTCTTCTAATTAAAAATACATTTTTATTTGGATCAACAAAGGCTGTTATAACCAAAAAATCTAGGTATCTTAAAGATAAACAAAGCGCTTTTTTCACAAGATTATTCAATTTACTATCTATGTTAAAGCCTTAAATCTAAAAAAGACATTTTTACAGTATGGTTGATTTGGATAAAATAAAACAATTGGTTGAAAAGTACTATTCTCTAGAAAAGGAGAGTAAATTAAAAGATTACAATGAAGAGGCAACTAAAAAGGGTTTTATTGAGCCTTTATTCCGTGCTTTGGGTTGGGATATTGAGAATTTAAATGAGGTTTCTGTCGAAGAAACAATATCAAAGAAAAGAGTTGATTATGGATTTAGAGTAGATGGCATACCTAAATTCTTTTTAGAAGCTAAGGCATTGCGAGAAGATGATATAATACAGCTAAAGTATGTACAGCAAGCGATAGATTATGCCTGGATGAAATCATGTACTTGGGCAATTTTGACGAATTTCAGAACATTAGTAGTATATAATGCTGAACAGAAAAGCTCTGATCCGAGAATGAACCGATTCCTTATTTTTATAGAGCCTAAAGACTACCTAGAAAAGATAGATGAATTGATGCTTTTGTCTAAAGAATCAATAAAAAAGGGAGAGTTAGATAAAAAAGCTGAGTATGTGGGTAAGAAGGAATTAAAGAAATCAATAGATACCGCACTTTTAGATGATATTACGAATTTTAGAGAAATCCTGTATAATAATATAAAAATCAACAATAAAAATAGAAATTTAAGTGATGAAGATATTGAAGAAGCAGTTCAAAGAATAATAGATAGGATGATATTTATTAGAAACGCTGAGGATAGAGGACTTGAGCCGGAAGAGTTAAGGTCTAAGGTAAGAGAATGGTCAAGCTCTGAAACTGGGCATCTTCTGAATCAACTTAATAAAATTTATAGCAGTTTTGACAAAGATTATGACAGTAAATTATTTGAGCATAGCCTATGTGATGATCTAAAAATAGACGACAATATCTTAGAAGAGGTAATTAATGGCCTTTATGAATCTAAAGATGGACTTTATAGATACGACTTTTCTTTAATATCCGCAGATATACTTGGCAATATATATGAGCAGTATCTTGGCAGGATTCTTAAAAAAGTAGGTAAAACTAGTAAGTTAGAGGCAAGTAAAGCTAAGAGAAAAAGTGAGGGTATCTACTATACACCAACCTATATTGTAGATTATATAGTAAAGAACACTGTTGGAGAATATATAAAAAGCCATAAGGAAAAAGACATTGAAAATATAAAGATTCTAGATCCAGCATGTGGATCTGGTAGCTTTTTGTTGAAAGCTTACGACACTTTAGAGAATTATTGGAAAGAGAAAGGAAAATTAGATGAAACCAAGCTTGAAGATTTTGGATCATATTCTAAGAAAGTAGAAATAGTTACTAAGAATATATTTGGAGTAGATCTTGATGAAAAGGCTGTTGAAATTGCTCAGTTAAATTTATTACTTAAAATCGCTGAAAAACGTAAGAGGCTACCTACTTTGCAAAAGAACATAAAGAATGGCAACTCTCTAATAGATGATCCAAAGATAGCCGGCGATAAAGCTTTCAAGTGGAATGAGGAATTTACGGATATAATGAAAAATAGTGGTTTTGATGTTGTAATAGGTAATCCTCCATATATTAAAATACATAATTTACCCAAAAAAGACGTTGCATTTTATAAAGAAAATTTTCATGTGGCAGATAAACAATTTGACTTATTTTGTATATTTATAGAGAAAGCTATATCATTACTTAAGGAAGAAGGAATATTCGGTTTTATCGTGCCTTCATTAATCTTAAAAGGTTATCAGTACTCTAAAATTAGAGAATTTATATTAGATAATACTAAAATAGTTAATATTTTAGATTTAGGAGACAAAGTTTTCGAAAAGGTACAAATGCCAACTTGTATATTAATTCTTGAAAAATGCTTCAATTTAAAGTTAAGAAAAGAAAATGTATTTTTATTCAAAACAAAAATAAATAAAAATCACGGCTTTAAAGAAATAAAAAGAAAACAGATAGACCTATACAAAGACAAAAACTATATAATAGATAGCACTACTGATTATATATCAAATACTATTATTAGTAAAATGGTTATTGATGTTATTACATTGGATAAATTAGTTACTGTTACAAGAGGCATCGAACTAAGTAAAAAACACGAGGGAATCTTTGAAGAAAGGAACAATAAAGATGATTTACCTATTTTATCTGGGGAAGATGTTGAAAGATACAGAATCAAAAAAACTAAATTTATTAAAAAAGGAATTTTTAGAGATTTTCAAAAGAACAAAGATATATTTGAAAATGAAAAATTATTGATTAGAGAAGCCGGTACTAGATTAACAACCGTCTATGATGATTCAGGTTTGATAAATTTAAGAACTCTATACGATATACAGAAAAAACAAGATAATAAAATCCAAATTAAATTTTTATTAGGTGTACTAAATTCAAAATTAATGCAATTTTACTATTTAACAAAGTTCAGAACGGGTACTGATATCTTTCCTAAAATAAGAATTGGACAGGTAAGACAGTTGCCAATAAGAATCCCGGCTGATTCTCAGCAATTAGCAATTGTTAAATTAGCGGATAAAATGATCTCTTTAAACAAGCATCTTAACAAAATTTATAATAACAAAACAGAGCAAAGAACTAAAATAAAAAAGGAAATTGAAAAAACAGATAAAGAAATTGATGAATTAGTTTATAAAATTTATGGGATAGTTGATGAGGAAAAGAAAATTATTGAAGAATCTTTAAAATGAAGACTTTATTTTTGTTTGTACAGTTTAATCTTTTTCCCGTTCTTTATAGCTTTCTGTCTTTGCTATAAGCGCTTTTTTATCATTATTTTATTATTAGAAAATTATAAGCAAAAGATATCTTAAGCTATAATTTTATGAAAAATTCATTTTAATTATTTATATGATATTAGTAGCTTATTTAAGTATGTCATTACTATGGAAACCCGAAAAAAACTTTCTTTATCATTCGGGCTTTAGACGTTATTCTAGATCCTCTGTTCTTTTTAAATTTAAGAATATAGAAGTGGATGCCAAATTTATAATTAAAGGTGATAAATGCGATTTATTTATTCCAGACCTATCATTGAAAGAAATTCCTATAAAAAAGGTTAAATTTAAAAGAATAATAAAAAAGGAATTATTGCCACCATCGCAAGGCTACAGAATAAAATATGTTAGAACAAAACACTACTTATACTTAGTATTGTTAAAATTTACAGCACAACAAGATTTAAAACGCCAAATTAATGAATGGTTCGATAACCATAGTTTTTTGCCAGTAGTACATTCAGATGATTCCGAATCATATGGAGAATACACTGTTCATAGATTAAAATAACAATCAGTTATAAATTTCTATTTCTAATCCCTCATTTTATTTATTGATGTATCTAATTGATTCAATTTGCCGATTTAGAAAATAAAAATATTCCAAATCGTTTTTAGTCTAAATGATATATAATTTCTGCAAGTTTATCTAATATTTCTTGAGATTTCTTAAGTTCTATTTTTATCTTTTCTTCGTCATTAGATTTCAAAACAGCTTTTAATCTGGCGATTATTTTCTTTAATTCCCCTTTCTCATCGTCTTTTAAATTAAAACCCTTGTCAGCCATTAATAAATTTATTGCTTCTATCGTTTCTTTAGCCTGTGTAAATGGACTTTTTATTATTTCTTCCATAGAATAGATATTAATAGCGCTGGCCGAAGGAGGGTTATGTATAGATACTGCCACACCACCATACTTATCTACATCTGTGTCTATTTTTATTTTAGATTTACCTGCACTTGCGGGTATTACTGAAAAATTAAAATGTTTCAATACATACCTTTTTCTGTCTTTATACAGTATTAAATCAAAGTCTATTTTATCCTGATAATCCTTAGTCGTTTCTATAATCCTTGATTTTTGTATAGGAAAAGAATCATAATTATCAACCAGCCAGATTATGTCTGATTGTCTAGTGTCTATGCCTAAAGAGAACGGAATTTTCATTGGACCATAAACATCATCTTCAAAATTAGCTGGTTTATTTGATATTTTTATTTCAGTAATTTCTGTTATAAATACAAATCCTTTTGGAGAAGTTGAAGTGACGAGAAAATGGAGTTTAGATAAACCTAATTGGGAGAATGAAAAAGCAGGATTATTAAATATACTACCTATACTATCTTCAAAAAATGGAAAGAATAAGTTTTTTCCTTCATTGCCAATCGTTATTATGTCTCCTTTTGATACTGCCCTGCCCAAAAGCAACCTGCCTATTGTATTTTCTGCGCCCGGTATTGAAAATGTAGACAATGGAGAAAGGTTGACTACATCGGCTTCGTAAACCTCCGCTTTCCTGATTATTACATTTTCACCTATAGACACTTTTGCATTCTTTCTTACAGTATCATCCATTCTTATTATGTTCAGACCTAAATCGCCGGGATGTGTCCTGTCGACCTTTGCAACTGTTTTTCTATTGCCTTCTATTTCAACAAAATCTCCTAACTTAACACCTATTTTATTCATCTGGGGAGTTCCTATCCTTACTAAATTTCGATTTATATCATCCTGTTGGGCTTCTGCAACTTTTAAATTTATTTCTTTAAGTAAATCATCCGTCTTTCTGTTTAGCTTTTTAGTATCATCAGAATTTGATTTATCTGTATTCTTTTTATCCTCGATGTTATTTCTCCTTTTAAATATCATATTAATGTTTTAATCTTTAAGTATTTAAATTATGGTTTTACAGGTTTTCTCTACAATTTTTCCATATGTATAGGCGCATATTTTTACTATTTGAACTCTTTAACATCGATAAATACTTAAAAATTTATTACTCCCTATGAAAGCTGTGAACTGTGTGTTTCCGCATAAAATGTATGCAAGTGCTCTATGATTTCCGTCTTCGATGTAATACTTAATATTCTTGGCCTTATCCTTCCTCCGATTTTTATAACTTTTATATATAAGGATTGGCGGAAATTCTTCTAAGAAACCGCATATCTTAGTTAGTTTTTCTATATATTGAGAGCTATTATAACTTTTATTTTGTTGTACAAAATTTGCGGTATCTATCAGATCTCCTGATAATGCACATTGCGGTAAATCGCCCATTCTTTGCATAACGGTTCCTACAAATTTTGCATCTACTTTTGTTTTTGTCCACTTAAGACAATTGAACATCTTAGGCAGGTTTGAATCGGTATTAGCTAGAAGATTTTTGACGCAGTTAATTAGTTCGTCTAAACTTTTTGGATATAACGAATTTTTGATAAGATCAATATTATTTTTTAAACGAGATATATCTATGTTATAAAGATTTTTAATTGCTAGTTTATTCCAGATTAAATATGATATTATCGCTTCTCTTTTGTTATCTTCCGTATTAAACTGGAATTTCGTTTGCATCATTATTCTGATCTAAAATATCTTTAATACCTGAAATTAGAAGAGCTAAACCTCCAGAAAAGGCAAGATTAGCTACTAGTTTATTTTTAGAAGATAATCCAGCAATTATCATAATTAATCCGCCTATACCCTCTAAAACTATTTTTTGATTTTTATCCATATTTAACCACCTTGATTTCCAATTTCCATTTATTAGAGCTATTGCCTGCTCTTCATGCTAATACTAGGACTTAAACTCATTTAAATACTTTTAAATTTGAAAATTATTTATATTTTATGATAAATTATTTATAATGTGGTAAAATAAACACTTAAATACGATGAAGGAAATTTATAGATATGGAGGTAAAGGACAGTCAGCAAATTAGGCCCCCTTGGCTGGACCAGAAATTTCATAGGCTTTTAACGTATTCTAAGATAATGAGTTTGACAATACTATCTATTTACAAGGAAGATGGTTACCCTTACAAATATCTTATAAATGATCTTGGAGTAATGGAAGGTGTAGCAAAGCCAAATATACAGTATTTGGAAAAAAAGGGTTTTGTAGTAAAGATACAGGAAAAACCACTCGTTGTCTATAAAATTACTGATAGCGGAGAGGAAGCATTAAAAAATATAATCGAATGGTTTGATGCGGTTAAAGAATATAAAAAAGGAGGCTAAATATGGATGATGGTGTTGAGGAAATAAGCAGATTGATAGCATATGCAAAAGCACTAGAATTCAAATTAAATATAGAGGGAGATTTCTTAACCAGGTTCAAACTGCAAAAACTGGCATTTTTATTGAGGGTTTTGAACAATGAAGAGATAGATGATTTCAACATCTATACTCATGGCCCTTATTCTCCGGATGAGACCACACTCTATTATGAGTACGCCAGAAATACAATTCAAACAAAAGAGGTTAGGCCAGACAATGAGCAAGTGGAAAAATTGAAAGAAGTCTTTTCAGTTACTGATAACGTAGTGGAAGGAGCTACTACTATGATTTATTTGATAAGAACGGGCAATGCTAGTTGGAAAAATGCTTATCAAAAGTTAAAGGAAGCTAAACCGAAACTTTCGTTGGAGGACAGGGTAGATTCGATTAATCTAGCTAAAACGTTCTTATTGACGAAAGAAAGACAAGAAGAGATCCGTAAAGAAGCAGAAAAAGAATCAAAAGCATGGGCGGAAGCAAGCCTGCTGGATACGGCCGAAGATACATGAATGAAGGAGAAGTATATTTTGTTAGATTACCTGAAAATGAACGGGAAGGAACAGAGATAAAGAAAGACAGATACGCAGTAATAATAAAAAATTTCGTGGGGCATGCTCTGGTCTTCGTAGTCGCGATATCAAAGGGAGAAAAGCGTTTTGATGAACCTTTAAATGTCCCAATCCTAAGAACAGCAGAAAATGGATTGACCGTGGACAGCGTTGCAGTTACTTATCAGGCATTTTCTATAAGCAAGGAAAGATTAATCAATAAAGTGGGTAAATTGGATACAGAATCATTTGAACTTATAAAAGTGAATCTGAGGAAGCAACTTGGTTTATAATTCTAATATTAAGATGTTAAGGGGGATAAAAACCAGTTTGTAATTAAAACAATGATTTAAAGGCTTATATTTAGCTTTCAAACGAAGAAATGTTGGTTGACATTAAGATTTGGTTGCTGGATTCCTCAACAGATGACAAAGGTAAGCCGAATTTGTTTGAAATGCATTCCATCAAAGTTACGTTTTCAGGGTAGCTTTTTATGGTTATGTTGTATAAGTTGCAGCCTTGCCCCAAATAATTCCTCTGGCCCAGTGACTTAATTGTGCTATTTATGAATATATCACTTGGATCAAAGTAATAGAGGGTATAGCCTGCAATTGGTGTAAAGAGAACTGCCGGAAGTGTATTTATTGAATAAGCCGCATCAAATGCGCTTATATTTGAAGGTATACTTAATGGTACAGAGCATGTTTCAGTTGAATTGGCGTTGGCTTTGTTTATTGCTGCTATCAATGTGCTGTTAACTGCACTGGTGTTGGCAAAGTAAGTTTTGAAGCACTGTGATATCTTAGTTGTATTGAATGAAGAATAAACATGCTCTATTTTTACAACATTCGGCAGCAATTGCTGTGAAGAATAAAGCGAAATATTGAATAAATTTCCGTTATTAAAGAAGGAATAGTTACCTGTGTAGTTTTCTCCGTTTGAGGTATTTACGAAGTAGAGCCTGTATGTTAATCCAAATTTGTTTGCAAGGTTATAACTTGTTTGTGAATTTGACAGCAATACGGGCAAAATGCTTTTAGGTGGAACTGATGGGAGAGTGATGCTACTGGGTTTGCTGACATATTTACTAAACAGAATAGCTATTATAATTACTGCAATAACAAGAAATATAACCAGAGGGATTATTTTTCCTTTCATATTAATCTTAATTTCTGGATATTTAAATATATTAAAGATAATAATCAGGATTATTGATTCAAGGCTTCCATTTTTTATGATTGAAACTTTTATTTAGAAATAAAATATATTAATTTAAGTAGATAAAAGTAAATCTAAGAACAATATCTTCAGTCATATACTAATTTTAAAATTCTATTGTTTATATAGGATTTAGTTTATATATGGTAAAATTTGTTAAAATATTAGTTTATTTTTAGCCTAAATATTTTATTTGCTTCATTTTTATGAG
Source organism: Nanobdellota archaeon (assembly GCA_021799085.1). GTDB lineage: Archaea > Nanobdellota > Nanobdellia > Parvarchaeales > Parvarchaeaceae > Parvarchaeum. The sequence goes on along the minus strand of JAJZBD010000002.1, from coordinate 159,769 downwards.
CATTGCCAGTTCTGAAGTATGTTTAAATTACCAGTATAATTGTAAAAAGGAGATGAAAATATCTGGAAATCCCATGGTACAGTAGAATCAGAGTAAAATGTGTAGGGTAAAGTTATATTTTCTGAAGCTAAATAAAGGTTTGGCGTAGTTGATTTAATACTGGTTAAAATGCATGTATACTGGCTAAATGGATCATAACTTATTATGTCATCCGTATAATAAGTGCCAGCAGATGTAGAAAACCCCGTTAAGTTACCCCCACTGTAATTTTGTACCTCATTTAGATTAGTAAAGTTGATTTGATCTGTAAAATTAACATTATTTACGTTTATAATGGGCATAAAACTATTGCTTTGCCCTAAATAGTCAATGTTATCATTTCCAGCGGTAGCAGAAGCATATAATCCATTGTAATTTATGTTTAGATTATTTGCAGTCTCGCCAGTATCTCCTCCTATCGGATAGTAAGAGGGGAATTGTACGTAGCTGGTAGTAGACTCATTATAATAATAAAGTCCTAATTGCGCATTTATTGACTGTATAATGCTGTGAGAACCGTTGTATCCTCCCCCAAATACAAACTCAGCATCGTAAAACTGTGGCAGGCTAAAGCTTGGATAGTTTGCCCCGGTTATGTAAAACTCCGCAGATTCCACGTTTGGATCAGAAATCGTTATGTTGTCATAGCAGCCTATTTCGGGATTCAAAACATTGGAGTTGTATACGTTGCCTTGCAGTGGCTGATAGCATGTATTTATATTTACACCAGTGCCATTTCTAACGTATGCCGTTTCAATTAATGCGAATGTCAATGGAAAGTCAAAATAAGAGCTGTTTGTAGAATCTGCATAGAATGCTTGGGAGCTTGTATTGCTATAATACACGGCACCATCACCTTTTATCGATTGATTCGTCAAATAAAAAGGATGTATTGGATAATAAGAAAAATTCCAGACATTGTCTTCAAAATAAATGGTTCTAGTCTGTGAGTTTATGTCTGCAGTATCTTGAACCCAGTAATTGAATTTATTGCCGTTATTGTTGGTAACTGTCAGCACGCCGTTTAGCTGCAAAGATATCTGGTGGGACTGTCCAAACTGCGAAGAATAATAAGAATACAAGGAATTTATGTGTGCAAAGCCCATAAGTGCCGGTGTTTCTATACTATAACTAGTTAGTTTACCGGAATTGTTCTCTACTCCATAGGATGCTAAGCCTCTAGCATATGAATTGCTGTTTTCAATGAGAGGGTTAACCGCTTTAGGGAGGTATAAGTAAACTGTAGATAAAAGCAATGGACTTTTGCTGGATTTAATTATCTTTAAGGTATACTGCCCTTTGCTTAAATTTAATTCATATACAAAGCTGTTATTAACCTGCGTACCAGACATGTTTGTAACAGTAATCTTTGGAGAGTAAAATGCAATCGAATTAGTTGAATTATCGTATACTTCTAGATTGAATGATGCATTTGCCACTGCAGATATCAAAAAAGTACCATAAGAGCCATTCATTGTTAGTGGCATTTGAACAGAGTAAGTACTTTGATTTATAATTCGGTAGAATCCTGGTGTTAACTCACTGTTATTTGAATATAAATCAGTGGTTGAATTTAATTGTACATTTACAGAGGATACTTGGCTGCTTCCAAATACAACTAAATAGTAATCTCCACTTTTGTTTGACAAAAATTCGTTTATACTATGTTTTCCATTCTGTAGGAGAATATTATCAGTAAAATTCTTTGTAGAGTTAAACGCATTGAACTGTTCTTTGTCCATAAGAACAGCATTTACAGAAGTATTTGCATTGACTGAATACAAAAAACTGGTTCCAGCGTAATAACTGGAACTATTCGCAGCTACAGGTATTTCAAATGCTTCATATTTGTATGCGGGCAATATAAACGAGTTATTAATTTTCTGGTTAGCCACTACAAAACCGTTAAAAGACAGAACAGTTTCATGCGGTTGAGGTGTTAAAATTCTGCTCTTAGAAGTGTGGTTTGAAGAAAGTATCAAAACTAAAACTATGGCTACAATGACAATGGCAATAATTGGCAGGACATATCTAATATTTTTGCTTTTTTTAGTCTTTTTTCTAGGTTTTTTACCTGCTTTCATTATTAATCAAGCCAATAAAGATATTTAAATGTAATAAGGTAAATTCTTGCGTAATCCTGTCCTACAGTAATAATGCTGATAGATAAAGATGTGTGGTCTATTAACTACATAAAATCTGCCTGAAAACAGTTAAATGGAAGCATTTAATTTGTTATTCTAACCGGTATTATAACGTACAAATACAGAGCGGGAAGCGGTCTAAGAAACACAGAAGAAATAGAAACTGATGTAGGAGATTTCAAAAAAGCAACTGAAATATTCAAAAAAGCATTGAAGATGAAACCTATTTACCAGGAAAACAAAGTTGAAAAATGGCTTTACAAGGGGGTAGAAATAGATATAGCATACTGGCCCTTGATAAAACCTATCTTAGAAATAGAGGGTAAAACTGTAAAGGAGGTTGTCAAAACTAAGGAAAAACTGAACATAAAGGGGATGGATATAGGGAACAAAAATCTTGAGTTTACCTTTAAATACTATGGTCAGGAAGGCAAAAACGTAGGCAATTTATACTTTAAAAAGTAAGATTTGGTAGAAAATACAAAGAACGACAAAGAAGCACTTTACATCTTTAAAATACCTGATTAATACAATGTACAGTTGATAATAACTGATTTAGATGTAATGGACGGAGTGGAGAATTTTAATGTGTTAGAAGAAGCTAAAGAACTTGCCGATTTTGTGGATGAAAACTCTCTTTAAAAGAGAAAGAATCGTTTTAGGCTACTAGGTTTAAGCTTTGCTATTCTAAATAATCTAATCCCGCACTTCTTCGTAGAGAAGCTTCAAATCATTCTATAAAGTACTTTCTGTTCTACGCAGTACAAATGAATCATTTATTAACGTAAATTTTTAATGCTACAAAAATAGCTTATCTTTTAGTTTTGAAAATTCATGCCTGTTTAATCCTAGATATCTTAATGTTTGATCATCCACTCTCCTTATCGCTGCCTTTAGTGGCAATAAATTAACTGAATAAGTTCTTGCTAATTCCATTAATTTAGATCTTTCTACATTTGAAAACAGGAGCAATCCCAGAATATCGACCAAATCCTTTTGTCCTTTTATGCTATCCTTCCTTGAATTAAATGCGGATACCTTCAAAAGCAGCAATACCTCAGGAATCGGCAAAGTAAATCCTTCAACCGAACGTGTCATTTTTAATGCTTCCTCCGGCGGAATTGCTAACTTGGAATAGTAAGGCAGGTATATATCTATATCAAATTTGGGGGTTTTTATCTCATATTTAGATGGCTTTGGGTTTTTCCTTAATAAATATATGTACCGTAATTTCTTAAGCGCATCATAATCTATTATTATATCAATATCCCTTTCTTTTCCTTCGACATTTGTTTCAATGCAAAATCCAATTCATGTCTACATTCACAATTTGAAGCATGGAAAAGTTCGCTTGTTCTACATTCAGAATGTATCCTTACAAGAAGGTAATCATAAGACTCAAGCACTTTCCCTTCAAATTTACCAAAAATAGCAACATCATGTTCTTTACCCTTGGCGTAATTACCAAAGACAACATAAGTCATCGGACCATATTCCGTCGGTAGAGGTGTTCTTCCCAAATTCAACAAGTCTTGACTTTTTACTCTTGTTTAATAAATCCAACATTTCAGCTTCTACTTCCCATGGTTTTTCCCAGTTCTTATCCAGGTATTTAAGAATAGTTAAAAATTCATTATATTCCATAGTACTGGTGGTATATCTTAGAATTTAATGCTTTCAGTTTATATGGATTGAATCCAAAACTTTTCCCATCAATTCTTATGCTATATTGGTTTATGTATTAAGTAAGTCTTCAACAACTGCTTTCAAATTAATTTCATTCCCCTCATAGAATATAAATGGTACATATTTAATTTTCTTACAGAATTCTACTCTATTGATAGCAGTAGATTCACTATCCACGGAGGGGAGTGGAAATTCAATCTGGCCCAGATATTTATTAATACCCCTTATTTTTTGCGATGTTAAATCATTAAGCGTGTAAGTAAGGTGATCTGGCTCTTCCTTTGAAATTATCACCTTGTCCTTACTATCCATAAAATTATTAAGTTTTAAGGTGACAAATCCAACAATTTGGGCTTCTAAGTTAGAATCCTCTCCAAAATCTACTATCCCTTTATTTTTATTCCAAGGTTTTGTAAAAGAGTATCTATTCCCGCCGATGAAATAGGGTGTATTATCTTTATAAGTTAAAAGTAAGTGTTCATCTCCACCTATACTGAAATAATCTTTCAAGTAATAGGCAGCGGTCGACTTTCCTGCGCGGCTTTGACCGAGTAAGATTACGGCTTTCTTATCTCGTATTACTGCTACACCTTCAATGGAATATATACCTTTCTCTTGTCCATAGGCCTCTAGGCCAAGATCTATCAATTCAAGTAAATCTGATTCGCTTTTTATACGATTATAAATCTCCTTTTCACTTATTCTACCTAAATCCGCTATTTTTCTAATTATATCTTCAGATGATAAGATGTCCTCTAAATTAGATCCTCTAGCTCCTGAGATTAAACGTGTTACGGCCGGCAATTTCTTATACAACTTTTCTTTAGCAAGCTCAACTTTATATGTATATACACTTCCTCTTTTTGTTTCAACTATCATATTATATATAGGATGAATAGAACCCTTATTTAAGCTTTTTAGCTACAATCAAATAAAGATAAGGCGCCTTAATAGGTTTAAGGCTAGGAATTGGAACCTCTCTACCTAAGATCGGTACGGATACAGTATAATTTTTACCTATTTCATACACCTCTTCCACTTTTAATCCATCCTCTTCTAATAATTTTAGATAAGTTTCTAGATCTGTCTTTCTATAGTATTCTGGATTCTTTAATCCAAATACTTTCTTATATGTGTCACGCACCCTTCTCCAATCTGAGTTCATATTATCTAAAGAGGAGACAAATTTACCGCCTTTTTTCAGTGACTTAGATACGCCTCCAATGAATTCTCCCAATAATTTTGTGTGCACAACGACTTCAAATGCTAATATAGAATTGAATTTTATCTTTGAATTTATAGATTCCATCGTTCCATCCACAAATTCTATCTTATCTCCAAATTTTTTCTCTAGAAGATCTATAAAGTCTGGATTAGCCTCTAAAAGATAAACTTTCTTAAAATTTTTATTTAATATCCTTGTTATTCTACCATACCCAGGTCCAACTTCCATTATTGGCGGTTTAAGTGATGGAACGATCTTTTCAATTAATTTCTCCTCCGCTAGGAATACCTCCTTTGGTTTCAGATTACCTTCTTTCCACCATTTTGACACCGAGTTTGAATAAAAGAAATAATCAAAAGACTTTGACATCCTAGATTCAAACATCTTCTTTAGATTTTCATATATTTTACGGTATTTGGGGAAGACATTGGAAAGAAATCTAATACCATCTATTACACTCCAACCTAAGTTTGGAATATCAATGATCTCATATATCCTTACCCACTTGACGTCAATTATCTCTTTCTCCTCAATATCAAGAGGTTTTGGCTCCCCTGAGAAATCTTTAACTAAAAAGAAATATTCTATAGCAGTTACATTCGAATAAAATGCACTGTTTCTTTTACCTATTAATATGGCATCTTTAACGTTTACACATACTTCTTCTTTTAATTCTCTTACTAGGGTTTCAAACGGTGTTTCACCGGCCTCTAGATGCCCACCTGGAAATTCCCAAATGTTTCCGTTCTTCCTTTTCTTTAAATCTAAAAGAATGAATTCTCCCCTTTTCAAGATGCCTTTAGATGCCCTTTCAACCATAGGTTAAATTTAAGTAAATATTACGATATAAATATTATCATATGAAAATGCTCTTCTTACAACCGAGGATTTCCTATTATATTGGGGGAGGAGAATTGATTCCGATCTCACAGATGATAGAATTGAAAAAGAGAGGGCATGAAATCCACCTGATAACCACTGGAACCGATAAGGAGACGGAGTACTTCAAAAAAGTTAAAGAATCTAAAATAAAGGTATATGAGCCATCAAATACAAAATTCTTTGAGAAACCATTGAATGATAAGGATTTATTCAATTTCTGGAAAAAGGAAAGCTTTGATCTTCAATTGAAATCAAGGAAAATAATTAAAGATATTAATCCAGATATATTGGTATCTCAGCATACTTTAGATCTTAAATTCATAGAGAGGCATCCAATAGTCTTAAATCTTCATGGTATCCCAGATAGCAGAATTGAATTTTATGTTTCAGTACTGAAAAAGGTTGACTTGATAATAAGTGTTAGTGATAAGATTAAAGCGGCATGGAGAAGATTATATCCTGAGTTTAGTAGGAAGATAAACATCGTTATAAGGAATGGAATAGATACAGATTTCTTTAAACCAAGAAGAGTAAAGAAGATCTATGATATAATATATGTCGGTAGATTAATAAAAGTAAAGGGTGTGAGAAAGCTCATAAGATCCCAAAAGAATAGCAGGTTGAAGTTAATAATAATTGGTGAAGGTCCAGAAAAGCAGAAACTGATTGATCTATCAAAAAAGTTGGATGTAGACGCAAAATTTATGGACTATGTAAACATGGAAAAATTACCTTATCTGTACTCTGAATCAAAAATCGCGGTTTTCCCATCACTTAAACGAGAGGGCATACTAACGACTATGCTCGAAGCGATGTCCTGCGGTGTTCCAGTAGTAACTACTACTGGTGGAAGTATGAATGAAGCAATCAATATGGGAGGAGGATTGATAGTTCTAGCTGGTGATATAACCGCATTAAGTAAAGGAATAAGCTATCTATTAGAAAGATACAGAAGTTTTGGTAAAGTAGCTAGGAATAATATAATTAATAATTTTTCTATAAAAAGGAATGTAGATGAAATTGAAAAGACCTACATTAAATTAGTTTCATCAAAGTAAAGTTTTCATCTTAGCTTCTAACCTACTTATACTTCCCTCATATAAGTAAAATGGTATTTTCCTAAAATTCTTAGAAAATTGTATTCTTTTCTTCGCTAAAAGGTCATTATCAAAAGGAGGGATTGGTTTATCCATATCACCTAGATATTTTCCTATTGATGTTATAGCGGATGATATCTGAACCCACACAATATAAGCTAGATCTTTACTATCTATTTTAAAAAATTTATTCCCTTTAACCTTAGCATCCACCACTTTCAAATATACGGCGGAGACTATCTTTTTCTTTACAAGAGAATCCGGGCCAAAATCTATAAATTTCTCAACCCCTCTTGTTTTACCGATCCGATTTGCTCCAGCGGTGAATATCCCATCCGCTTCCTTTTTTACAATGATATGATCATCCGCTATAATTTTATAATCCTCCTTTAAACTAATTACAGCTTGCGTCTTTCCAGCGAAGCTATCGCCCATTAGCAACACCGCATTTTCACCCTTATAAACCGCAGCAGAATGGAGTATATAAAGCCCCCTTTTTTGTCCAAGATATTCTAGATAACTTTTTTTAATCGTAATCTCGTCCCCTGTGGTTTTAGCTAAATCTAAGAGGTTTTTGAACTTGCCTGTAAGTTTTATTTCTCTGTCTGATTCTCTTAAATCAATTATTCCAGGTATTCGTTTATAAAGTTGGTATTTATCTACATTATCTGAGAAGGTCGTATCACCAAAGACAGTTTTAACTAAGATACTCATATTTTCTCCTTGCCTTTCATATGTCTTTTAATTTTATAAAATCTAAATAATAAGCGACCGATTTTAGTACCCATATAATCGAAAAGGTCTGCCAAAAATAAATTAAAATCTAATAATGAAACGGAGTGTAATAAGTTTGGTGTATAGTTATTAAACCATTTATTCTGTTTGACTTCAGGATGCCTTTGAAATAGGAAACCATCGGCGAATCCATAATCTATAGCTTTTTTAAAATGTTTGAAAAGACTTTGAGGATGATGATGGATTACTATCATCTTTGGGTTAAATACACATTTATAGCCCCTCCCAATGGACCAAAATTGAAAATCAACATCTTCTCCTCCTTTCTGCCAATCCTGATCCCCTCCAAATTTAAAGTTATCAACTAAACTTCTCTTGCAAGCCAGATTTTGCCCAGATATTAAATACATATCTTGCATGTTATCTTTTGTGAAAACACGTATCCTTTTCTCCGCGTATTTTCCAGATCTGGCCCTATACCTAACCTCTCTCCAATTACCCTTTTTTAAATAAGATAATCTCTTACCATAAACTATATCTCCAAACTGAAATGCCCTCAAGATCTGTTTAATCCAATTTCTAGTGGGAATACAATCTCCGTCTAAAAAGGCAATTAAAGGTGTTTTGGATAATTTTATGCCCAAGTTTCTTGTTTTTGATATAAACATAGATTTACGTGTCTTAACTATCCTTGATATTCCCTTTAAGGATTCGGCAGCTTTCTCTGTTTTCTCATCTGGATCATCTAAAATTAAGATTATTTCCCTTGGACGTTGATTATAAACCGATCTTACACATTTTTCAAAAACATCTGAACTATGCGTTGATACTACAACGGTGATATCAGATGCCTTAAATTTAGGATTTTGATCGACATCATTTTTCATATCTATAATTAACTCACGATTGGATTCAAGGCAGCAAGGCATTTTGATCGACATAATTTTTCATATCTATAATTAACAGACGTGATAATTAAATTTTTACCTTTTAAGTAAAATTAATAACCTCCAGAGTTTGTTAATATAAATCTGTAATGTTCGCGCCAAAGTATCAAGTATGCGATCAGAGCGAACGATATGATCAAACCTATCATATGCACTAATAGCAAGAAGCTGTACTCTGAGGATAGTGCCAAAATGATGGCTATTACAAATAGAAATCTAGTGGTGCAAGCCAACCTTTCTTTTGCTTTTTTGCCGTATTTTTTCTTGGACTTCTTAATGAACCAGCCTCTAAAGTCGAATGTGATCACATACACCAAGAAGTAGACAAGCACTGTGATAGCAATTATCGAAGTTCCACGTGAAGGGATCTTGAAGGCAAACCAGTAAATCGCCGAAGTCAGGTAGGAAGAGACTATACCAATGCAGAAGACATCCGAGGGCTTTAGAAATCTGTTTAATCTGTTGCTTTTAGTGTAAATGTAGCTCATTATTGCTAACATTATGAAAACCGGCAAGAAGTTCAGCAAAAGGCCTACGTAGAAATGACCATAAGAAACTGAGAAGTCTTCAAGCGCGCTAAAAGGGCTTGTTATAAATATCAAAATGCCGTTTGGCACTATCTTGTAAAGGGATATGTATGCCCAGTTGAAAATTATGTACAATACGGAGAAGAGCAGGCTAAAATTGAAAAGTCTAAGGTATGAGAACAATTTTTCAAGGCTATAATTTCTGTGTTTCTTATCAACCATAATATGTGGAGATTACTACAAGATTTAAGGCTTCCCAGTTCTATCCTTTATTGTCTCTTTAAGCATTGTCTGGACTCTCATACATTACTTTTTGACAGCTTATATATTGCTTTAGATGTATCTCCGTACAAATACTTTCTATCTGACACAAAAAAGCTTGCAGGTCTTGATTAATTAAATTTAAATAGAATCAACGATAATTATACATATATATAATTAAGGTTAATTATGGAATTACCAATAGTTTACAGGCTTAAAAGGGAATCACAGAAGAACCTGACGGAATTACAGGACGAAGTAATAGAAGTAATATACGAAATCTTAGACGATGCTGTTATACACGGAGGAACAGCGATATGGCGCTGCTACGGTGGGAAAAGATTCTCAGAGGATATAGACATTTACGCTAAATATCCGGAAGACTTCAAGATTAAGCTAGAAAGGGTATTGAAGAGAAGGGGCTTGAAATTAATTAAATTTAGGCAAACTGCAAATACGCTTTTTTCTGAGATTTCAAACGACACAACTTCAATGAAATTAGAGATAACTAGAAAAAAGGTTAGGGGGACACTATCAGTTTATCAAAAGGCAAACGGAAACACATTAGATGTATTAACATTGAAGCCGGAAGAGCTGATATTGGAAAAACTAGCCGCTTACAATAGCAGAAAAAGAATAAGGGACATATATGACGTTTATTTCCTTTCTAGGTTAGTAAGCGAAATGAAAATAAAGAAAATAGTAAATGAATCACTGCAGAAGATCGAAAAACCAACAGATGAAGCCGATTTAAAGGCAATCGTGTACGAAGGAGAAGTGCCTACATTCAAAGGTATAATAGAGGGGCTAAGTGTATGGGCAAAACAAAGTACTTGAAAGAGTTCAGAGAGCATTTCAAATATAGGAGCTACTTCAGCATTAAGGAAGCGGAAATGTTCCTAAATCAGCATGGCGCTGGCAGAGAATACGCGAGGCTTGCTTTGCATAACCTGGAAAAGCGCGGTGAAATAAAGAGATTAAAAAGAGGTTACTACTCTTTTAATGATAATCTGGATACGATAGGATTTTTATTCGAGCCTTTTTATTACGGCTTGCAGGAAGCTTTGTCATTGCATGATTTATGGGAACAGGAAACAAATCCAGTCATAATAACAACTAGAAAAGTTAGGAGCGGGGTAAGGGCTATACTTGGAAGAAATGTAGTTATAAGACATATACAGAGAAAGATGTTCTTCGGCTATGAGGCAAAGCGGATTGGCAATTCATTTCTTCCAGTTTCAGATATGGAAAAGACGTTGATAGACTTCGTTTATTTTAAGGTTGCAATTCCAAAAGATATTTTAGAAGAAATGAAAAAAAGATTAGACGGTAACAAATTACAAAGATATCTTCAAAAGTTAGATAAAAGTTTGAGAATTAAGGTTAATAATCTCCTAATCAAATAATTAAACTTAGCCATACAGATTTTTCATATCTTCTCTGATCTTTCTATGAAGTCTTATTGAATATCTAATCTTATCAATAAATAACGCGTCATCTCCTATGGATCTAAAGATTTTATATGGCAACTCTGATCCATCTAAATACCTTGATATGGCGCTATCTTTCCTAAGATGATAATCTCCAACTTTTACAAATATCCTTTCTCCGCTGTTTTTGACCGTATTTGCATAAGAAGCAATATTGCGCGCCATCCTTTCTTCTCTTTTCTTATTTAAGTCATTATCTCTCTGATATGGCTTTTTTCTATAATAATACCCTTCAATTTCTAATGCCGGCAAATCCATCTCTATAACTTTTACATTGTTGTTTGCGTTGTAAGCAGTTAAATGAAGAATCAGCTTATTCGGTTGTTTTGAATCTAGTACATCCTTCTTATATGCCACCAAATTCGTTAAAGCACGCTGGAAATTATTGAAAATTACATCGTTGCGTTTAAAATTCTCAACCCTATTTTGTGAATTAATATACCCATGAAAAATTTTCTCTACTTCTTCCAAATAGTTGACAGGTAATCCCACAAGCGATCTTTTCATTACATCATTAAATGTTGTCAAGTCCTCCATATACTTATTTTTTCTCGGATTTGCCTTCATAGAACTGTAAATTTCATTAAGTTCATTCTCAGTCTTAGAACGCAAGTTTTTATCAGATATTTTATTTAAAAAATCCTTTTCTAAATTCATCGTTACGCCATAATAATCTTCATTTTTAAGCGAAATAATGCTGCTGCCCCCTTCCTCCAAAATATAATCAGGCTTAAACTTCCTTATGATTTCTATTTCCCTTTGTTGGTCTTTTTCGCTAATATGGCTTTCCCCATATACAATTATACTGTAATTTTCGATTTCACCAATCTCTTCGTTTTTCTTTGGTAGGCTAGATAATAGCCTCTCTAGCGTTCCCCCCTTGGATTTTTTAAGTGATTTATTTACCATGGTTTAGTTTGAGAATATAACTAATATATAAACTTTTTTTACTAAAAAATAGGTAATTTTGATTATTGTAAAATAATTTTAGATAGTCTTTTACTAAGCAGTATTAATGTAAACAAAAATTAACAGAGGCGTTAATAAAAAGCGTTTAATGGCGTTTTCTTAGCTCCATAAAACTGTGAAAGTATCTTTGCAGGCGTTTTCATCTTTAGATAGCTTAAAAAATCACATTCCTTTTATCTCTTCGTAGAAAAGCTCTAATCCATGCTCTACTGCTTTTCCTACTTTTTCAGAGGAGTATTTTCTAAGGACTTTGTTTTCTTTGATTTTCAGGTTTTTAACTTCATTTGCCGTCTTTTTCATAAACTCAATGTAACCGTCATGCGAGTAGCTTTTATCATTTATCTGTGAATTTACAAGTAAAAATTCATCCATTTTTGCGTACTTTAATATGCCGTATGTTTGTTTGGCCACTTTCTCTACATCGTCAATAGCTTTACATACTCTTTTTGCGCCCGATGAATAAGCTTTAGAGGCAAGCTCTATAGGTTCATCAGTCCTTTCACATTCGGCAGCGACTGCTATATCTATTTTTCTTAGCCTGTTTGCATCAAAGGCCATCGGATTGAGCTGCGTTGCAACCAATGTGTCGAGATTTGCAACCCTTAACACTCCATTGCTTTTGTAATTTTTGTCCACTTTAATCGGACCAACAAAATTTGGAAAGATCTGTATGTCCCTGCTGTTTAGCTTTTCATTCAATGTAAATACTGGGGCAGGATCATAGACTATTCTGCCAATAACACCATACATTGTGTAGTTTATCTTTGATTCATTTACTAGCAAAGAGATATTTCCATCGAATTTATCTGCTATCTTATCTAGCTCCCTTATGCTAACGTAAGGGCTTGTAAAGTCAATGTCATTAGAGGGGGAAGGCGGTCGTATACTTTTGTATCTGCTGCCTTCTATATATGAATTGATAGCTACACCTCCTATCAAGTAGGCTTCTATTTCACTGGTTTTATTCAAAACCTCTTCTAAACCGTTTAGCATTCCATTTATAGATAAGAACTATTTAAATAATTTTATTTACTTCTAAGTTAAACGCAAAGAAAGATTTATATAATCCTTGTCTTCTACTTAAATTATGATAAAAAGGACTCTGCAGTTTATATTGTCAAAGCTTGCAGATGATGACTTGATAGAGCCGGTAAATTATGAAGAGGGCGAGTATCTAAGTCAAGAGGAGATTAACAAAAGCTATTTAATGGCCTCTTCGGTTTTCGGCAGCGGCAATGTAATCTTAATAGGCGGAGCAGCATTGCAGAATTACTATCCTTTGCATAGGCCAAAAGACATAGATGTTGTGGTTAATGGAAATGTGGAAGAAAAGAAGGATTTGCTGTACAGCAAGGGATTTAACAATATTAAGGATGCAGGTTCAAAGCCGTTGTTTGATGCAGATATACATGTTTCCTACTTAAATTTGGGGGAAAAGAAGATAAGAATAGAGTTTTATTCAAGCGAAGGACTGCTTGACAAAGATCAAAGCTTTGAAAGCATTAAGAAAAAAGCTTTTTCCAGGGAATACAATGGTGAAAAAGTCTATTTCGTTGACCCCATAAACCTTGGCAGGCTAAAGTACAATGCATGGAGAAATAGATTAATGAATGGAAGGTGCGACAAGGACATAATAGACTTAAAGAAGGCCAACCTTTTGGATTACATGGATAAAAATGATGAATACTACCGGAAAATAGCCAAAGCTTACCACCCCGGCATAATAAGCAAATTCAAGTCGGTTTTAAGCGATGCTATCCATGTTGCGCATCAAGAATACTTGAAAAGATATAATTCTTAAAGGATTTACCGGTTTTATTCCAAACGTTGTATGATAAGTTTCTAAGTTAATTTTTCAATATCTTTACCTTTTATTTATATCCAGGATAATTTTTAATGAATTCATCGTAGCTTTCTTTGCCTAAGTAAACCTCATTGTTTCCTTTAAAGAAACTCTTATCAATATGCGGTTTTGTTTATTATTTTAAGTTCTTAGGTTTTAAGCTTATAATTGGGTAAAAAAAGCTATTTATAGCAATTATAATCACTAAAATATAGTAATTATGGGAAATCCTGGGAGAATAATAGGAACTGAAAACAAGAGTAAATATTCACATACTGGCAAAAAATTAAGCAATAAAACAACAATAGATTTTCTGCTTTCTAGCCAGGATGCTTCAGATAAGAATTTACTTGGCAGGTATAATTCTAATTGTGATAAGATAGAGCTATTTCTGGGCAGTATAGTGGAGTCATGCTACAAAGAGATAAAAAAAGAAAATAAAGATCTTTTTAGTTTTCTTGAAAGCGATTCAAACAGAAAAAGCAATGCTTTGGATAGAGAATACTTTGAAAACGTTATCGATGGGCAGCTTTTCGATTCTACAAAAGATAAGATTACCGAGGTATTGCTTCATGAATTGACGCATAAATTCGGGAATGCGCATCACCCGCAGGACTATAAAGCAGGAATGAAGTACATTGTAAATTCCTATATAGACAGGCTTTACAACGATGTGCACTTCTCTGAAATGGAAAAGGAAGCGAAGGATCTGCTTAAAAATTGCTACAACATACAAAGCTACACTACAAACAATTTTAACAGTAAAATAAGGAAAGTAATAGGTTACTGCAACGATAGATAAGCGCTTAACACTACTATTCAGCATCGTTTACTCTTCTTACTATCTCCTTTTCAATGTAATTCTCCTTTTCTAATGGCTTTAAGCCTTCCTGCTCCCTTAGCATGTTAAATCTTTCAAGTGCTTCTTTTTCCAAAGACGAATGTATCTTTTTGTGCTTCCTTTTCCTGTAATTCTTGCTGTGCTCCAATAAATCCTTCCTTTCTATATGCAGGAGTTCATGCACTATAATGCTCGTAACTACCTCTCTTCTTAGTTGTTCATCAGTTATCTTTTTCAGGTTCTCGTTTATCCTTATATAAAACTCATTGTTCTTTATCCTACGGTTTATCCTTACAACCTCTTTTCTGAAAAAACCAGGGTTTTTCCTTTTTCTTACCGTCTCTATTTCAGCGTTTACCCTACCGGCTATTCCCTTTGGTAATGGTGCATAATCTATGTTTATGTAAGTGCCCCTAAAAGGCCTGAAAACCTTTAAACAATTGTTCAACAAATTCTTGCATTCGGGATTGCCGCTTATTTCCATGGATTGTTCTTTTTTAGGGTTTAAATTATTTACTGGAGGTATTTTGCAGCGTTATCTGCGTCTATTGAAGCATTTGAATAAGAGATTGGATTTGAGTTTGCTGTAAAAATTACTGTGTAACTGCCAGTTATTGCAGCGTTTGAACCGCTTTGTATGTATCCTTGAATAGCAAATTGAAGTGAAACAGGCATGCCAACACTGTCAGAAAAACATATTTTTCCGCTCCCTTCTGCGGTTGAGGAGCTGAAATTCATGTCAAAAATAGAGCATGTGCCACCGCTATAGCTTTCCGTTCCCTTGAATTTTACTGGAAAAGAAGAATTGCCAAGGTTTAGAAGAACACTTGTATCGAAAAGATGATTGGCATACGATTTAAGCGCAACATCCTCTAAATCATCTTTTACTGTGCTGATTACCGCTTTTGAGCTGTTGAATGTGCAGTTTCGATATGTTTCTCCTGTAATGTTTGAACATGCGATTATTCCGCTACCGTTGTATAGAAACACCGCAGAGATGTAATTCTGTTCTTTTGGAGAGCCTGTGAAAGCTGAAAAGAAGTTATAAGCTTTTGTCAGGTTAGCATATAACTTGAAAAGGCCCAATCCACTGGATTTTTGAAAGGACATCTTTATTGGCACAGCCAATGTTACGTTTATTGAATCCTTGGAAAACATTATGTCCGCTGTTCCGCTGTAGTTTATCGTAAAGTGATTTGTAAGGTTGACATAATGTTCAGTGGCATTAAGAAGCTCGGCTGAATTAGTTACCGAATAAAACTGTGCTGCATTGCCGCTTGGCTTAATTAGATTATTAATGTAGAATATAGAAATAACTGCAATTGCCAAAACAAGCAATACCGCAATAAAAACGATTTTGTTCATGTAAATTTAAAGCCTCAATATATGATAAACTTTTCTTCTCTCCTTTGCGCTTTTTACGAGTTCTTTTTATCTTTAAAGTACAAATTTCCGTTGTCTTTTCCGGCTTGATTATAGTATCTAAACGTGAAATCAAGATTTTTGTTCCCTATATCCATCCCCTTTATGTTCAGTTTTTCCTTAGTTTTGACAACATCTTTTACAGTTTTACCTTCTATTTCTAGGATAGGTTTTATCAAGGGCCAGTATGCTATATCTATTTCTACCCCCTTGTAAAGCCATTTTTCAACTTTGTTTTCCTGGTATATTGGCTTTATCTTAAGGGCTTTTTTGAATATTTCAGTTGCTTTTTTGAAATCTCCTACATCAGTTTCTATTTCTTCTGTGTTTCTTAGACCGCTTCCTTCCCTATACTTATAGGTAATAGTCGTTTTTTTGCCGTCCGTCCTTATCCTCACAAACTCGTCTATTCCCTTTTTATCAGCCAGAAAGAATACGTATCTTCTGTAAAATAAGTTTCCAATCTTCTTCGCACCGATCTCTGCTAGCCTTTTTCTTACTTCTCCTTCGTTTATGTCTATTATCTTGGTTTCTATCTCCTTCATGTATTATAACTGTACCTACTAGTATTTATTGCTGGTATTTATCCCGATTGTTTTAATTTTTATTATATATCCCATTTCTTTGCTCCTGCCATTTGGTATAGTATCCTGTGTTTGTTATAAGTTTCCATTGCTAGATAAACTTCATTTCCTTTTTCTGTGAGGTCTGTCAACAAGTTTAGCCTGTTCTTTAATTTTCCTTCCAATGCACCGATGTATAGCTTTAAGCCCGTTACTTGGTTGTAACTGTCCTTATTGTACTGGATTCTTACCTTCTCAGCGCATATTTTGCTGTTTCTTGCCCCATAGCCAAGGTAATCCAGCGCATTTACTACCTTTAATTCCGAATTTTTCATGTAATAACCTGCCCAAGCTCCTGCGTTGCCGGCATATATCTTGCTGTTCTCCGCGCCAGATCCAAGGTAATCATCTGCGATAGTTATGTGTAGCTCAGAGTTTTCCATGTAAAGCCCTGCATCCTCTTTGGCCCTATTTGCGTATATCTTGCTGTTTCTTGCGTACTCTCCGAGAGAGATTCCAGCTTCATCTACATGCAGCTCAGAGTTTTCCATATCAGAGCCTGCATAATCTCCCACTCCATTGGCATATATTTTGCTGCTCTCTGCGCAGTAACCTAATTTGTCACCAGCTTTATTTACATGGGCTTCTACACCCTTTAAATTATAGAAAAGTAGGTTAATTGGGATAGGTGAATCTATAAAAACTCTTTCGCCTCTCTTTATGTTTTTGTTTATTACGGCAGATATGAACAAACCTAGTTTTGAACTATCATTTAGTTTTACATATATCTCTGGATTTCTGACAAATTCTTCTATGTCTTTTGTTGTGAATTTGGTTTTTATTTCCCGGTATATTTTATAGTAATAATCGTTAATTTCATGGTATGTAGCGTAACAAAGACTGTAACTTGGCTTTTCGCCCCCGATTGTCAAAAAATCATTTATAAGCATTTCCAGATTTTCTTTTGTCATTGAAACTATTGGAAAAGACATTATATAAAGTTTAATTCCATACGGTGAGTAATATCTGCATAACACATAAAATCAAAGAAAACTATCCGCAAAGCCAAAATTGTTGGGGATATGGCCTTGTGCCTCTTTATTGAGCCAATTTTTCGAATGCTTCTTTGTTATAGGCAAAATTTTTAAGGATATTTATGGCAGTCTTTACGTTCTTGGTGTATTTCATTTCAATGAAGGTTGAGTCATCTTTGCTGTAATTTCTATTCTCTTTGTACTTGTTTCCGGTAAATAAAGTAAGGTTTTTCTCATCGCTTAGTCCACGTGTGTAATTTAAAATCCTCCTGTAGTCACCAAATGGACCGCTCTTTGCATATAACTCCAAGTTTATAACCTTTGAGTTGCCAGCAGGGTATTCGTGCATACGCACTTCAATTCCGCTTCTTCCTTCGTTTATGTCAAGAAAGTAGGAATTAGTGCTGAAATTCCTTTTTTCTCCAAGAAAAGAATCGTTCTCCGTCTTCCCATACCTTCTAGTTAGCTCTTCTAATAAAATCAAATCCAGTTTGCTTTCCATGTTGTTTCGCTTATGCCTCTTATTGGATTAATTTTTCGAAGCCTTCCTTGTCGTAGGCAAACTTTTTGAGGGAGTCTAAAGCAATCTTTACGCTGTTAGTGTATTTCAGTTCAACGAAAGCCGAATCGGATTCCTTTCCGTAGCATGTCCACCAGCAAGAGATGGCAGGATAAAATTTGGGGGCATCTTTGGGATAATCTCTCTTTCTGTGTCCGCCTCCGGTGAATAATGTCAGCTTTTTAAACCGATCGACTGCATGTCTGTAATCTAGAATTCTCTTATAATCATCATACGGTTTCCTCCTCGTATTCAAACTTAAGTATATAACCTTTGATTCGCCAGCCGTATTTTTGCCAACTTCAAGCATGTTTATTTCCAGTCTACTGTCCCCATTATCTATGTCGAGACGGTAGGAATCAACCTCGGAATCGCTTCTTTTCTCAGCTCCTGTAACATGTCCAGTAAAAGGGCCTACAGCACCGTACTTTCTAGTTAGCTCTTCTAATAAAATCAAATCCAGTTTGCTTTCCATGTTAACCTCCTTTTAATAACTATTATAGAAGTTTACATATATAAATAGTTTACTATTATAAAGAAGTTACTAATATACATATTTTTATGATAACCGCACAAAAGTCCGTTAACCTAATATTAAATACCTATTTTTGGCATATTATCAACACAGTTTGCTTGGGAAATAACCCTAACGCCTCGCACCTTAAGAGTTCCCTGTGTGCATTTGCAGTGTATTTTGACGGGGATTTGTGCCTTGCTTTTTCCTTCTCTGTTATTCCTTGCCTTAATTTTGCGAATTCCGAAATAGACCAAAGAAGCCTGTCAAAACACCTGATTTTTTCGTATTCCCTCAGATCCTCCAGATTGGACTTGTCGGAATGCTTTAGGTATTCGGAAAGTAGGATCCTCCTTTTCCTTCCTGTGAGATTCAGCCTCTCCAGGGCCGTGGCAATCTCAAACTGCGGCTCCGATAGCCTTACGCTTTCCCAGTCTATCAGTTTCAAGCCGTTTTTAGTCCGCAGCAGGTTGTCTTTGCTAACATCCCCATGTATTACTGAGAGCCTTTGTCTTCTCAGTTTTATGTTCTTTATCCTTTTGTATGCTTCCCTTAGATTGGCCTTGAATCGATTGTTTACGTATTTAAAATCAGGATCTGTTATGATGTCAACTCTTTTTTCAATGTACTTTCTGTTGTAGTTTTTGACTGGTTCCCTTCTTAATCCTTTTACATTGTGTATCTTATGCAGCTCTGCAAGAATTAAAGCCAGGGATTTTAAGTCTTTTTCGGTCATCATTGTTATTGGTCTACCAGCAACATACTCGGATATAATAAATGGCTTGCTTAGGATTTTACATGAAGTGTCTTTGTAATAGACTTTTGGGGCAATTCCTAATTTTTCCAAGCTTTTTATGCCATTAAATTCCAGGTCTATCCTTGCGGCCCCCCAACTGTTTCCGCCTTTATCATCTTTTCTTACGGAGGTAAGCCTTAACAGGAATTTTCTGTCGTTTATTGTTAAAAGATAATTGTAATGCGTTTCTCCCGAGGTTATGGGCTGTATGCTTTGAAGTTTTATTGGAGTGTTTAAATCCAGTTGTCTGCTTTTTATGCCGTTAACCGCCTTTCTTATGCGAGAAACATTTTCAGCCATATACAATAAGATTAATCATCATACAAAGTTTAATAATTTAGTTTAAATTTCAAGAAGCTAAACTTTTTGCAGGTTTAGCAGTTTTTTTGCATTTCCATAAAAAATATCCTCTTTTTTCATTTCAGATATTTCCGCTTTTTTTACCTTAAGCAGTTCTATCTCCTGATCAGAGAAAGGGTAATCGGAGCCGAACACTATCTTCTTTGATGTTATTTCTTTTACTCTTCTCTCTATTATAAAGGGAGAGGATACAACAGACGTGTCCACGTATGCATTTTCAAGTTCATTTATCTTTGAAAAGAAAATGTCGGAGTCATTTGCAAAATGGGCAAATACGAAGTTTATTTTTGGATACATCTTTGCTAGCTCTATTATCCTGTCAGGATCCGTGTTAATATTGTTTTCTTTTCTTGAATGAATTATTACAGGTTTTCCCGTTTTTTCTATTGTCTCGAATATCCTTTCCAGGCTTTTGTCCAACGGGTCAAAGTTTTCTCCCCGAGGGGTCAGCCTTAAGCCATAAAATCCCTTCTGCAGCGCTTCAAATTCCTCCTTCTTAATGGTTTTTGGGTTAAACCTCAAAAAAGGAATAAAGAACTTACCTGCATTATCCAGTGTTTCAACGTTCTTTTGCATCAATTTTTGGTAGGATTCCTGCGTGCTTGGGAATATGACTGCCCTTTCTATCCCCATTTGCTGCATTTTTCTCTGTAATTCATTAAAAGTCGATTTATCAAAGCTCACACCGGAATGGGTATGAAAATCTATTATCATATACGGCCTGCAACTGCCTTATCTTTCATGTCATCTTTTTTATACCTTTTCAAATTAAATGTCAGGTAGTATCCGTCACCTTTGTCAATATCGAGTTTACGATACTCTTCATTTATTGACTCGTATCTGCATGTTTGCAACTTTTCAGTAAGCCTGCGTCCAAATACCGCTGATATTAATTTTCTGTCAACTGAGTAGTCAGATATGTAATTTAGGTTTGTTCTCATGTTTAGTTCCGCTCTTATGGTAAATTCGACAAGAGGATTTTGAGTCCTCGTACTTATTGTGTCAAAACCTAGTGCAAATGCTTCATCTACCCTTGCTTTTACAAGTTCATTGTATAGTCTCCTGCCTTGAAAATCGCTTGAAACGACGGCTGCTGAGAAGTAAGCATGTTTCTTTAGGTTATTTTTATTATTAAGATACTTCGAGCCTGCAAAGCCTATAGCTTTCTTGCCTTTGTACAATACCAAGAAAAGGTCATTATCCTTTATATGGTCCATAACTTCTGCTTCTGTCATTCCACTTTGAAAGGTTTTTACCGTGAACTCCACAATTTCATCCAGTGTTTTTTTGCTTAGTTTTGCCGGGTTTTCACTTTTAAGCCTGAAGGTTTCCCTGCCACCGGTAAATGTTCCTATCAAACGTCATTGTTTTATACTTTTCCCCTCTATTTTCCATGTTCTACCTCCATGTCTTTTATAACGGAAAGTATTACCTTCCCGTTGATTGTAAGTTCTGCGTTTTTGCCCTTGCCGAACTCTATTAAGCCGATTCTTCTAAGTGATCTTGCATTTAATTTTAAAGTAGAACTTCTTACGTTGTGCTTTTCTTCTATTGCTTTAAGGACCTTATAAGCTGATTTGCCAGGGGCTTTCCCCCATTTCTTTAAGTATAAGTAGCTGATTCCTATTCAAGGCTATCTCTGTCAATGCTTCCAATGTTCTTCTAATCTTGCCTTCCATTTGGTATTATAAGATAACTGCAGGTATTTAAATTAATGGGGCAGTTAATTGTAACCTATTAAACCAAAGAAAATTTAAGGCTGCCTTTTTTCTGGCAAGGGTCATTTAAGGTCGTCAGCCGTTATATTATGTCCTAGTTTTTCTGCTTTCATAATTAAATTCCTTTTCATTATTTCATTTGTTGGTTTGATGTGTATTCCAACCGGCTTTACCCTTATTCCATTAGAAGTCAATCCTTCTATTTTATTTGGATTATTTGTCATGAGTCTGACAGAATTAATTCCTAAAGTTTTAAGGATAGCTGCAGCTACCCCAAAGTCCCTGTGTTCGCTTTTGTAACCCGCCTTTGCGTATCCCTCATAAACGCTCAATTGCCTTCCTTTTTTGTCCTTCTTTACAGAAATGATGCCATTCTTAAGGTTAAAGATGTTTTTATAAGCAGCAAGCTTTGCTTTTATCCCGTTTCCCGCACCTTCCTGATTTAAGTAGATCAATACCCCTTTCTTCTCTTTTGACATCTGTTTCAACGCTAAATCAAGTTCCTGCCTGCATTCGCAGTTTATCGCATGGAAAAGCTCACTGCTTCTGCAGGACGAATGAACTCTCACAAGGGGATAACTATAAGATTTAAGTTTTTTGCCATTGAATTTACCAAAAACTGCAATATCATGTTCTTTTCCAGTGGCATAATCTCCAAAGACAATGTAAGTCATAGGCCCGTATTCTGTAGGTAAAGGAGTCCTTCCTAATTCGACAAGCCTTGGAATTTTGTGTTCATTCAACGTTTTTATCATTTCATCTTCAACTTCTTCTGGTTCATTCCAGTTTCTGTCAAGGTACTTAAGAATTGCTAAAAGTTCTTTATTTTCCATTCTTTTACTTGTAATTAGCCAAATTTAAATATTTTCAGATTATATGTAGTTAAAACCTATTTTTTCCGCCTTCCTTTCAGCAGCTCTGAATATAAACTTGGCCATTACTGCAAATACTATTAATTCGCTTATTGTAATAATCCACATTAAATATACGGGGGCTATCAATGAGGATCCAATAAGATAATACCTTACAAGGTAAAGACTAGAGGTCAAAGGTACAAATAAAGCTGCGTAATTTATTGAACTTGGCAGCACCTGTAATGGTATAAAGGCTCCACTTAGGAATGTAATAAATAGGATAACTATGCCCTCCAATGCTTCTACTCTCTTAAAAAGCAGCATTCCGGCTCCTATCATAAGCCCTAACTGGAGCATGCTAAAAAATCCTATGATGAAGCATACTATTGAAAGCAGGATACCTAAAGGGGTTAAATAATTAAAGGCAAAAATTATTGCAGTTAAGTAAATTGGAGAATAGATCATAAGAGAGATTGTTACTTCAGACAGGTTGTTTAAACTGAAGTAGATGTATCTAGATATGGGAGTAGTAAACGAGTAGTTTATAATCCCGGACCACAGCTGAAAGTTAGCATCTCCGGCCACGCTAGAAACCGTTTCTTCAAGAAGCGGCAGCATCGAAGCGCCTATAAGAATAAAAGAAACGATGCTTTTAGTGCCTATTGCAGAAATAGAAGCTGAATAAAGCGGCACAAAAAGAAGCATTAAAGCGGCGTTTGCTATTGCGTAAGCTACCCAGAATATGAAATTTGAATGATATCTCTTAAGCAAGGTAATGTTCATCCACAATGTCATGCGGAATATTTTAAACATTTCCTTAATATTATTTGCCATTTTCCATTACCTTTACGAATGCATCTTCTACAGTAGCGCTCCTTACGATTATTTTTGGTTCTAAGTTTTCATTTTTCAGTATAGAGGTTACTGCCAAAAGCGACAGGTTTACTTTATTTGTGTATATAACCGTTGATCTAGTTGTCTGTTTTACTCTTACTACTGAAGGTATCTTCTTAAGTTTTGATATTATCGGCCTACTTAAGTGCATATCAAGCGTTATTTTGTCTGTATAATCCATGATATTTTTGAATTCCAATGGAGTACCAATAAATTTTATTCTTCCTTTGTCTATTAGCACTATTCTATCACATATCTCTTCCGCCTCGGACATATTGTGGGTTGTGACTATCGTTGTGATATTCTCTTTTCTTACAAAAGCTTTCAAAAAAGCTCTGAATTTTTTGGCTGTTACTGGATCAAGTGACTTTGAAGGTTCATCAAGGAAGCACAGTCTTGGTTTGTGGACCAATGCACGCATTATAACCGTAGCTTGTTTTTCACCGCCGGATAACGTAGAGAACTGGCTGTTTAATTTTCGCGAGAAGCCTATCTTTTTGCTTATATACCTTATTTCCTTTTCTATGTCCTCTTTTTTTACATTTCTAAACGTGTACGCAAAATACACCAAAGTTTCGAAAGCCGTAAGTCTATAATATGCGGATTTTTCGCTGTCTTGTCCAGCATATCCTATAATTTCCCTAAGCTTGTTTGATTCCTTCAACACATCTATGCCGAATGCATCGATAGTGCCTTTTTCAGGGATAAGCAATGTTGCCAAAATGTTTATTAAAGTAGTTTTTCCTGCGCCATTTGGGCCAAGTACCCCCAATATTTCCCCTTCTTTTATGTCCAGATTTA
This sequence comes from Nanobdellota archaeon, assembly GCA_021799085.1. Taxonomy (GTDB): domain Archaea; phylum Nanobdellota; class Nanobdellia; order Parvarchaeales; family Parvarchaeaceae; genus Parvarchaeum. The sequence continues at coordinate 135,568 of JAJZBD010000002.1, read as the reverse complement.
TATTTTTTAGCGCTTTTGTCACCTTCCCGCCGTTTTCATAAATCTTACTCAAGTTCCTTATTCTTACAGCGAGATTTTCCATAATTGATTAAAACCAGTGTAGTATTTAATTCTTAATTGGTTCTAAAATAAATGACCAAAAATTATGGATCATTGCTAGGAAGCATGCCCTTTGAATCAAGCTTTATAATTTCAAGGTAGATTTCAGCCGCTTTTAACAATTCTTTCTTTGATACCTTCTCAAATGCAGAGTGTGCATATCTGTAATCTCCCGGCCCGAAAACAACCGTATTTGCCTTTTTTCTCCAGAAATACATCTCTGTAAAATAGGAAGCTACCATTGTTTTAAGCCCAAGCAACTTTGGAAGGTCATATAAATCATTGAATGCCGGCTCAAAATCTAGCTCCGTTTTCAGTTTTCCGTTAATAGCAGCTTTCCTGAAAAGTTGCTTTATTTCGCTGTTTCTACTTGAAGTTCTAACGTCAATTTTTGCATACGCATAATCTGGTATGATATTTGCCGCCCGCCCTCCATTTATTTTACCGATATTCATTGTAGTTTCCCCGAGAAATTTATTTTTTGGCAGTTTAATCTTGGCGATTTTGTTTAAATCAAGCAATAGTTTATTTATTGCTGAAAGACCCCTTTGCGGTAGGGAAGCTGGGGCTGCCCTTCCTTTTTGGCTTAAATCAAATTGCAAAAGGCCTTTTTGTCCGTTTACTAGCTTAAGAGAGGAGGGTTCACCGACCACGACAAATTCCGGATTTACCATTTTAATTGCCTTTTTTATGCCTTCAAATTCGTTTTCTTCGTCTACGTCAAAAAGCAGGCAAAAATCATTTAGTCCACCTTCCAAAGCAGCCAACGCTGCAGAAACCATTGCGGCTATAGCGCCTTTGGCATCGCACGAGCCTCTACCGTAGATAAATTTAGAGTCTTCTGCAATTTTCGGCGTTCCCGGAACAGTGTCCATGTGCGTTGTGAGCATCAATTTGGGTCTGCCAGTAAAAGCAAAAACATTGATTCTATTCCCAACCTTCTGCGTTTTTATGGTGAAATCCTTAGCTAGCAGATCTTTCAAAAAATTACCCACTTCCATTTCCTCTCCGGAAATAGATGGTATTCTTACGAGATCCATCGCCAATTTAGCAATATTTTTTTCTTCCATATCAAAAAAAGGACCTGGCCACCCCTGCTACTTGCGGAAGTGGCCCAGAATCCACTACGACTTGCATTCGTTGTTTCCTCCAATGTTTTCACCTGGCAGAAGCTTCTTTACTAAATAAACCCTAGAATTAAATTCGGGGTCATATGCGTATTTGCTTTCGTTGGTTTCAGATACGCCGTAAAGTAATCTTTCAAAGCCAAGCTTTCTGTAGAGATTAATTGCAGCAATGTTTCTTTCGTCAGTTCTTAGAATTACATATTCAAAGCCAGCGTTTTCGGCCTTGGAAAACAGTTTCTTTTCCAGTTCGGTTGCTACTCCTTTGCCGCGGGAGTTAGCAGCAGTAGCAACTTCATCGACATAAATTGTCTTTTTTGAGCAGTCCATATTCTGTGCTCCTTTAAGAAAATTCATGTCTTTTTCTATGCTGATGTTATAAGCCCAAGTAAACCCAAGTATTTCCCCACCCGAATCCGCAACAAGTACGGAATTCCATTCCTTGGATTTTGCGTAGCTTATGTCGTCACTTACGTCCTTTTCAGTCCAGTAATCCTCTAATTTCAGTGGCTTACTACATTTTTTGCAGTTCTCTGCAGGATCATTACTTTCTTTTATTCCATAATTAACCTTGCATAAGCTGCATTTTTTGTACTCATTCCAGGGTTCCTCAGAGAATGCTGATTTATATACTTTGTAAATTCCAGCAAAGTCATCTTCTCTGTAATCTCTTATACAAAAGCCATTTTTAGCTTCTGATATGAACAAAATCACTGTTTTGTGACAGCACGTCATTCAAACTGCCAATTTTTGTCGATTTCTGCTTTTCCTTTCCTTTGTTTTCCATTTTATACCTCCTGTTTTTTAATTTCGGCAAAAACCCGAAGAAAACGAGAATTAGCAGTATTTCTATACATTATAGATACCAGAAGAAAAGAAAACGCTATAAAATCAAGTATGTCTGTGTATGTGATTCTACCTATGAACCAAAGCGGTTGTCATCGGACCGCATGCCTCTATACTTTTAAGTGATTTCATTTAATTACTTGAATGCTGCATATATTTAAGGCTTTCTTTTTCTTTAACCATTTTTATCCGTTTAGACTATAGATAAGTCTAATCAAAAAGGTCTATAGTCAAAGTACATTCATTGACTTTAGGTGCTTTATTTCGTCATAACTTACTTTCAGGAGTTCAGCAAAATCTGAATTGTAATCTATATACATTTTTCTAAAATGCTCCATTATGCTTTCATTTTCTTCATTTATTTTCGTTTTGTAATATCTTTCGTAGGCTTTTGCAGTACTAGGTACTAATCTCTTTAGGATAGGATCTTCATTTATCGGTTCAACAAGTATTTCACTGAGGTTCCATGCCAACCCTGGCTTATTGAACTCTTTTTCGTTGAAATTCTTAAATACCTGCTTCCACTTCTCAAAGAAAAGAAAATGAGTTATTTCATGTAGACATATCCCTTTTCGTGCCTCAACATTTGCAAATGCTTCAACAAAAAACGACCAAGTGTCTAAATCTCTTGGGCATATTTCATTGAGAGTCATAAACCCTGTTATATTTTTATCAGGCCATTCAATGTCCATAATCTCCCGTAGCCTTTTCATGACTTTATAGTGTATTTTGCCCCACTCGATTTGCAGTAACTGCCTGCTTGCTTGTATATCCTTTAATCGTAGTTCGTAAACACTTTCAACGTATTTTATGATTTTTGCCTTTCCACTTATTTTTAATGGTATACCATTAGGATGTTCTATGCATACTATTTCATCTTTTTCCTTAGATATCTCAAAGCTGATATTGGGGTACTCTGCCATTATCATTCTATTTAATTTATGTATTTAAGTTTAAATTAGTTTTATGCAGTTTATTTAATGAATTAGACCTTTTACTTTTAAGCATTAACGTCTTGATAAATAACGTGTATTCTACTTTCAACTTATGTTCTTCAACATTATAATTTCATCGAAATATCTGCCTTTATCTTTTAAAGTACCTTTCAGTAAACCCGCTTTCTTAAATCCTAATTTTTTATATAAGTGTATTGCTCTATAATTGTTTGCGAAAACGGAAAGCGTTACGATTTTTATTCCTTCTTTACGTGCATATTTCAGTGCTTGATTCATCATCAATTTACCTATTCCCCTGTCTCTGTACTCTTTTTTTATGGATATGCCCAACTCTCCAACATGCATCGATTTTCCATGTAATCTCTTTATTTGGATATTCCCTATTAGGTTGTTGTCGGCTTCGGCTAAAAATTGAATCCTATTTTTTTCCTTAATCTCTTTTATAGCCTTTTTAACGTGTTCTTCCTCCTCCTTTCTATTCACTTTTGCATTTGAGCCTATGGGGGCATGCTCTTCAACTAATTCATTTATAAGGTTCATCAATTGAATTGAATCATTTTTAGAAGGGTAACGCAATAAAATTATAGTGCCGTCTTTGGCCTTATAAAACGTTCCTTTCTGTAAGTCCATTATATTGTTTTTATCTTTCAGTATTTAAGTTTTCTAATTTTGCAATAGTGACTTAACAACTCTAAAAATAACCTCTCTACTTTCGTTTCTTTTGTTTTTCTTGTTTTTGTGCTTTTGGGAGAAAAATTCTTCCTTGTGCAGGGGCCTATCTCCAACTTCTAGTATACCTGCTGCTTTCTTATCAAAAGCTGCAGACAAACGGTACAAAGCGGATAGTTCCATGTCTATCGTAGAAATATTCATCTGCTTAAAAAATTCCAATAGCTCAGTAGTCTCTCCATAGAATAATTCCACGGTTGCATTGTTGTCGTTTTTAACCTTTAGACTATAGTTCTGTGCAAATCTATTTGTTTCTTTTGTAAGTTTGTCAACAAGGGCGTTGTTTCCAACAGGTAAAAATTCAAAGGCATTGACATATTCTGAACTTAATTCTTCCCAAGGAAGTACAAATTTAGGTATATTTATATCCCCAGTATCAAGATCATCAATTAATGATGCAGATGTTCCTAAAAATATAATCTCTTTAACCTTTGGATTTTTAGCCAATATATAAAATCTGTCGGTTGCTTCAGCTATGCCTCTGTTTATGAAAAGGAAAAGGGTGTCTTTTATCCTATAATTGTTCTCCAGTTTGCTCAGATGCCTGTCACCAGTCTTTAAGATTTCAACTTTGAATTCCTTTCTTAGTCTGTCAATCCAATCATTGGGGAATACTCTGTCCCATTCTATTGGGCAGACTATGACCCTTTTGGTCAGCTCTTCAACGCCGAACTCTTCAATTAAAATCTCCTTTTTATTGACCTGCGAATAGTATACCATTTTTTGTTATACCATTACTGATTTAAATTTCTTTTAAATATTGGATTTATTGAAATCATTGGAGAATTTACCGTTTTTCGATTAAAATTTGGCAAACACTTTTATATGATTAACTGTTTAAACTAATATGGAATTATTCCACAGAAAATTTAAGTGTGAAACATGCGGAGAAGAGTTCAAAAGCAAGGAAGAACTCGAGGAACATATGAAGGTGCACATGCAGCCTGAACAGCAGGAACCTCAGCAAAATGCTGAGCAGCCTATGGAACCCCAACAGGGGATGGGCCAACAAGAGACTGTGCAACCAAGTGTTTCGGAAAAACCTGAAGAGGAAAAGCAGGAAACTGCAGCGGATTCAAACCCTAGTGCAGAGTCAAATCCTGAAGCTCCTTCAGAAGAACCGCAGCAGGATCAGGGTAACCAGCAGTAATTTTTTTTGGTGATTCTGCAAAGAATTAACATTCATTTATTAAGGGTTGTGAAATTCAACCCTGCTTTATTTTCATTATATATCTACAATAAACTCACCAATGTTGTTGAAGTATTCTGAACTATTAGGACATTTCAGCATTATCCTGTTGCCTATGAAATAATCCTTTGAGTCTATATCTATGCTGTGCTTTTGTCCACATAAACGGCAGGTTTCTACCGTTATAGTCAGAGTTTTGAATGAAAAAAGCTCGTTTAAAACGTCGGTCACATGCCTTATTGCTTCCAATGCATGGAAGTCCTCAACTAGTTTGTCTTCATGAGTATAATTCCTAAGTGATTTAAGGTACTGCAGTATCTCCTTGTCCTTTACAGGGTTTTCGTCGCATTGGATTAAATCAAACAGCCTTGCATAGCTTAATTTTATAATTCTTTTGTTATTGTTTTTGTCTTTGTAGTGTATTTCTTTGATGTTGTTTTCATTCAAGTAGTGTTTGAGGCCTTGCTCTAAGCATCTAACAGCTAAGGATAATGCTGCATCTGGGCACCCATAAAGAAATGAATGTATTGTTTCGGAGTAAAGCAGCTTGAACTCGTTTTTTGTGTTTGAAAAATTGTGGGGATAAACAACCCTAGTTTGTATCAGCATGTTAAGCCTGTTGCTGTAATTATCAACTGTCACAAGGTTTGGAACCGCTGGAAAGGATATCCCTGCCATTTATTATTATGCCTTGCTGGATATATTAATTATTGTTTAACTAAAATCAACTGCATTTCAAAGTATTTCCTATCAAAGAATAGGAAGAATCAAATATTTTTTCATTGCTAGATGAAAAATCTGCGCCGAATTCAAAACAGATAGTTGAGTTCTTAACATACAATTCAATAGCTGCCGAATAAAAGGGTACTCTTGTAATATTGAATATCTTGCTGCTTCCGTATATTAATTGTATTCCTACATTATTTGACATATTCACAAAGAACATCTGTGAAGGCAGGTACTTTCCTAGGTTTTTGCCACTTTCACTAGAGTATAGATATTTTGTAGCATTTATCGGAAAGCTGGAATTTACTAAAGTTATGTTGAGTCTTTTAAGGTAAGATTCGAATTTAGAGGGGGAAAGACTCAGTATGCTTATGTTATCCGAAGAGTTTATTTTTTGCTTACCGGTTATTATGAAGTAAAACTGGCTTAACTCCGGGAAATATCCATCTAAGTAAGCTCTGGCGTTTTTGGAGTTGTTTTGTTTGGTGTATTGGGTTATGTTTAATGCCTTCAGATTAGACGCAAATTCGGGAGAGTTGCCGATGGCAGAAACTATAAATGAAGTGGGCAATAAAACGTTTATACTGGTATTTTTGAGTATTCTTGTAAGGTTATTAGTGCTTGCGTTTGAGGAGTTGCTTAATGAAAGCAATGGGCCTGCAGATGCAAAAATGCCATTCAAGTTTATATTTACAAGGGAGTTTGGATAACTGTAATTTATAGCTGTGGAATGAAAAGTGCTCCTTCCTAAGGAGCCTGTAAAGATAGAAAACAGTGACTGGCTGCCAAGGTTTGATAATGAGCTAGATTGGAGCGGGAAAAAAGCATACAATACTGCAAAAAACACAAATATAAGAAAAGCGGCTGCAAAAAAGAAGCCCACTCCCGGGAGAACATCTTCAAGCCCACCATTCATATCTTTCCAGCTGGTTAGAATTGATATTATTATTGCAGCATAAACTAATATCAGTATATAAAAAATATACCCTGATAAGGTAAGGTTAAACGAAATTCCCGCTATAGTTATTCCTATCAATGAAGAAACAGACAAAAGGATTGCAAGTATCCCTCCTTTTACTCTCCTTTCCTTTAGCCATTTACTGCTGGTATGGAAAAGCCTGCTTAGTATGATAATTGAAATGCCCAATACTATCCCCACTCCTGATATAAATCCTATATCTGAAGGCAAGAATACGGAGATTACTGACTTAGGTAGGAATGTACTTAATACGTTTACACCCAAAAAAATAAGCAGCCCAGTGAATAGAAACGCCAATCCAATTATTAGTGAGATAAATCCTATTATTGATAGAAGGATACGTGCGGCGCCGGCGGTATTTCCTTTCATACAAATTAATAAAGTTCTTTATATAAAAATATCTAACTGCCAGAGTAGTAATAGGTTATTGATATTGGTTTTTAATAATTAACTATTTAATATAAAACTGCATATCAATAAAATGGATGAAAAATCGGAATTAATTAAAATGTTTGATTTAACTGGAAAGTCAGCTATAGTAACCGGCGCTTCAAGCGGTTTGGGTATAAGTTTCACGGAAGCTTTGGCAGAAGCCGGCGCTGATGTTGTAATATGTGCTAGAAGGGACGAAAAATTGATAGAAAATGCAAACAGAATAAGCAAGTACACAAATAGAAAGATAATACCCGTAAAGGCAGATCTGACAAAAGAAGAGGATATAATTAATGTTGTTAAGGTTGCAGAGGAAAAACTTCAGAAAATAGACATACTAATAAATAATGCCGGCTCTGCCGTAGCGGGGCCCTCTTTAAACTTAAAAAAGGAAGATTGGCAGAAAGTTCTTGACGTTGATATCTCTGCGGTATTTGTCTTTTCACAGAAGGTAATAGCAAGCATGATTGCTCACAACTTAAAGGGGAGCATAATAAACATAGCATCAATTTATGGGTTATTCGGAGATATAATACCTGCTGCACCCTATTATGCCAGCAAAGGTGCGGTGGTAAATCTTACGAGGGCAATGGCGGTTGAATTTGCTGGCCAGAATATAAGGATAAATGCAATTGCCCCCGGATTTTTCCCAAGCGAAATGACAAATGATCTATTAAAAGACAAAGCTATACTTGATCATATTACACAGAGGACTCCAATGGAAAGAGTAGGGAATCCTAATGAACTTAAGGGTGCAGCAGTATTTCTTGCTTCCAATGCTTCTTCTTATATTACAGGACACATTCTTGCAGTTGACGGAGGATGGAGTGCAGTCTGACCCTATACGGTAGAATCAAATGATAAAAATTTGAAGTACTACATTGAAAATTACAGAAACTTAAGGGATGTAACCTTATGCTATCTTTTTGATAAAAATACAAATAAAATACTCATAGCAATGAAAAAAAGGGGATTCGGTGCCGGAAAGCTTAACGGTGTAGGCGGTAAAGTTGAAAAAGGAGAAAGCATAACCGATGCACTTCTTAGGGAAACAAAGGAAGAAATCAATGTAAATCTTAAGGAGTTTGAAAAAGTTGCAGTGATAAATTTTTATTTTAAGAATAATCCATCAGATAAGGATTTTAACCAGAGAGCACACGTATTTATTGCTTATAAGTGGGAAGGAGAACCGGTTGAAAGCGAGGAGATGGCTCCGCAATGGATGGATATTAAGGGATTACCGCTTGAAAAAATGTGGTCTGACGATAAATATTGGCTGCCCGATATTCTTTTGGGAAAAAAGATAACCGCATATTTTTTGTTTAATGATGATAACAGCATAGCGGAAATGGAAATAAAGGAAACAGATAGCTTTTAATCTTCTAATTTAAATAGTCCAGTTTAAAATTTTTGATGAAATTAGCCATTCCAGAATTAACTTCATTTATGTAGACTTTGCCAGTAGAAACTGCTGAAATTTCATAAAGACTTGAATTTGTTACTCCTAAAACAGTTATTACATCATAGGATGACAGATTTGCTACTACTTTTATCGCAGGTATGGCGTCTAAGGTTATGTTGGATATGGAGATGCTAGGTATGCCTAAAAAGGTATGGTAGTAGTAACTAAGATTTTTAGTGGTGTTCGACACTCCCAGCAATATGGTTGTGCCATTTATTCCATTAGTTGAAGAGCCATTTTCCATTGCTAATACGGCATTTCCTGCCCCAAAAAGATAGTAATTTTCAAATACCCCTGGATTAATTCCCTCATCAGCAGCTGCAGTGGGAGACAGATATATTTGATTCAGTCCTGGAAAGCTGTCTGAAACCAAGGCAGTCAAATCAGCGTTTGCAGCAAGGGCTTTAGTGCTATTTGTAGGAGCTGCCGGCATAATATTTAGCTCTCCAATAGTTTGTAATAAACTGCTTTCGTTCAAAGTATAAGAGCCGGATGGAAGAGAAGACAGAATTGAGACTGATGACGGAGCAGGATTAAATGCCGATTTAAAGGAAGCAGATAGCACTATATCGGAGAAGTTTGGCATTGAACCCGCGTTTCCATATGAATTAAAGAGACTTGTTATTGCTGATGAATCTCTTGTCAGGTTAAGCACAAAACTGCCATTCAAAGGTATGCCATAGGTATTTGAAAAGCAGAAATTGAAGTGCATTGAAGAGTTATATTTGCTTTCAAATGCAGGCGTAGTGTTTATGCCCAGCAAAGAGCAAGAATTTCCGTTATAACTCTCGCTTTTCATGTATTTGACCCGTACATAATCGTTGAATTGACTTATGTTTGATATGTTTGCTGACGCCATTGATGTGCTTAAAATGCTTGAAAGAGCGCTTGAATTTGCCAGATTATTTGTTTTTAATGAGACACAAAGCAGTGAATTATTGCCTATCTTGGAGTCATTCATTGCATACCCTACGATAGATAAGCTGGTATTTTCCGCGGAAGCCAGCATTGAGAAAGGAATGCACAATGTACCGTAAGAGATATTTGATAATAAAGTAAGGTTCACTGTATCAAGGAACTTTGGAAATGAAGACAGGTTTATACTTTTACTTAAGCTGTCTATATCTTTTACAAGCGCACCTAAGTTAATATCGGCCGTTTGTCTTATATACGGCTTATAATGGGCGATATAACCGTTAATTGGCAGATTAAAGGAGAAAACTGAAGTTCCAGAAGTGGCGCTTAGGCTTAGAAGCAAACTATATGAAAGATTGAATGGGCCGCTGGAATTCTGCAGCTTTGAAATAGTCGAACTTAATTGCTGCACATTAGCAATACTGTAATACGGATTAACAGAAGTTGAAAGCTTGAGGAAAGGGATATACCCTTCATATGATGCGAAGACGAATACCAAAACAGCTAATAATACTATAATTACTATTATACCAGCAGTTTTATGTCCTATTTGACCTTTATTCGGTTCTGAACTTATTTGTATATTTTTTGGATTATCCATTTAATTATGATAAGAAACGAATATAAAAGCCTATTCTTTGTTTATTAAGCAGAGCCTGGTGTGCTTAAACCAAGCGTATGCCTTACAAGTATCCTTACTCCAAGGATGTTATAATGGTAAAGAAAATACGCAATTACAAGAAGTATTATTATAACAACTACTGCAATTATCAGGTATTTGTTTATCTTAATTTCATTTCCGGGAGTATTGGGTATCCTGTCATCTGAAGGAAGCATGCCGCTTTTTGAATCGTTCACTTCTGGTTTATTTTGATTACCATTTACTGAAGCACTTTTATTATTGTTATCTTCTGTTATGCTTTCACTTTCTGGTTTGTTAAGTGTTCCCTCCATTTTATATCAAAATTTTGTGTGTATTTAAACATTATTTACAGCGTAGCATTTCATCTTTTTAGTACCAAACGATTTAAATATCCCAATTACTTAAAAAATATCTTATGATGGATAAAATCAGAGAAATGAGTGGGTTAACTGATAAAAGTATAATAGATTTCCTTGACATTAAAAAAGGTTATAGTATAATTGATATAGGAGGAAGAGACGGCTTCTTCAGCAAGAAAATGCTTGAGAAAAGCGAAAATGTTACCGTTTTGGATTTAAATGATATCTATTTTGATGAGCTTAAACAAGCGGGGATAAAAACCGTAAAGGCAGACATTTGTGACTATTCCTCAGGTTCTTTTGATCTGGTTTTTATGTCAAATGTTTATCATGACCTTGTGCAGGAATGCCGGGATAAAGCACTGAAAAACATAAATAAAATAGCAAAGAGATACATAGCCATACTTGATTTTAAGCCTGAAGATACTATGTTCGGCCCCCCAGTAAGCATAAGACTAAGCAAGGATAAAGTCATAAACGATATGAAAAGCATAGGCTTCAAACTAGTAAAAGAGAAGGAATTAAAATTCCATTACCTTCTGCTTTTTGAACGGGAAAGCTAGAATTAAAGTTATAAATACCCTTTATAATCTTTAAATTTAATGGTCTTAAGTCAAGTACTGATACAGGAAGAGAAAGACCGCAAGATAATCAAGAAGAAGTATAACAGCTTTAATTCTTACAAGTGGCTTTTTTCCCCTTTATTACAGCTATTTTATCCATTTGCAGCGTTATCAAAAAGTAGACTTGAGAGAGAGTTGGAGTTCCTTAATTCCAACAACGACATAAAAAAGCCAAAGATCTACTCCTTTGATCTTAATAATAAAGAGCTAAACAGAGAATACGTTGATGGAAAAGTAGATTACTGCGAAGGGTCAAAATTGGGAAAATTGTTTTCAGAGATACACCGGGAGGGGTATTCTTTAGGGGATTCAAAGCTTGATAACTTCATATGTAATTCCGAAGGAGCATATATAATAGATTCAGAACAGGCAATAAAAACTCAGAAAGAAAGGTACAGGTATTGGGATGTGTCTCTGCTAATACTATCAGCTGCATACTATAACTATTCAAATAAAACAGGTTTTAAGCAGTTTCTAGATGGCTTTTCTAAGGAATATATATACTGGAATGATTATCAAAAAAGAGCAATAAAGGGCTTGTATTCCATGCTGTTTCTACTGATGCCCATACAGCATATTAACAGCCTAAAAAATGCCCTACGCTAATGCAATAGTCATTATAATTTTTTCGCCTTAAAAATTTCAGCTGAAGCTATTTGGCATATAAATTTATTAGCTATGTACCTATTACCTATTTGCTATCCTAGAATAAAAACATGCGGGATCCGATGCAAGAATGTCGTGTTCGGAATAGTATGTTCTAGCCCTGCTTCCCCCGCACTGCCATTTGAATTCGCATTTTCCACAATAACCAGAGAAATCTCTTGCACGTATGCTTCTCATGATGCTGTTGTTTCTGTAGATCTCTACAATGTTATCCTTTCTTACATTACCAAGTTTTACTGGCAGAAAACCTCCTGGAAAGATAGTACCGTCATTTCCTACAAAGATTATGCCATCACCATCCAATGTTCCGACTGGAGAGATGGTCGAATTATACTTTGGTTCTCCCTCCAAATTCATAAGCTCTGAATGCAAATGATCATAGAAAGGATCTCTCCAATAACTACCCTTCTTTATCCGCATGCTAACGACTCTCCTTTCAAATGGCGCTTCTACTGTTCTTATTACCACCCCATATTTAGATGCATCGTAAAGGAAGTTACATACACTTTCGTATTCAGAGGGACTTATCTCCTGAAGCCCTGCTCCACGGCCAATTTTTATTAGGAAAAAAACCTCCCATACCTTTACTCCCAAGCTTTTTATAAGGTTGAATATTCGGGGAAGTTCATTTACATTGCTTTTCATAACTGTAGTATTTACCTGTATGTTCAATCCAGCATCTATGGCATTTTTTATCGATTTTATAGTTGCATCGAATGTTCCATCAATTGATCTTATGTCATCATGTGTCTCCTTCACTGCGCCGTCCAGACTAATTGATATTGAAGTTGCGCCCAACTCCCGTATTTTTACCATTGCATTGTATGTTAGCAGGTTTGTTACAGCAGGTGATAAAGCAAATTTTACGCCAAGTTCTTTTGCATGCTTCATAAGTTCAAATATATCCTTTCGCATAAGTGGGTCCCCGCCGGTGAATACTATAACGGGGTAAGGAATTCCGAATTCTGTGATTTTATCAATTAAGGCTAGCCCTTCTTCTGTTGTCAGTTCTCCAGGAAGAGCAGAATGTATCGCCGATGCCCTGCAATGCCTGCAAGCAAGCATACATGCTTTTGTAGTCTCCCAAAATACAAGTATTGGCTTTTGCGCGAATGAATGTGTGTTTGATTTCTTTGCTTCTTCACTGGCTGTGTAGCTACTGTTCTTTTTTTCTGATGTCTTTTCTGTTATAATTGCAGAACTACTGCCTACATGTGACATTAAATAAATTTAAGTTCTGTGAATAAATACTATTTTCTCAGCCTTATGGCCCATTCTGCAAGCTTTTGCACAAGATCTTTTATCAATGTTACTGTATCTTCATCTACAAACAGGCCGTTTTCAATTTTATCGCCTGCTCCCCCTATAAAAATCTGAGGCCTTTCTAAAGGATGCGCGTTGAGAAATGAAAATATTTGCCTTAAATGGTACTGTGCTACCGCTGTTCCTATTATAGCACCGCCGCTTGCTCCTATAGTTGCAACGGCTTTGTCGTCAAATGAATTGTCGCCGTAAGGCCTAGAAGCCCAGTCTATTGCATTTTTTAGAACCCCTGGTATGGACCTGTCATATTCTGGTGTGGCTATTAGTACAGCGTCTGCTTTCTTTATCTTATCCTTGAATATCTTTACACTTTCAGGCATTTCCTTTTCTTCATCTTGATTGAACAAAGGTATATCTTTCAAGTCAAGTATCTCTATTTCTATGTTTTCAGGCGCATATTTTTTAGCAGTATTTATTATTGCCTTGTTGAACGAGTCCTTTCTAAGGCTTCCTGCGATTGCTGCTATTGTTATTTTTTCCATTTTTTAATCATGCACTAAATGCATATAAATCTTTCGCTAATATCGTAAGAGCGATATTACTTGATAAATGAAAGAACATCTGTTTTTATGTTATTAAGTCTGTCTAGAGGAAAGCTGTATAATTCATCAAATTCGAGGCCAAAATCTGCAAAAAACTGCTTGTAAGAATCCAAAGCTTTTATGGAATGGCGGTAAGCTACATACGATGAAGGCAAGATGTGGCGTTTTATACTAAGCGGTGAAAATACTAGTTTTCCATTTGGATTAATTGAAGAAAGAATGCTTTGCGCAAATAAGATGTAAGAAGGCTGGTATATAAAAGAGTTCAATGCTACTATGCTATTATATTTTTTGTTTGAATGAAAACTCTCAGCTATTCCTTTTATAAAATGCAGTTTATTACCGAAATTTTTAATTAGATGGTACCTTGCTTCGGGAGAAAGTTCAACAATGTCAACATTGCCGAATTTTTCTATCAATTTTTTCGTTATTTCCCCGAAGCCAGGATTTATCTGGAGCACGGGTGGCCTGAGTTTATCCAAAATATCTTCAATTTTGTCCGCAAGTCTTCTATCCAGATAGTTTTTATACCTGAAAAAAGAGGATAGTTTTCCAGACCAATAAGAAAGCTGCTCAAATGAATACACTGCACGGTTATCAAATGCGTTTCTTATTTTGTAGTATTCCGTTTTTAAGCCCGGAAAACGAAGCGAAAGGAAGTACATGGCATCTACTACTCTCCAACTTATATTTAGCATTGCTTTTATATCGCTTATCCTTGCCCATTTTACTTCAAGGGTTTCCTTGTCTTCCAGATCAACTGCCTTTGGCTCTCCTGCAAATGAATTTGACAAGAAAAAATGGTCTATTTCCGTATTTATCCAGTGTATCCCCTGGTTTTTTGCGCCTAACCATATTGGATTCTTTAGGTCTATGTTTACTTCCTCCTTTGTTTCTCTTCTAACAGCTTCTTCAGGCGTTTCTCCTTCTTTTATTCCACCACCAGGAACCTCCCAAATGTGGCCATGTTTTGCTTTTCTCAAATCAAGAAGTATATAGTTTCCTTTTTTTACTATGCTTATTGCTCCCTGCCCTTCCAGCCTTTCCATATAATAATAGAGCATACAAAACTAATATGTTTTACTGGTAAAAGAATATATACGGTATGCTGTGATAATAAATGAATGAATAGAGTAAGCAAGGAAGAAAAGACATTCAAGTTCTTTCTGGTTTCTAGGGCATCTAGAAGCGTAGCTCTCATATTTGTCACATTGTCCTTGCCCCTTTACCTTTTTGCACTACATTATAACATAATCTCAATAGGAATAATATATTTTGTCATAATGGCATTCAATGCCGGCCTGTCATTACTTCTTGGTGCTTTAGGCGACAGAATAGGGTATAAGAAATCACTTATAATAGGAGAAGTTTTTCCACTCGCGGCCTTGATATTGCTTACTCTCTCAGTGAATTTTTTTGCAATAGTCATAGCGGCAATAATTGGAGGAATAGCAGGTGCTGCGGGAGGAATGAGAGGGACTTTTTCACCAGGGTCTACGGCATTGATAGTGAGCAACTGGAAGGATAGCAAAGAGAGAGTAAAGAAACTAGCGGATACTACGTATGTTGGTTCTGCATTTGCAATATTCGGCAGCCTCATGCTTTATTTCAAGGCTTTTTTTGTTAATTCAGTGGGTATAATAGACAGTTTCAGAATATTGTTTGGGCTCTCAGCTTTCATGATTTTTATCTCACTATTCGCACTATTGTTTGTCGCAGAGGTAAAGAGACCGAAAAAAACGACCAGAGTAATGAAGCGGCAAAGCATACACTACTCTATTAAGGTTATCATCGCTAATTCCTTCAACGGTTTGGGATTGGGTATGGCAGTTCCTCTTCTCCCCCTATGGTTTGAACTGCGTTTCGGTGTAAACAGTAGCCTTATCGGTATAATATATACTATTTCATATGCAGCTACTGCGCTTGCCGCATTTGCAGCCTCAAGAAAAGCATATTCTCCAAGGTTTTCCACGCTTTTTACTGCCTCTTATACAAGGGCATTGCAGGGAGTGATGCTAATAATAATAGCATTTTCTCCGTTGTTTATTCTTTCATCTCTTTTCTTTACTATCCGTTCATTTATAGCGGGTTTCGGCTCCCCATCAAGAAGTGCAGTAAACATGAGCGGCGTGGATTCTCAGGATTATGGGACGGCATCAAGCGTGATGGGTCTAGCAAACAGGTTGGCACAGACAAGTTCAGGTTTATCCGGTTACTTGATGGATGTTTCACTGCCATTTCCAGTTCTTTTTGGGGGGGTTCTCCAAACAGTTGGCGGATTTATCTACTTTAAAGTATTATCTCAAAATAAAAAAAGGGTTTATAAGCGATGATTTTTTAAAGGTATAATGGGCTTAGATTCCATAATCGACGATGAAAACAAAGAGGTTTATGCGAATAAAAACCTCAAATATTACCTTAGTAAGGCCTTTTCCGGTTTGAAAAAATTCTATAAGGATAACCTGGCAGTTAAATTTAAGTTTCTTTATGAAAGCGCAGCGATGTTTTCCGACAGAATACTTACTTATTTTGGCTTGGAATACCAAGGGGGCCAGGAAGCGAATCCTATAATGGCAAAGCTGTTCAACTACATAGGAATAATTCCCTCTGCTATAAGTTCCTATATAATAGCGAACGTTTCTATGTATATCTTCTCTTCCAAGATACATAAAAAAGTTGGCTTGAAAGACAAGCAAATGCTTGGAAGTATATATCTTGGTATGGGCGGATCCGAATCCCTAGTTTCACTACATAATTATCTTTCAATGAACAACTATAACAACATAATAGCAAATATGAGCTATGCCCAGTCTTTTATACCGCTTACAATAATCTGTGTATCCCCATTTTTATATTATTGGGGCAGAGAATACTTGCATAGAAAGAAAGACGCCAAAACAAATGTTTAGAGATCGAACTGCAAATTAAATAAGTGTAGATCATTTGATTTTTCGATAGGTCTTAACTTCGGTGCATATTTACCGGACACATTTATTTCTACACCTTTAAATCCATCCACGGCCGCAATGTATCCACTATTGTTTATAACGCTATCCGTAGATGAATTACCACATGAAGAAAGCACCTGCAGATCTAAATTATCTATGCCATATTTTTTTAGTATCCCCGCATCGGCACATATCTCAACCGAAGTGTTTATGCCTTCAAAGTTTACTATTGGGTCTTCCCCATAAGATAATGAGTATTTCCCTTCGCAATATTCATCATTGTTTGTTTCAGAGGGATATAACTTTAATGCTCCTTCTAAATTGAATTTTGAACCGAGGCCATCATTGAACTTGTAAACGCTTTTTATCACTTCGCCGTTTCTAATCACTGGCATTACGTTATACAGCGCCTTATTTTCATCATAAAACATGGCAGTTCCTGGAAAAATAAGCATATCTGAACCCCTGCTTGCCATCTTAAGACCTTTTAACAGCTTTTCGTATTCTCTTTTCGAGTAAGGTATTCTCGGAACCTCTTTAAACAGTGATTCATCATTTATTTTTTCTTCAAGTATTTTCTTTGCATCCCTAGGTGCATATTCGCAGTAATCCGGAGCATTGAACAGCATATTAATTGCATCCTTTGCCTTGTTGTTTCTGATAAATTTCTGAACATATACTCCTGAAGCGGATGTAAGGCTCCATTCCGGCCCTATCAGTATATCTATTTCTCTGTCTTTAGCACGGTAAATATTCGCTATTACTTCGTAAGGGTTTCCATTATGGGTGGTTTCAATATTGCTCATTGCCCCAAGGATCATTTCTATTTTCATTTTCTCTATCAGAAAGTAAATAATATTAATAGTTTTTGCTTCCTTAGAAACTAAAAGTTAACCAATTAAGGAGGAGCTGCGAGGTGGGCAGGAATCGCGGCTCCGCCGGTATAGGCTGCAAGCAGTGAGCCCAATGTTAAGAAGACTAAGAATATTACTATGTAAATGATCCAACTTTTATTTAATGGTTTATTGCTGCCATTCTCTCTATATTTGTCCATTACCAATGTGGTTGGATAAGCGAATATTCCTGCAATGCCAAAAGCTGTATACAAACCAAGAAGTGCTATTGGAGATTTAGTATACCCTAGATTATAACCGGAAATACCATATTCTATTAGGACTAAGCCCATGAATAATGCAATAAGTCCAACGTACTGCAATTTCTGATTATATTTAACTGATAATACGAATCCAAGGGTTACTATTCCCAACATTATGAACGGATCATAGAATAGTAAATTATATGCACCGGGTAAATTCCAGGTCATTTCTCCATAAAAGCCCATTACAAGAATGAATACTGCTATAGCCGCAAACATGTATATAGAGCCCTGTAAGTGTGATTCTATGCTCAATTTTGAATTTGATTTAGTTACATATCTTGCTTTGTAATCCCTATAAATAGCAATCACAGTATAATCCATAAGAAATCCGATAAATGCAACGAAGAACAATTCCAATGCCAATTCATCTACGAATCCCATAATTAATGTAATATTTTATTGTTTATAAACCTTTATTATCCATTTGGTTACGGCTTTACTTTTTCTTCCGCATTTCAGGATTTGTGTACTTGTTCCAAAACAGCTTGTACATCTTCAGTTTATCAGGCAATTTATTCAAATATGGAATAAATGGAAACAGCATCAATATGAAAAAGATGCTTATTGCTACCAATCCATTCTCAAGGTCATTCCACCATGAAATATTTGATGTTGCTATCTCAAGGGCATCGTATGGTATAAGCCAATATTCTATAGACCAGGGGGGTGCGCCTACCTTTAGCATTCCCCACTGTGCAGTCCTTAAGCCATAATGCGTTGCAGCAGTCGTCAACGCACCTGTATCGTACAAAAATCTTAAAACATACGTTTCATCCAATCCACTGGAGCTTTCATTTTGTACCACTAATTGATATTCTCCCGATTCCGCCATTTTAGTCAAACTGGCAGTCGCAATTATTAATGGGTTTTGAGAATTCATTGCACTTGAAATTGAGCCATTGTTGCTAAAGTAATTATACGCTTGCATAAACTGCGCTTTTTGTTGCGAAGGGCTTTCATTAAAAAATATTGAAAGTTCATTTGTTTTATTTTCAAGGTTTACATAAGTGTAATATGGAACTGTGAAGTAAACTGCCCTAGTACTAAAAGTATACGGATCTATACTGTCAAGGTAAGTAGCAGTCCCCGATGAAAAGTTGAATTCCTGCAGCAAAGTAGTTGCAACTCCAGAAGGATTAGAATTTGCTGCCTGACTAATTGTCAAAGGTGCTATATACGGTGAGCTGAATACAAATGCAAACACCAATACTATTATGAAAATATAAATCATTCTTCTGTACATCTTTTTATGGTCTGCCTTTACCATCTTATAAGGTATGTCTTTTCTATAAGGAGTGCTTAATCCGTCTTTTTTTACCAATGAATAATGCATAAACATAAGCAGAATCAAAAGAATAGGGATTATGGCTACATGCCAGCCTAAAACGGCCCCTTGATTCAATGGATTTACCCAAAAGCCTAAGCCCATGCCATTCCATAGGTCCGCACCTGCCTTGTCGTTCCACTGTGAAAGCAGCCCCCCTTGGACTCCTATACCAAATGCAAATTCTAGTAAAACCAAAAGAAGAAGCACACTGCCAATCATCCAAACAAGCTTTTTCTTTCTGAATGCAGACGTTGAAAAATTAACGAAAAGATGGATAAACATCAATGTCACAAAGGCTTCTGCTGCCCATAAATGTAAGCTTCGGAAGAAGGTACCGATTGCAGTAGTATCCCACCAGTAAGGGCCAAAAATTAGCATTATCATGCCGCTTATTGCCAATATTACGAATAATTCTAAAAGGTATATTCCTATCGTGAAAAAGAAGCTGTTGCCATAAGATGGCACATATTTTATGTACTGATCATGCATTAAATCGATCAAAGGGCTAAAAAATGAGCTATTGCCTTTTTTATCCTTGTCCATACCTTATCAAATAACTAATTATCCCTATAAATAGTTCAACTGCAAAAAAATGCAGCTTTACTGCCTTATTTTAAAAAGGTATTTTATATTTTTATAGGATTGCTAACTTCTTGGTTATTACCGTTTGGTCCATTTTGGCATTCTCCGCAGTTCTTAACGCTTTCTGAACCATTGCAATTGACTTTTTTAAATGTTTCAAATGCAGAAACTAGTGATTTGCCAGTTTCAGTCATGCTGTATTCACTCCTTTTCATGTTATTGTTATATGATACCTTCTTGGTTATGAGCCCTCTTTTCACTAAATCATTTAACGCTTTATTAAGCGTTTTAGGGTATATCTTAGGATTCAATGAAAGCAGCTTGTCGAAGTTTATGCCATCATTTTTGGTTATTTCCTCTAATACTGTTGCGTCCCACTTCTTTCCAAGCACATTCAAAAGGTCTAAAGTATTGCATGCCATATAAATTATTGATTTTCTCTGCTTTAATGCATTTAGTTTATCTTCTCTTCCTTGAAATTATAGCTGTTTATCTTGTCTTCATTCTTTTTATGCTGTTTTGCTATCGGCTCAGTGTAGTATTTTCCTTCCAAACTTGAAAGAAAATCTAGGTCTTCTTTATTAAGCTTTATTTTAGCCGCTTCAAGGTCTTCTTTCATGTGAGCTGGATTACTTGCTTTTGGTATCGGGAATGTATTGTCTCTGTGAACTAGCCAGCTTAATGCCACCTGCGCAGGAGTCTTTCCGTATTTACTTGATATCTTACTAATATCGGCAAGCAGTTCTTTGTTATCAAAGATCTTTCCGTGAGATAATGGACTATAAGCTATTACCGCAATGTGATTTTCTTTGCAGTAATCGAACACTCCCGTTTTTTCTATGTCTCTTGTAACTATGCTGTATTCTACTTGATTAGATGCTATCTCATGCTTTGACATAACGGCCTGTGCTTCCTTCATCTCATCAAGCGAAAAGTTGCTTATTCCTATGTTCTTTATCTTTCCTTCATCTACTAGCTTTTCCATCGCTTGCATTGTCTCTTTTATTGAAACCGATTTGTTAGGCCAATGCAATTGGTATAAGTCTAAATAATCTGTTCCTATCTTCTTTAGGCTGGCTTCGCATGCCTTTATTACATCTTCATATTTAAAATGCGTGGGCCACACCTTGCTTGCGATGAAGAGCTTATCTCTTTCATAGCCTTTAATTGCCTCTCCGACAATGTCCTCGGTATTATACATCTCTGCGGTATCTATGAAGTTTACTCCGTTGTCTATTGCATATTTTATTGCTTTCACGTTCTCTTCTCTGTTGCTGCTAAGCTGCCAAGTGCCAACTCCGATAATAGAAAGTTTGCTTTTTGTCTTATTGAATTCCTTTGTTTCCATATTTGTTTAAGTTGTTGATTCTATTTATGGTTTTTTAGTCTAAGTTTCAAGTGTATGTCCCTTGATATCCTTATCGTTGGGACTAATAATATCTGGAAGCTGCCCAAGATGAAGAGATAAACTCCTATTGTGTTCAAGTGCCCCGGTAGGAATTCTATGCTGCCTATTAAGAACTCCAACCCTATCATAAAATCGTTTATCCAACCTAAAACCTTGTAATTTCTCTCTATCTTTTTTCTTATCCTATCTCTGTCTTTTTTTAAAGCCATCAAAGCGCCTTTATTATATCCTCAGTAGATAGAACATCAAAAAGCTTTTTCATGTTCTCAAGGGATCTTTCATGAGCTTCTTTGTCACTTGAAGAAGAGGCATTTGAATCTACAACTACATAAAAGCCTCGGTTTGCTGCATCTCTTGCCGTAGATTCAACCCCTATTTCAGTTGCTATTCCTGCGATTATCAATGTTTCAATACCTGCATTTCTACACATAAGCTCGAAATTTGTGCCTATGAATATGCTTGCAGTGTTTTTGTTTATGACTATTTCATTGCTTTTAGGTTCAATAGCTAAGTCAAACATTTCTTTAGGTAGTTGCGAAAGGTTGAACTTCATTTTGCTTGAAGAGTACTTTCTAGCAGGAGATTCAAATTCCTTCGGCAATGGCGTAATCCTTGTAAAGAATATTGGCATCCCTTTAGTTCTTGCGCTTTCTATCAGTTCATTAATGTTTTTAAGAAATTCTTCCTTGTTGTATATGTTGTTCACCAGCATTTTCTGTACATCCCACACTATAAGTGCAGTATGTTCTGGATTTACTATTTCCTTGATTTCAGTATAAACTTTCCTTTCCATCTTTAAGGATAGCATTTTTTTAATTATAAACTTTTATCCAAAAAAAGAAAAGAAAAATTAAAACAAAAATCACTCTATATCTATGTCATTGTCTTCTGCCCCTTTCTTCTTCAGCAGCTCCACAGTTAATACCCCGTTCTTGAAGCTTGCCTTACTTCCTTCCTTTTGCACAGGCGCAGGCAAAGCAATCTCTCTGTAATAACCTGCGGAGTTTCTTTCCACTCTGTAATAGTTATCCTTCTTTTCTTCTACCTCTTTTTGCGTATTTGCCCTTATTATGAGCCTGTCCTCTTCTATCTTCAGCTTTATGTCTTCTTTGCCCACACCTGGCAGGTCTGCAATTACTTTAACCCTGTTGTTTTCATCTAATATGTCGACCCTCGGGTAATTGAAGTTAAACCCAAAGCCTGAAATGAACCTGTCAAGCTGCTGGAAAGGGTTTAAGTCAATTGGTTCTATAGGTTGCAAGTCTTTTATTCTCATATGCACCACCTCCCTGTCTTATTTAATTAAAAATTTAAGGCGGCCGTAACCGGCCAATATGCTACGTGTTAAAATTCTTAAAGGAAACTGAAATTCTCGTTATAAAATCTTTTACGGAAGCCATACAAACCACCTCCTTAGATTTTATAGACTACAATAATTATTATGTACTAACTAATTTATAAATTTTTCTGTAAAAAGAATCCGACTATTTTAAAAATTTTTATAATAAGGTGTACAATTATTAGAATGGACTTAAGTAAAAACATACTGATAAAAGCCAATCCTGGCACTGGTAAAACAACCTCATTAGCCGACAGGGTAATAGAGCTTATAAAAAATGGAGTAAGCGAAAAAGAGATACTTTGCTTGACTTTTACTAACAAGGCAGTAGATGAGATGTTTGAAAAAATCAGCCAAAAACTAAAGGAAAACAATTTAGAGGTTTCAAGGATAAACGGCATAACAATATCTACCTTCCACAGTTTCTGCAATTCATATTTTTCAGAGCAGGGAAAGGAATACGAGCTTGTTAGCAATAACTTCATAAGGTTTTCAATATTCAAGAGCTTTGAAAACAACAATGCTTTCAATTATGACAGGGATTACGTAATACAGGAATTGGTTCCAAAGGTAGAGAACGCAATAAGGTACATAAAAAGCTTTGGGATAACACCCAATGAAATAAACGTAAAAATTACAAAGGAAGAGCTGATAAACAAGTCATTTTTAGAAAACATGAACAGCGTAACTGTAGAGGAAATCCTAGCTTTTCTTGATTATTTCGTAACTGCTTTCAAGGATTATGAAAGAGAGAAAGGAGAAACAAACATTGATTACAATGATCTTTTGAAGAGGTTTTTACTAGAGTATGATCCATTGAAAAAGCATTACAAGTATGTCCTTGTTGACGAATTACAGGATCTAAACGATGTAGAAGCAGAGATAGCCAGACTTTTAGGAGATTACCTGTTTCTTGTCGGGGACAGAAAGCAGTCCATCTTCGGTTTTCAAGGAGGCAGCCTGAAAAACTTCATTGAATTCCAGAAACTAAGCAATTTGGAGCAGCTGACAAAGGGCCTTAACTACAGAAGTTACAGTGAAATTCTTGAGTATTCAAAGCAGTATTTTCTCAGTAAAACGAAGGACAAAAGCTATGAAGATGAATTGTCAAACTTTAAAAGCAATAAAGGACAGGGCGGCAGCGTAAAACAGCTGATAGGAAACAGCACGGACGAAATAGCCGTAAAGCTTGCCATGGACCTTGTCTCTCAGGGTAAGAACGCAGCAATAATAACGAGAACTAATGACCAAATAATAAGCATTTCCCGTATTTTGGACGCTAAGAACGTAAAATATGCAACGACTGCAAGCGCTTCTGTCTCAACAAGAGCAAAGAATTCCATAGTTGATTATTTGAAAGGCATATTCAATGCTGATGAAAAGGATATCTTAAAGGCTTTGTTCACCCCATTTTCAGGCGTTTCTCTAAAGACTGCGTTTGAAATCGAAGAGAAATATAGGAAAAAAGAGATAGGCATGAATGAAGTAAAGAGGCTTGCAAAGCCTTTTTTTGATAGAAAAGCCGCTGCAGAACTTAACATATTCAACATAAACAAGCTTTTCAATGAAACCATACTGCCAATATCGGTAGCCTTGGACAATGACTATTACATAAGCGCAGCGGCAACGCTTGAAAACATAAATCAGTACATGGACAGCAATGAGCTACCAAATCTTTCAGATATGTTGGTGTACCTTTACACTGCAGAAGACAGTTATGAATCAAATGACAAGCAGGAAAACCTGGTGCTTACAACAGTTCACAAGGCAAAGGGCTTGGAATTCGACAATGTTATCTACGTCCCTAAGAAACAGAGCAACAAAACAAGCTTCATTGATCTAGTAACTAATTCCATAATCAAGCAGACAAAGGAAATAGATGTTAAGGAAGAGTTGGCAGAGGAAAGCATAAGGGTAGATTTTGTTGCCTTTACAAGGGCAAAGGAAAACCTTTTTGTTGTAACCCCTCCGGCACTTGCTGAGGATTACTACATTGAGGGCTTTATTGAAAAAAGCATTGCAGAAATGGAAGACGAGCCAGCCCCTTTCAAGAAAAAATACGCCGAAGCATATTCTCTTTTTGTCAACAAGGAATATGATGCAGCAAAGGCCTTGCTTGAAGAGAGTGATAAATGGCTTGTAAAGAGGATAAACAGTTATTTCAGTCAGCTTAAAGGCATATCTTTTTCATTACTGGATGCGATGTCAGATCCATTGAACTTCATAAAAACAAAGGTGTTGGGAATAAGTGAAGTAACAGAAAGCACAAAATTCGGGTTAAAGGCACATAAAATAGCCGAGGATTACTTCAAACACACGTTAAAAGAAGAGGAATTGGACGAAACTCAGAAAAAAATCCTTCAGAACATAATAAGTATTACGGAAGAGATAAAAAGGAAATACAATGCAGAAGAAATAGACGCCGAAAAAACGATTGAAATGCCGCTTGAAGTAGTTTTTCCGGACATAAAAATCGATTTAAAGGTATCTGCAAAGCTTGATGCCGTGTTCCTCAACAAGGTAAAGAATAGGTTCCTGATAATAGACTTCAAAACGGACAAATCAGAAGAACAAGGATCAAAGCATAGAAGGCAGCTTGCCCTTTACCGTAGGCTTTTTGCGATAGAGAAGAAAATCAATGAAAAAGATATAGACACTGCAATAGCATACATAAACTTAACTGGAAAGATAAACACGGGGAAGTTTGAATATGAATTGGACACGCAGAAAGTAAAAGACATGCAGATAGATACTGTCAAGAAGCACATTCTTCAACTATTGGAATACAAGGAAAATCCCGAGAAATTGATTGAAAAGGCAACTGAAAAGTACTATTATTCTGACAGCCTTAACGATGAGATTTTCAAGAAGTTAAAGGAAGAATACGAACGTTCTAAAGCAGTATGATAGGGAGGGAGGATATATTTTATGCTTTCTTTGCAGGAATTGCTTCACTTGTAACAGCATTCATAATAATCTTCCTTCTTGCCCCTAATAGGTTCCAAAACAACCCATCGTTGCTTTCTATGTCTTTTATAATAGTAATAGAGGTAGTTGTATTCTTTTCCTTCTTTTTTGCAATGCGCAGGCACAGTTAATTCTTTTCACTGTATGTCATTTTTAATCCATTGTTTCTTTCACTGTAGTCATCATTTCCTTTTAGTTTAGATGCGTATTTGTCTATAGCTGTATATAAACCATTTGACAGTTTATCGTATTTATCAAGCAAGTAATCCTTTACCTTTGAGAGATAGCCTTCTTTTCCGGATTCAAAGAATTTTTCCATCCGGTATTTTTTTGCAATGTTGTTCCATGCCGCCTTGTTATATATGCTTAAAAGCTTCTTTTCTTCGTCTGAAGTTACTTCTTCTATTTTAGTGCCAACAAAGTAAATCAACTCTCTTGGAGTGTAGCCTTCTATGTGTTTGACCATGTAACTAGCGTATTTTTCCAGCTGGTTTTCCTTTATTCCGCTGTTTTTCAGTTTTTCAAATGTGTTATACAATCCGTAATAACCGCTGTTTCCAATGCTTTTTGGTCCTTTTTCATTTTTTAAAATGTCATTTAGTTTCATATTTTTCACCTTTCTTTATTTAGATGACAACTAGTATTTAAAGCTTTGTATTACTTATAAGTGATTATTTTTAACTTTTTCTGCCATATTTTCATTTCCCCGTGTAAGAGAAAGCAAAGCAGCAATCGCAAGCATTATTATGAGAAAAACAAAAGAAAAATGCATACCGGTTATGAATCCCTTTGTTATTCCTCCTATCAATTTAGAAGTCCCTACAAATATCTCAAATGCTAGATACCTCGGAATTGCTAAAGTTGCTGTGACTATAACTATTATAAAACTCCCCATTATGCCCATGCTTCCAAACAGCCTTAAAACACCGGAAGCCGTTCCAAACCTGCCAGCTTCGCTGCTTTTCATTACTGCACTGTTGTTAGCAGGCCAGAACATCGAGCCTCCAAAACCAGTTATTGCTGAGTCTATAAGGACTATGTATACACTAGAGGTTGCAGTCAATGCAAAATAGACAGTTATTCCTGCTATCATTACTAATAAGCCAAGAGTCGCAAGGAGCCTTGCGCCATATTTATCAGAATACCTTCCCATAAATGGAGAGAGTATGCCGCTTAGTATGTAACCTGGAAGAAGAAGCAGGGAAGCATAAAACGGCGTTAAACCTCGAACGCCCTGTAGATACATTATAAGCATAAAGGCTACTCCCATAAAACCAAGGCCCTGGAACATCGACGCTAAAACAGAATTCTTGAACACCTTGTTCTTGAACATTGAAAACTTTATTACTGGATTCACAAAGACCTTTTCCCTGAAATAGAATGGAATTAACAATATGAAACCTGCTACAAGTATGGAAACGTTTGTGTAATTCAATCCAACTGATGCTATCCTTACTCCTGCGTACAATATCATGGAAAGCGTTATACCCAAAAGGCTCATCCCTGCGATATCAAGCTTTTCATGCTCTCTTTTATTGTCCTTTATGTATTTGAGAGCAAGAGCTAAAAGAACTATGCCTATTGGA
Source organism: Nanobdellota archaeon (assembly GCA_021799085.1). Classification (GTDB taxonomy): domain Archaea; phylum Nanobdellota; class Nanobdellia; order Parvarchaeales; family Parvarchaeaceae; genus Parvarchaeum. The sequence continues at coordinate 108,639 of JAJZBD010000002.1, read as the reverse complement.
ACATTGATGAAAAAGATATACCTGTAGCCAATGAAAGTGGTTATTATCCCCCCAAGGACTATTCCAAGCATTGCGCCGACATTCCAGCCCATGCCTGTAAAGCCGTATGCTTTGCCAAGCCTTTCCCTTCTAAAAGTATCGGCTATTATTGCTCCGCTGTTTGCGGTCATCATTGCACCGCCTACGGCTTGGAAACCTCTGAATATAATTAATGTAATATCTGTCGGAGCAATACCGCACATAAAGGAAAAGATAGTGAATATTGCTATGCCTGAATTAAAAACCCTTGACCTACCAAAAATGTCTCCTATTCTGCCAAGCTGAGTAGCAGCAACTGCCGTGACAAGAAGGTATATCAGGATAACCCAGATTATGGTTGATAGGTTAGAATGCAGTGCCTGTGTTATTGCCGGAAAGGCAAGTAGGACTATAGTAGAGTCTATTGAAGCCATCAATACGCTTATTACAAGAACTGAAAGTATTAAATTTTCATTCTTAAAGCTGCCATTTATGTCTACGTCTTTGGTAGTTCCAGTGCTTTTCATGATTTATAATATTTTCAAAAGTCCTGAATATATAAGCTGTTCTATTTTAACTTTAAATTTATTTAAGTATAGCTTTCAAGTTATCTATTGTCTGGTTTACTACGTCGGTTACCGCCTGGTTTACTACATCTTCACCGAAAAGCTTTGCCATCCTGCCAAGCTCTATATCGGCCTTCCAGTCTATTTTAGTAGAAGAATCCTGTGCGCTTAAATCAATGTAAAGAGCAAGGGAAAACTTCAAACCGATTGTGGAGCCATCTCCCTGTATCAACATATGCTTATTTTCCTGCTTTTCCTTCAATTGCGCAGAAAATTTGATGTTAAGGTTAGAAAGATAGCTGGCACCAAGGAACTTCGATGTGTATTTTTTTGCGTCTGCCTTGAATGACAACTGAAAGTTATCGCCGTTTACTTCTGTAGAAACCACATTAGGCAGGCATTTTGCAAACTTGTTTGCATCCGATACTATGTCCCAAACTTTTTCAACTTTGTAGTCTACTGTAAAACTTCCCTTCATTTCCATATCAATTAAACAACCCCCTCGAATACAGCAAATCCATTGCATTGGAATACATATCAGAATAGGTTTTACCCGCCGATTCATTTACCATTTCAGAAAGAAAATCCCTGTTTAATGACAGAGACTTTGCCATCTCAGCAATGTTTTCACTGTTAACCTGCGGCCAGTAAAGCTTTATCTTATCAGTCTTTGATTCGGTTTTGTTACCCATCTTATTTCCGATAAAATCTCCGATTTCCTTTGCCATTATCCTTGAAGTACTTAATTTACCGCCGACGATGCTTATTATTCCGTTTACATTGTCTGTAGCAGAATGATCGAATATTTTGAAATCCCTGCTGGCCTTCCTGCTGTCATCGTTTTCTCCTGCGGCTATCAACGGCCTTACTCCGGCGTAGTATCTGTAAACCGGGTAATTTGCAAGAATCGGCAACATTTCACTGCCGGCTTTCTGCAGAAAGCTTATGTCCTCTTTGTCAACGTCAAATTTCTCTGGATCATCAACGATAAATGCGGTAGTTCCTATAATTGAATCATTGAAGAAAGGCACGACTATATCGCCGTCAGAAGGTTCCCTTAACCTATTTATTATGTGCTTTGTGAACCTTCTATTTATGACTGCCATCGTACCTGCTGAAAGTATCATTTCTATGCTTTTTATTCCCAATTTTTCGTCTATAAGCTTTGATGCCCATGCTCCACTTGCATTTACAACCAAGTCTGCCTTCAATTCGCTTACCTGTCCAGTATTGTTGTTTTTTATTTTAACACCCTTTACATCATTTCCTTCTTTTATAAATTCCAATACCTCTGTATTCAGCAAAACCTTTGCAGATTCTCTTTTTGCAGTAAGGAGCAAACTTGTTATAAATCTAAATGAGTTTATTACCTTGTCAGGTACTCTATATACTGCTTTTACTGAATTATTGAGAAAAGGCTCTTCTTTTAGGGCAGATTCTATGCTTAAATTTTCTATAGGTATATTGGATTGCTTGCACCCTTCTTCGAATTTGCTTTGGAAAGAGAGGTCTTCTTCATTCAAAGCTACGAATAAACCCCCCGTGTTTTCTATGCAGAACGGTGCTATCTCAGAGATAACTTTATTGTCCGCTATGCTTTCCTGCGCTGCCTTGACATCATTCATTGCGTATCTTGCGCCGCTGTGAAGCATTCCATGGAACTTTCCGCTTGTCCCTCCAATGATATTTCCTTTTTCTATAACCGTAACGTCGAATCCTCTGCTGGCTAGATCGTGTGTGATGAAAGAACCAGTTGCGCCGGCACCTATTACTATTACTTTATTTGCCATAACAATTGATAAACAACAGTAGCTTAAATATTTGAATCATATTTAGAAATGGTAGATTATTATTTAGTGAAAGATTATATGCAAAACATTTTTAGTCATTTAAATTAATGTAAAGGCGTTTATTCCGTTTCCCCTTGTTTTCAAAGCTTTCCAAGGTGATGTGTCCGACTTCCCTCGTGTTTTTAACATGCGTTCCTCCATCCATCTGCTCATCTAGCCCAGCTATTTCTATTACCCGTATGATATCCAGTTTGCTCATCAATTCCCTTCCCGGCTGCGTTCTTACAAGGTTCTTATTTGCCGCCTCCTCCTTCGTTAAAAACTTTACGTTTACTTCATGTCCTTCAGATATAACAGAATTCGCCTTCTCTATGATTCCAGATGCCAGTTCCTTTGTCAGGCCATCCATACTTATGTCAATCCTTGCTCTGTCATCGTATATCTGGTTGCCAGTTATAAGGCTTGAATTATAGTCCCGCTCTAGCACACCATCTATTATATGGATAGCAGTATGCAATTTCATGTGCGCATACCTTTTGTCCCAGTCAATTATTTCCTTGATTTCATCCCCTTCCTTTGCATCTATTGCTTTATCTAACACCAAAACTATGTTTTCCCCGTCTTTTTTAATTTCATTTACAGCATATTCGTTTTCCTTATGCAATACCTTTCCACTGTCTGCAGGTTGGCCCCCGCCACTTGGGTAAAAAAGGTCAGTATCTACTGTAATTTCACTGCCGTTTATGTTTGTTATCTTTGCATTCGTTTCCCTTAGATAAGAATCCTTAAGATATAGTTTTTCTGTCATAGCATCAGAATAAGATTTAATTCTATAAATAATTAAGAACAGGTATATTTTCTATAGATTTACAGCTTGTGCTTATCAAAAATGCTTAAGATTAAAAAAGAAATCATTTAATGATTAAAACAGGATTAGCTCGAATAAGCATTTACTCAAAGAACCTGAAGTAATACCAAACGTATTAATAGCTGCTAAATTCTAGATTAAATATGTCAAAATCGTTAAAAGTAGGTGTAATAGACATAAACACAAACAAGCCAAAGTATTCCAGCCTGGAAAAAACACTAGATGTGCTTGAGAAGGCAAGAAAATTCGATTTAGACATAATAGTCGGGCCTGAATGGAGTCTTATGGATAACAGGTTTAGCAATGAGATTCCTTATTCCCATGAGGAACTGAAAAAACTATTTGGCAGACTGAAAAACGCAACAAATAAAACGGAGGAACTTGCTGTAGTAGGCACTGCGGTTATATACACAAAAAACCGAAAAATGTACAATTTTCTGCCTGTAATTTATGACGGAAATGTCATATTTTCAACGATAAAGACAACTGATGGTGGAACTTCCTTCTTTAACAATGGGAATTATGAGCTCATCGGAAGGGATTACTCAATGACCAACGACTTTGAATGGAAAAACCTTAGGATAGGCGTAGAGATATGCGCAGATTCGGGTAGTTTATACCGGCAAGGAAAAAGAAATCTTGACCTGCAGATACTAGTTTCCAGCGGGATTAGGATAACGAACCTGGCTGTAAAAAAAGGCGGATACTTAATATGCTCTGACGGCACACCAAAAGGAAAGAAAACCTACGTTATAAAAACAAATGAAAATTATGACCCAAGTTCAAATGTAGACCTTGTGGACTTTAAGGATTTATTTAAAAAGAGGGAAATAGATTACTCGGAAAAAGGAGGGTACGACAAAGACATTCCATTTGAATTCATTAAACCACATTCTAGGCACCAAAACCTAAATATATACCAGTTAATTATTGATGATTAGACTATTATATCCCTTAAGTCCTTTATCTTTCCAAAATTGAGATTTTCTCCTTCCGATATGCAGATTGCATTTAACTCATTTACATCACACATTTCCTTTAGAAATGGAGAGAGCAGTTCTTCTTTTTTCTCTTCGTTTATATTGCTACCGGGTGCAAATATGCTGCAAGCCGGTAAAACCAGCAACTTTTTCCCATTGTTTGTATCACCATAAAGAAAGGCCTTCATTTTCTCCCCCGATCCTGTAAACCTGTAGATTATTATGCTTGGATGTTCATGGCCTATGATATAAGTGTCAGCCTCACATTTCGGCAGCTCGTCTCCATGCGCAATGTAAAACCCTTTTTCAAGCAAGTAATCCTTTATTATCTCCACGTCATAGCTGTTTTTTATCCTATCAAGGTAATTGTCATGATTTCCCTTTATCAGAAGCAGTTTTATGGAGATACTTTTGCAGAATTCTATAAGTTCCCCTATCTCTTTTCTTTCATAATACTTTAAGTCTGAAAAGTCGTTCTTTAGATCACCAGTTACTATAACCCGATCTGCGCCTGTAGACATTGCAGCATTTCGTATTATGTTTTCTATGAACTGCAGGTTTCTGCTTGGTATCAAAGTACCGACTGCAGACATCTGTCCTTCATACCCAAGGTGGGTATCTGATATGATAAGTGAATCAAGCGGTTTTATGTAAGCTATTGGCATGCCTTCCAGAAGTTCTATCGATTCATTTATTTGCATTTTGATTCTCCCTTATTTTTTCCAATACCAGTTTATGTAGCCTTCTAACGTATTCCTTCTTGTTTTTTATTGAGACCACATCACTTTCCCCCATTGTTATAAGACTGTGTGAAAATGGAGACGGCACTGGGGTATCTATTATTGAGTACTTTATGCTTTTTGTTTTTATTTCTTTCAATATCCTAGAAGCATTGCTCATGTCCATCACATCCTCTTCTATCTCCCTGTAAGCCTCCTTCAATATTGGAAAGTTCTCGTCCATCTCGCTTATTATCCTTAGAAGAGCCTGTGCATTTATCTGCTGCCTTTCCACCCTTATCCTGTGCCCCCTGTAATTCCTAAGTATCATCAATCCTCTAGCGGCTGCATGTCTAAATCTTCTTCTCAGTATTTCGGTTCTTTTTATGTTCTCCGCGATTATATTCTGTATATCCGCTTTAGTGGCAGATTCTATGACGCTTTTAATGATAGAATCATTCATTTTTTCATTGGAAATCAATGCAAACCCATTGTCGTTTATTACCAAAGCAACTTCCTCTCCCAGTCTGTCGCTTAGAATGAACGCAAAGACTCTAGACAATGCATCGTTTACCCTCCTGCCAAACAGAGAATGGAATATTGTGTACTCTTTTTCATTGTATCTTGTTCTTTCTATTAGGATAAGCTTATCAGAGGGCACTTTTCCTGTGAAGTATACCTGCTCTTTTATGTATTCATATATTGAAGCTATTGAATTTTTGTCTGCTGGCATAGAAGCAAGGTACTTACTTGCTTTTTCCGGTAGTTTTTTCTGATTCTTATAAACGAACTTCTCTCTTGGAAGCCTGCTTACAATTGATGAGAACTCTCTCCGGAATTTACCTATATCTAACGCTAATTCGTAGCTCAATGGAAGCTGCTCGGAAAACCATGGGGGTATGTTTGGTTTTTCCCCCGCTGCCGGCAAAACAAAACAATCTGCAGCACTGGACCTTTGGAATTTGTAGACCTTCCCGCCCAATACAAAAACATCCCCTTTTTTCAGTTTTTCAAGGAACTCCTCTTCTATGTTCCCTATTTTTCTCTTTGTACCCCAGATATAAACATTTATTGCAACTTCATCCGGTATGGTACCAATGTTTGTATAATATATGAGTCTTGTAAGCCTCCCTCTTTTTCCGAATTTGTTTGAGCTGCTGTCAAACCAGATTTTTCCATAAACTGACCTTTCACGCAGTGGAACATATTCACCTGCAAGGTATTTTATAAGACCCAGAAAATCCCTTTTATCTAGATTTCTGAAAGGATACGACCGCTTTATAAGTGAATATGCTTCATCAATACCCCATATTCTGTTCAAAGCCATGCCGACTATGTGCTGTGCCAATACATCCAAGGGATTTTCAGGCATTGTGAATGAATCCAATTTTCTCCTTAAACCATCGTAAAGCATAACTGTGCATTCCACTAAGTCATCCCTATTGTTTATTATCAAATCACCGTTTGCAGTATCCTTGAAACCATGTCCGCTCCTTCCAATTCTTTGCAGTGCTCTTGTTATGCTTTTTGGGGAGTTTATCTGTATAACGTTGTCTATGCTGCCTATGTCAATACCAAGCTCCAAACTTGTGGAGGAGACCACGCATTTTAGCTTTCCATTCTTTAACTTCTCTTCAACAGAGAACCTTTCATCTCTGGAAAGGGAGCCATGGTGTGCTGATACTTCCTCATCGGTATATCCAAATCTTCTCTTAAGATTAAAAACCAGCCTTTCCGTACCGCTTCTTGTGTTTGTGAATATGAGCGTAGTCCTATTCTTTTTTATTATATTGTTGATTATCTCGTACATCGATTCATCTATTTCGGATTCGTTTGAATATATAAGATCTTTAACTGGAGAGATTACTTTGGCGTTTATCTTCTTGCTCCAGGATGCATCAACTACAACGCAGCTTCTTTTTGCGCCTACAAGAAAGCTTGCCGCCCTGTCCAATGGGTATATTGTCGCACTTAACCCTATTCGTACAAAATCATGCTTTATTGAATCTGCCAGCCTTTCCAATGAAATTGAAAGATGAGAACCCCTCTTACTGTTTGCAAGTTCATGCAGTTCATCTACTATCACATACTCCAAATTTACAAATTTCTGGATGAATTTCGGTGAATTCAACATTATTGCAAGAGATTCTGGAGTGGTAACGAATATGTTTGGAGGATGGACAAACTGCTTCCTGCGTTCATTTTGAGGTGTATCCCCTGTCCTAACGCCTATTGTTATATTTCTTTTATCAATTAATTCCGAACTTTTGTATAGGTCTTCGATCGGTAGAATAATGTTTTTGTATATGTCGTTGTTCAATGCCCTTAAAGGGGAAATGTAAAGGCACTTTATTTCATCATTTAGCTTATTATCAAATGAAAGATTTACCAAGTTGTTTATTATTGGTATAAACGCAGATAGTGTTTTGCCACTTCCGGTAGGCGCAGTTATAAGCACATTTTTTCTATCGCTTATTACCTTAAAAGAAAACTTCTGCGGCGGGGTCAACTCTTTAAACTTGGAGATAAACCATTTTCTCACGATCGGATTCAAGGCAGCAAGGCTCTTCTCATCAGAGTATTGCTTGCTAAGTATTTTTATCATCCTTTTTATAGATAATTACAGTATTTAATTTTAATTGCTGGCTCATTTACTGCATTTGAATATTAGGGTAGGTGCAATCTTATTTACTAATGCCCTTCTGTAACCCACGCCCCATATTTTATCTCCTTTGTCAAAAGGCTCAATTACTCTTTCAAGCTTTAAACCAGAGTCTAGTATAAGATTCACAATATCACTCACTTTTCTGTCGTAATGGGCAAAGTAATGAATGCTCTTATCCGGCCATATCTCCTTTTTAATTTTCAGACCGGAATCAAAGTAGCTTTCCTTTATTTTCATATCTTTTGGATCAATAAGCAAATAAAACGGATGCTCTATACTAAAAACGAAAATGCCATCCTTTGCCAGTAAATCTCTAACGCTTTTCAGCAGATAACCAAGATCTTTACAGTACTGCAAAGCCATTGCAGATATTACAACATCAAATTTCCTGGGTTTTAACTCATTTATGCGAGAAAAAGGAAGCTCGAGAAATTCAACTTTTACCCCCTCTTTTTTTGCGTTCTCTCTTGCAAATCCTAGCTGTTTATTTGATATGTCTATCCCTGTGCATACCGCCCCTTTCTTTGCCAGAGCTATTGATACCTGCCCGCCGCCGCACCCAAGCTCTAGAACATGTTTGCCCCTTATCTTTCCAATTAACTTTAATTTTTCTTCACTGGAACCAAAAGGGCCGTATTGAACAGTTGTCATCTTATCTGCGGAAATTTCTTTTTGGTAATACTCAGAAGCAGAATCCCACCATTCTTTTATAATTTCTTCGCTATTTTTCCTATACATAGTGTATTTATACCAAAAGATCAATATAAAACTGTAAATAGATATGTTTGATTCGATGAATTTAAAAAAAGAGATATTAACTGCATTGCATGAAATGAAGTTTGAAGAACCCACTGAAGTGCAAAAACAGGCCATTCCTCTGGAACTGGAAGGCAAAGATGTAGTTGTAAAATCCAAAACTGGGAGTGGAAAAACCGCTGCTTTTGTTATACCCATATTAAATAGCCTTGAAAAGAGCGAAAAAGAGGCTGCGATGATAATAACGCCCACTAGAGAGCTTGCACTTCAAGTAACAGATGTTGTAAGGGATATTGGAAAGCACCTTCAGCTAAAGGCAGTTACAATTTATGGCGGGGCTTCGATAAATTACCAGATAAGGGAGATAAGAAACGGAGCAAACATAATAATAGGAACTCCTGGTAGAATAATAGACCTAATGAAAAGGGGCGAGCTGATTACCAACTCAATAAGATTCCTTGTTTTGGATGAGGTAGACATCATGCTTGATATGGGATTCATAGACGACATTAAATACATACTATCAAAATTACCCAAGAAAAGACAGACCATGTTCTTTTCTGCCACTATCCCCGAGGAGATAAAACACATAACCCTAAACTACACTAACAATCCAATAAATGTCAATATAGACGCGGGAGAAGTAACAGTAAGCACAATACAGCATTTCTATTCCATTGCAAATGGCAGCGACAAATTTGCAACATTGCTTGCATATCTAGATGAGAAAAAACCGGAAAAAGCGATAATATTCTGTAAGACTCAGCGAAATGCGGAAAGGATCCATTCTATGATGCAGAGCATGGACATAAAGGCGGTTTTGATGCATGGGGGTTTAAGCCAAAACAGAAGGGAACATTCTCTGAATATGTTTAAAGAGAATACAAACATGCTAATAGCGACAAATGTGGCTGCAAGAGGGCTAGACATAGATAATGTTTCCGACATAATAAATTTTGACGCCGAGACCGATCCAAAAGCATATGTTCACAGAGTAGGTAGAAGCGCAAGGATGGGAAAAAGTGGAAGGGCATTTACAATATTCACTCCTTCAGAAAAATACTTAGTTTATGAGATAGAAAACTACGCTAAGATAAAACTTTCTTACATAGAATTTAATCTTTCTACCTATAGAGAAAAGATAAATGAACTTTACAAAGGAGATTCTAGGCACGAGGTTGAAAGCGCATTACGAAGAAGTAATTTTAACCCAAATAGAGATTTCAGCAGAAACAAACCATATAGGAAGGAATTCAGAACTAATAATGATAGGCATTATTCTGGATTCAAAAAAAATAGATTCAAACGCAATTATTTTAAGGAAGATTAAGCATTTTATATTCTAACAGTAGACTAACAAGTAATGTTTGAACAGAAGGATTAATAAATCCGCTTTTTGTATTATAATAATGATATTTAAAAGAAAAGAAAAACCAAAAGTGGATGATGACATTCTTTTAAGAGCAAATATCGCACAGGGAATAAAGATTCTTTATCTAGACAGAAAGCGGCTTTTTTATCCTGAAAATAATCATTATGACAAGTTAAAGGACACATTTACACATATAACCAAAAACATAAAAGATTTAGAGGAAAGGAAGCCAAGGATGCTTATAATGACAAATAATGGATTTCAGTATGAGGTGCTTGACAGCAAGATGGTTGATACATTGCAAAGTTACTTTGAATTTCTGCTTCTCCTTCCTCCCCCTAACTCAATATTCACAAAATGGAAAAAATCCGTAGAGGTAGGCAAAATGCACATACCCACGCTTTCTTACATGCTGCATTCCATTCTTACGTATAAATTACCGGATTATTGGAAAGATAAGATGGATGAGTATACGGACATAGCCGGTGCGATAATAGAAGTAATGAACAAAAGCTCCAGTAACGAAAAACTGGTAAATCTTACAAAAGGAGCAGAAAAGAAAATAGCTAATGAAGTAGACAAGGAAAGAGAAAAAATTTACAAGAAAAAAATACTTGAATGGATAAGGCTAAATCTAATAATATAAAGGAGTCATTAAGCTTTAAAAATTAAAACACTGCCTTTTCAATTTTAAAATCAAATAAAAAATCACTTTTTAGACTTGCCCTTGTTAGGCATAACTAATTTTGGAACCCCATGCACGTGCTTGTAGGAGGCTATTGCTATCTCTTCCAATGTCAAGCCCTTTGTCTCTGGTGTGAAGAATACTGTGAAGAAGAATACAAATAACATCAATGCTAGTAGTATAAAGAAGAACCCTGATTTACCTATTGTAAGCGTCAAGTAAGGAAACAGAAAAGCCGATGCGAATGATGCAATTCTAGTTATTCCGGTAGCGCTACCCATTGATGAAGACCTTAATTTTGTAGGCAAAAGCTCTATTGCATACAAACCCATTGTATTTCCTGGTCCTAAATTACCAAGTCCGTAATCGAATATGAATGCTATTATACCTATAGTTATGGCAATTGAAGCCGCTGCTGTCGCAGCTATGAAGAATAAAAGCATGGCTACGGCCATTCCTGCAAAGCCCAATGCCTGCAATGGCCTTCTTCCGATCTTGTCATTAAGCATCACTGCACCGAACGCTCCCAAGAAGCCTATCGGCATGTAAAATATAAATGAATACAAAAGAGATGTTGAACCGGCTACCCCCAGCCCTTTCAGTATTAATGGTGAATACAAACCTATCCCATAGCCAGCTAAATCGTATATTATCCACTGAGTCCAGACAACTGCAGTTCTTTTACCGTATTCCCCTTTGAATAGTGCTGCAAATGAACCTGCCGCAATGTTTGCTTCTTTCTGTCTTTCAGACAGTATGGCTTTAATATCCTGCGGTGTCATTCCAATCTTTTGAGCTACAGTCTTTACGTTCTTATCATTTGCCTTTCCTTCATCTATTAACTTCCATCTTGCTGATTCAGGCATTCTTGTCCTAAGTATTACAGTTATGATAGCAGGTATTGAACCTAAACCTAAAACCCATCTCCAGCTTGTTAATGGATCATGTAAGAAGAATACGTAGCCTAAAATGAATGAAACGGCTGCTCCTATGCTCCAGAATGTCCATACCCAACCGTAACCTGCTCCTCTTTTCTTGTTAGGGTACATCTCTGTAGTGTAAACTGGGCTTAATGCATAGTCTGCTCCTACTCCCCAGCCAACGAAAAACCTGAAGATTATCATTTCTGTTATATTTGTTGATAATGCTGATAATATTGCAAAAACCGCAAAGAAGATAAGGTCTAAAATATAAAGATATCTCCTACCGATTCTATCTGCGTAATGACCAAAGAGAACTGCCCCTACAAACGCTCCAAGCAAAGCTGCGCCTGAAACTAGTGACTCTGTAAGTGCAGAATACTGAAAGATTTTATAGGTTACTAAGACCAATGTGAAAACTGATATTACGCTAAGATCATAACCGTCAAGAAAATAACCCATCGCTGAAAGAGTAGTTATTACAGAACGTCTCGGTACATGAACGTTTTCAGCGTTACTTTGCATATTAAAATCTAATTTTTGTTATATTTAAAGCTTTTGTTCCAATTCCTTGATCTTTTCACTGCATCAACCCATTTACTATATATCAAATTATAGATTTTACTGTCCACTTTTGGATAAAAATACCTGCCAGACCTATTTAAATTTTTTATGCTGTTGAAGTTCCATATGCCAGAGGATATTCCTGCCGATAGCGCTGCGCCAAATGCGCTTTCTTCCACTAAATCCGACCTATATATCCGTTTTTCAAGCAGATTCGCCTGCAACTGCATTATGTAATCATTGCTTGCAACCCCGCCATCGACATTTATTTTATCATTTAAGTTTTCCATTCTTTTTATTATATCAACAACCTGCAGGCATATTGAGTATGCTGCGGCTTTTATGAAATCAAGCCTGTTGGATTTCCTTGTCAGCCCTATGATTATGCCTCTTGCAGATTCATCCCAGTACGGGGAGAACAACCCGCTGAATGCAGGCACTAAGAAAAGATTTATATCCAGACCAGAAGCTATTGCATCTTTAATCTCTGAGAAGGATTTCATTACACCTAATTCTTCCAGCCAATCAAATATTTCTCCTGATATTGGTACTGAGCCTTCCAATGCGTAATTGCAGTCATTTTTGCTGGCACCGTAAGCGCAGGTTGTCAAAAGTCCTTTTTGCCTCTTTATTTTTCTGCCAGTGTTTTGAAGTATGAAGCTGCCTGTTCCATACGTAACCTTTATATCAGAATCGGAAATCGCTCTTTCCCCAAGCAGAGCTGCCTGCTGGTCTCCTAGCACCCCTGTTATTCTAACGCCCTTAAAATTACTATAATTAATGGTTCCAAATCCTTCGTTATTTATGGAAGGTTTTATTTCTGGCAGTATGTCTTCAGGTATCCTGAAAATTTCCAGCATATCCGAATCCCATTCCTTTGTTCTTAAATTCATCAACAACGTTCTTGATGCATTTGTATAGTCTGTTAAATGCCTTTTTTCACTAGTTAATTTCCATATAAGCCAGCTGTCGATATTGCCTGCTAATACGCGCTTTTCTGCTAATAGTCTCTTTATTTTATCAGAGTTATCAATTAACCACTTTATCTTGGAAGCAGAGAAATAAGCGCTCATTTTTAGACCAGTTTTTTGCTCTATTTCTTTTTCATTGCGATTATCCTTAATCTTTTTTATTATGTCTTGAGTACGCAAATCCTGCCACACTATTGCATTGCTTAACGGCATTCCAGTTTTCTTATCCCACAGTACTGTAGTTTCCCTTTGATTGCTTATTCCTACTGCAGTGATATCTTTAGCTTCTAGCTTTGCTGAATTAATGGCAGAGCTTAAAACAAATTTGACATTGCTTAGTATTTCCAAAGGATCATGCTCTACCCAGCCTTCCTTTGGCAGGATTTGCCTGTGTCTTTTATATGCTTTGCTGATAACCTTTCCGTTTATGTCAAATATTAAACATTTCGTGCCAGTCGTTCCTTGATCTACTGCTGCGACATATTTATCATTTTGCATACTTTTTAAGTGTACGCAGTACAAGTCTTGGATCGTTTGAAGTTATGCTGTCTACTTTTAAATCTATTGCCCTTTTTATGTCCTCAACGGTATCTACTGTCCAAGCAGCAACTTCAAAGCCATTTTTCCTTGCAATTTCTATGTCATCTTGATAAATTAAGTTAAATGCCGGCTGCAAAAAATTTATTTTAAGATTTTTAGCTATATCTATAAACCAAGAGGATTTACCTGTGTAAAGTAAACCGGTTCTAATTGTTTTGTCCAATTTTCTTACGATTTCCAAAGAATCGAAGTCAAACGATATTATTTGAACGTTTTTCTTCAGATTAAACTCGTCTATTAAATCCAACATCTTTTCTTCTATCCCCGGATAAACCTTTGAACTTTGTTTTATTTCCAGATAATAGTTTATTCTTCCCAATCCTTCAAAAACTTCCCTTAATGTAGAAACTCTTGTTCCTTTCCATTTCTTACCGAACTTGAAGCCTGCATCAAGCTTTTTAATCTCTTCAAGAGTGTGCGAATGAATCAAGCCTTTACCATTGGTTGTTCTATCTAAAGTTTCGTCATGCATTACGATTAATTCTCCGTCTTTGCTTGTGTGCAGATCCATCTCTACACCGTAAACTCCCAGTTTTTTAGCAATTTTAAACGAAGGCAATGTATTCTCAGGAGCTTCTATTGCTGCTCCCCTGTGTCCATAAACTAATGGCAGTTCCATTTAAATTCTACTACTTTAAAGAATTTAACGCTATCTAACTGTAATTAAAAACAAAAAACTACTTCTTTTTATTTTTTGCCTTTAGAAATGCTATATAGTTTAGAAAAGATTTTGGATGATCTATGCTTGTAAATGTTACGAAAAAACCCGCAAGCGCAATAAGGGAAACGGAGCTAAGAAGTTCCCATATGACCAATGGACTCATAAAAAAGCTAGCTATAAATGCAAATATGAACCCTATTGACAAGGACATGCCCGCTAACACTAAAAACAAAAATGCTATTATGTATCTTTTGGGGTTATTGAACATATAACTACCAAAAAATTTGTTCGCTTCATCTCTGGAACCATACCTATATGCAGAACGCATAAAATAAATAAAACCTAAAGTTGATATCAGTATCACTGTACCAGTTAAAATTCCGACTATGCCAAGAATTCCATTCTCTATCATATGAATCTTTTAAACCTCGTGTACCAAAAATGCATGTCCAGTATAATAAATACCGCAGTAACTATTGCAAAAATAAACCCAAAAAAGAATGTAGAATACTGCAAAGCTGTTGTTGGATTAAACCCGCCATCAATGAAGTCCAAAAAAGCCATTAAACCAGTAAGGAATGCAAATAAACCAGCAAATACAAAATAGGGAGTTCTTATCCTCTCCGGGTTTAGAAGATAGCTTAGCAGAGGTGCTCTGTCTTTTTTATGTTTTATCAACGCTCTCGATATTATTAGACTGTAGTAAACTGCAAAAACCCCAAGTATGCTAAGTAACCCAAAAATTATTTCTTCCGTTGTTTTAATATATAACATCAAATCACCAGGTAATACACAATTAAGGTTATAACCATTGTAAGCATTGCGGCAGATATAAATGAGTATGTTATTAAGGTGAGCGCTTTCTTTAAGTCAATTCTGTGTGATTTCTTGTCCTTTATTGAGCCTTTTTTAGTATCAGAAAATACATAAATGCCTGCGATGGCATTTGCAACACAAAACTTTTTGTATCCCTGATAAAAACCTATAAACCCCAAAAACAGGGGGAATATCAATATTATAAAGAGTAAGTAACCTACCCTAAAAAATGAAAGAAAGACAAAAAGTATTGCAGCAACAATGAATCCTAAAAACCCTGCCAGGTACCTTTTCCGGATTTCCTTGGGCCCTATATTGCACTTTCCTGGAGAATATTCTTTTATTTCAGCGTTTATCATAGTAATAACAGGGTTTGGAGATTAATAAACTGCATTATGTGCATAAATAAGAATGGTGCCTAGCAAAGAAACAATTTAAATAAAAAGAAATAAAAAATTCACAGATTCTTTATTTGATTGTAAAGAGCATCAATTGAATGCACTTTTTCATTTGGTCTGTACTGCCCTTCTTTTTTTGCAGCCTGATCATTAATTATCCAAATGGAGTCTATCCCACTTTCATTGGCCATTTTTATGTCTGTATTTATTCTATCTCCCACTATCAGCATTTTATCTCTTTTAATTTTATATTTTTGGGTAATGTAATCTACGGTAGACTTAAATGGCTTCCCAAACATGTAATCTGGTTCCCTTTTCACGGCCCGTGTTATAAGGTTTATTATCAAGCCAGCGTCGGGTATCTCCTTTCCTCCCTTGTAAGGACACAAAGGGTCATTATGCGTAAGTAGAAACTTGACTCCCTTATTTATGTGATCT
Source organism: Nanobdellota archaeon (assembly GCA_021799085.1). Classification (GTDB taxonomy): domain Archaea; phylum Nanobdellota; class Nanobdellia; order Parvarchaeales; family Parvarchaeaceae; genus Parvarchaeum. The sequence continues at coordinate 92,852 of JAJZBD010000002.1, read as the reverse complement.
ATATTCCTCATCAATTTTTCATAGTTTAAATTTACATCAAATCCAACTATTACTATTTCGGGTTTTTCTTTATCAAATACAAATCCCTTTGACACAAGTTCCCTTAAGAAATCATTTGAGATTACGCCATCAAACCTTTTGATATTCTTTTTAATTAAAAAATCTTCTACTAAATCGTTTGGAAGGAGAAGCTGCTCCTCCTTTAGTTTGATTTTGAACATCTTATCCAGAAACATTAACCTTTTCTTCTTGCTCTCTGAATCATTGTTGCTTAGAATTATGAATTTCTTTTTAAGCTGAATTAACTTTCTCAAAAAAGCAGAAGAAGATAAAAATGGTTTATCCCAAAGGTATAAGGTTCCGTCTCCGTCCAAAAGGAAAAGCTCCTTGCTTTTTATAAGCTCCTTTAAGTCATTGTCCATCTATTTTAATACCTCAACCCATACTTTTATAATTATCCTAATTACCACTGCTCTTCTTTATAAGAAAGACTGGAACCGCAATTGCAAGTGAGACCGCGCCAAATAAAAACAGTATAAGCATTGATGACCAAACTGAACCAATCGAAGCATTGAAGACAACTACCTGCCTGAAAGCCTGAACTCCATAAGTCAACGGCAGGAACCTCGCTATGTCTGCTACAACTGCTGGTAATTCCTGCAGTGGATAAAGAACTCCGCTCAAAAACAGCATTGGAAAGAAAACTAGATTTAGCAAAAGCTGAGAGGTTTCCTGGTCTTTTGTCAATGCGGTTACTAAAAGCCCTAAACCTAGAAAACCGAATATCCCTAGAATCAATATGGCTGCAGTAAGTAGGATATTACCATTAAAACTCATATGGAAAAGAAGAATTACAAGAATAACAACCACAGCAGACTGTATTAGGCTTCTTACCAACTGTGAAAGCATCTTTCCAGTAAGGAAGGAACCGGTTCTTATCGGAGAAAGCATTACAGCCGTTATAGTTCCATCTTCCTTTTCCCTGCTTAATGCTGAACCTAAAGCAGTTAAACCTGCCATCATGCTTAGCAGCATTATTAAGCCAGGGCCGATAAAATCAAAGTAATTCCCGGAAAGTATTGGAACAGAGCTTACAACTACTGGGGAAATTACAAACTGTGGGTTTATCTTTGGTAGAGCAACAAGCTCTGAATTCAATTTAGAAACTGTACCATTGATGATTTCTGCAGAAAGAACGGTTGACGCTACTGATACCTTAGCATTTATGTATTCCTCTAGCGTAGGAGAAGTTGGGTTTGTTACCAGCTTTAATTGAGTAGGCTGATCAGAGAGACTTACGCTTGTGAAATTCTTTGGGAAGTACAATATTGAATCAATAGTTCCGGCCCTTAAAGCGGATTCTGCAGAAGCCAACGAAGAATAATTGCTAAAGGTAATGCTGGAATTGTATTTTACAAGGGATATGAAGGAATTACTTAAGTAAATTGTCTGTCCATTCAAAGTAAACCCGCTGTCGTTGTTTACTATGCCTATGTGAACGCCATTAAAGCTAGATGTCGAAGGAAACATAAAACCAAACAACATTATTATAAGTACTGGAAAGACAAACATCATTATAAGTCTAAAAGGTGTCCTGTAAAGCTCTATCAGATCTCTTTTAGCTACAATAAATGCATCATTTAAGGCTTTGAATACCATCACATGCCTCTCCTTGGAGCTAGGCTCATCTTTTCAGTCTCATCTCTCAATTCAGCACCTGCGTAGTGTATGAAAACATCCTCTAAGGTTGCATTTTTGCCCAATTTTTTCTTTAAATTTCTAGGAGTATCACAGACCATTAAATTTCCGTGATCTATCAATGCAACCCTGTCGGAAAGCTCGTCAGCATCCTGCATTATATGTGTTGTAAGTATTATTGTGCTTCCTTTCTTGTTTATGTCCCTTATTTTTTTCTTTATGAACGAAACTGTTATTGGATCTAAACCAACCGTAGGTTCATCCAAAAAGAATACCTTGGGTTCATTTAACAGCACTCTAACTAAATCCAATCTCCTTTTCATACCCAAAGAAAAGGTGCCTACGGGTCTTTTTCTGAATTTAGACAGCTGGAACTCTTCTAAACCCTTGTTTATCCTCTGTTCAAGATCCTTCTTGTTTATTCCGTATAATCTTCCAAAAAACATTAAGTTCTCCTCTGCAGTAAGCGGCGGATACATAGTTACTTTTTCTGTTATGACTCCTATAGACTTCCTAACTTCCAATGCGTCTTTCATTACGTCATGTCCAAGTACATATGCATGTCCGCTTGTCGGCTTTATCAAAGTGGTAAGCATGCTTATCAAAGTGGTTTTTCCTGCTCCATTTGGGCCTAAAATACCGAATATTTCACCATCTTTTACCTTCAAGCTTATTGCATTATCTGCGGTAAAATCCCCGAATTTCTTTGTCAATTTATCCGCAACTATGGAGTATTCCATTTTAGTTTACTTCAGCAAACTATGCAGCCTATCATCTATCTTTTTTAATGTTTTCTTGTTTTCCTTGCTGAGAAGCTTTTCCTTTTCTGATATAAACTCAGATAGATTATCTAAAGTCTCTATGGTCTCATCTATGCTCGTTCCCTCGTCCTTGTTCATAAATGAAGAAGCAGATCTCCATGGGAACCAGGAACTGTCTAGATACTCCTTCCCTTTATCAGTAATCGAGTAGTATTTTTTGTTGTCATTCTGTTCTACTTTCACAAAACCGCTTTCTGACAGATATTTTAATATAGAGTATATACTTCCCGGAGAAGGCCTCCAGAAACCGAAGCTCATTTCGTATATCTTGTCTATCATCTGTGCACCAGTCATTTTTTCCTTTGAGACTAACATAAGTATCCAGTACTTTATTCCAAATCCACGAGTTATCCCATGCATTGAGTGTGCAAGTTTATGTACCATATTCGGGTCTATATTGAATCCGAAGTTTATTTCATTAAAGTCATCTTCTTTATTTTTCATATTTTTCACCTCTTAATATCGTTTTGCGATATCTATTAAAGATAGATTTTATATTTAAATACTTTTCTATTACAACATAAAAAATTTTATATACTATAACTGTGTTATAATTATCGGTGATTTTATGGCAAACTACGATGATCAGTATGAAGTACAAAAACTAAATTATAAATCTTTAGAAGGGTTTTCTGAGAAACAAATAAGTTTCCACCATGATGTGCACTACGCAGGCTATGTAAAGAAAAGAAATGAAGTACACAACAAGCTTAAAACAGTTGATAAAGCCGCCGCAAATGCAAATTACAGCGAGTTTAGATCGTTAAAGAAAGAAGAAACATTCAATGCAAGCGGACAGCTGCTTCATGAACTTTATTTCGAAATGTTCGGAGGAGACGGCAAGTATTCGGAGGATATGCCACTTATAAAAAAGATAAATGAGGACTTCGGAAGCTTTGAAAATTTTAAGCTCGATATGATGGCGACTGCGAAGGCAGCCAGAGGGTGGGCTATACTTGCAATAGACCCTACTGACAATAAACTTAGAACATTTTTAGCAGACGTACATAACGACGGAGCAGTGTGGGGTTCAATACCCATAATAGCTTTAGATGTTTATGAACACGCATTTTATGTTGATTATGGGCCAGACAAAGCAAAATACCTAGAGCCATTCTTCAATAATTTGGACTGGAAAAAACTGAATGAAAGATTTGTAAAATTCCAGGATGTTTACAAAAAGCAGTAATCTCTTTGTGTTTTACTGCTTAAGTTCGTGTATCTTATAAGATAAGCCAAAAGAATACTGATTTGAAAGGTTGATAAGCTTGTTTTTTAATTCGTATTTGTTTGATATGGTGTAAAAATGAAGGTCAATCGCAACAGTTTCTGGATTAAAAACCTCATAGCTTGAAGAGTAAACCAATGAATCTGTCTCTAAATGACTTTTGAGATCGTTAGCCCTTGAAAAAACATCCAAATTCGGCTTTCCAAACAACGTTAAACTGCAATCAAAGAGCAGCTCTTCCAATCGTTCATTCTCTTGATTTTTTACCATTGTTCTGCTTAAAAAGAATTTTGTACACATGAGCTACGGTATAACCGTATATTCCGGTTTTAACTTGTCTTTTATCGTTGAAATCTATATTAAAATTGCTGTATTCGACTTTTTTAAGGCCTTTTTCGAAAATAGAGCGCATATAATCTTTGGTAACGTCCTTCATTTCTTCAGTGTTTAAAATATAAGAATAATCCAATACGCTTTTATAACCGTTTTCAATAATATACGAAAGCTCATCTAAAATCTTAGAATATTGTATGCCGAATACCTTCTTTGATATTTCCTCAGTAGAAATATTACAAAGCTCCTCTAAAGCATGCCTATATTTGCTGTTAATTCCCTGCTCTATATCTGTCTTTTTGTTTTGCATAGCGTTCTATTAGATAAACAATGTTATTAATACTTTTTCTTTATTTTCTTTATAATATAGGTTTTACGTTACTGCCCTCTCCTTTATTAACGGAATAATTAATCGAATTGAACATATCCATGAAGTCAGTAAACTCTATGGCCCTGCCGTAAAATGCTATTGCAATGCTTGCTTTGTCCTTTAAAGAGAAAAGATTAAAATCAGTGTACACCTTTGGGTCCTGTCCAATTTTTAAAGTCTTCTTGTAAAGCAAGGCCTTTGCCTTCCTGGGATCCATGTCCTTTTTGAAATCATACGAAAAAAGATGCGCATAATTTATATTTACAGAATGAGTGTAATCAAGCTTTGGCAATCTGCTTGAAAGATCTACTTCATCTTTCAATATTTTGTTCCTTGTTTTTATGATACTAGCATACTTTTCTCCCCACACATTGCTTGCGCAGATATCATTACTGGAATCCAATACACTGTATACTGCTTCCAGCTCATAGCCCTTCATTTCCTGAAGTTCTCTATAGCTGTCGCTTACAGTAACGATCAATTTCTTTTCAAGAGAATTGAAATGGTTTACATAGCTGGAAAAATAGGGGAGATTTTTCTTGTTTATTACATTTTTGTATAAGCTTTTATCTCCTCTTTTTGCATAAAAGTTGAGTAATGCTTCTGTTATTATTGGTCCTGTATCAAGCAGCAATTTATACAGATTAGAACCTTCATTTATACCTTCATAGGTTTCAATACACTTGGGTTCTCTTTTAGGGAATAAAACCTTCATATATGGTTATCTTATCCTGAATCCGGGATAAAGCGATTTGTATTTTTCAGTATACTTGTTAATTAGTATGTTCTGTTTAAATTCTGCCCATTTTATGCTACGATTTATCGATTTGACCCTGTGCTCATCGGATGCAAAGAAATGTGATTTAACGTCCTGTTTATTGATTGGATTTAAAAACCCCACCTTTGCTTTCTTATCCTCATCCCAGTAAATGATTATATTTTCAAGGTAGAGATTATTGTGTGATAAGCCATTCTGATTTATGTATTTTACAGTATCATTTATCTGCTTCTTTATTTCCTTAAGTTCTTCCATTCTATCCTTGTAAACGTCTATTCTTGCAGCGTATTCCTTAAGGTACCTTTCACCATATGAAAGCCGTTTAATACCCTTCTTAAGTATAAAATTATTAAGTTCATCCCTTGGGATCAGATCCTGAAGAGAAGTTACTCTACTTATTTTCTCAGCTATCAATTTTTCATCCCAGCTTCCGTAATTGCTTAGATAGTCTTGCAAAGAAACCGCCTTTGGTATGTAGTTTCTTTTTTCATTACCCTCAAAAGGCATAGTTATGTAACCTACTCTTTTGGCTGAATCATCTACAATCAATGCAACTGGTTTTGAAAAGTTTTCTGGTTTTGCTGCATAAAGGTCATTTAACAATTTGTACTGTCTTGCAAAATAATCGTCAAAAAAGCCAGTGTTATATAGATTATTAAACTGCAGGTATTCTCTGCTTTTTACGTTTGGAAAGGTATCTGCTATGTATCTTTCATTCACTACTAAGCCAAAATCACTGAAGTAATTTGAGTTCCTTACAAATTCCTTTTTTAAAGTAGGGTTGCCGTCTGCATCGTTTTTATACGGCAATGATTTCAGTAATTTTTCAATATCTGAGTATTTCTTAGTCATATGGTTATTTTAATCACTTTTTAATTGTAAACTATATACAAGTTATATTATAAATAATTAACTGTCATTAACATTTAACTGAAATGAGAAACACTTCTGTAATCAGATAACCTAATGCTAGTCGCTGCTATAATTTTTTTAAATGATTCGTTATCTAGATCCTTAATAATGTCATAATTCAAGTATACTTTGTAATTACCTGAATACAAATGTTTTATATACGCAGTAGGCACAATCTTTCCATTCAATTTTATGCCGAAGTACTCTCTTTCTTCATTTTCATTACTTCTTGTTCTGTATATCCCTGACATATAAAACAAAGGAATGCTGTCATTCATAAAACTGCTGTCATAGTCATAAGTGCTTCCACTCTTTATTATATAATCGCCTGATTTCCCTGGAAACATTGAACTTTCCTTTCTTTTTCTCACAAGATCAATTTTTATATTCTTGAAGTAATCCGATAGATCATTATATGGAAATTTCAAAATATTTTCTGGATCTTCATTTTTCAAATTATCTAAAATTAAATCCAGATTCTTTCTTACTTTATCAAGCCCTTTAAACACGTTATTTGTATTTTTCCTAAACATGCTCTTTAAAAGAAGACTAATCTTATAAAAGCATTTCTTTTTTTAACAAGTCCGCCGAGAATTCCCCTTTTGTGAGATAGGGGATGAAAGACGGTAAAAGTATAAAACATAAAAAGAGTAGATAAAATATGAGGAGTTATAAAAAATTTAGGTTGTATCCAAGCAAAGTCGTAGAAACGGAACTGAATATACAATTGGAATTATGCCAATGGACTTACAACAAATTATTAGAGGAACTGAACAAGGCAAAAGACGAAGGGAAAAAGCTAAAGAGATATGACACCCAAAAGCTTTTAGTAAAGCTGAAAGAAGACAAGCCTGAATTGAAAAACGTCTACTCAAAGACATTGCAGATGGTAAATCAGCAATTATGGAACAACATCCATACATTAGCAGGAAGAAAGAGGAAAGGCTACAAAATAGGAAAGCTAAGGTTCAAAAGTTATGACCATTTCAAATCAATATTCTACAATCAAAGCGGTTTTATCATAGGAAACAAGAAAATAATCCTTTCAAAAGTAGGAAAAGTAGAAGCGGAGTTTCACAGGGAAATAAAAGGCAATGTCAAGGGAATAATAATAAGCAAGAGGGCAGGCAAGTGGTATGCCTGCATCCAAGTTGAAAATCCGCATCAAGAAAAGAATCAGATAAAAGTTAAGCCAAATACCTCTGAAAAAGCAGTTGGTATAGACGTGGGAGTAACGCATTTCCTTGCTGACAGCAATTACAGGTTTGTGGAAAATCCTAGATTTCTGCAGAAGACGGCAGATAAGATAGCTTTGATTCAAAGGCAATTGGCAAGGAAAAAGAAAGGATCCAACAGAAGGAACAAAATAAAGCTAAGACTAAACAAAGCTTATGAGCACCTACAGAACCAAAGGAAGGATTTTGCACACAAATTATCCACAGAATACGTGAAAAACTATGGTTTTATCGCAGTTGAAAACCTAAATATCCAAGGTATGGCCAGAAATCACCATCTATCTAAAAGTATATATGATGCTGCCTGGAGCTTGTTTATTTCATATTTATCCTACAAGGCTGAAAGTGCTGGCAGGATTTTAGTAAAAGTAAATCCAAAAGACACTACACAAACTTGTAGTGTCTGCGAGGAGAAAAACATAGAGCATTTGGATTTATCGGTAAAGATATTCAAATGTCCATATTGTAAAATAGAAATAGACAGAGATATAAACGCAGCAAGAAATATAATCATAAAAGCGTTATTTGGTAGGGAACCTGCCAGTATGCTAGTGGAGAATAGACCTCTACTTCATAAACTGAAGCAAGTCAGTTCGTTGAAGCGAGAAGCTCCATGCGTAAGCTTGGAGTAGTTCACACCAAAATTAATCTAGTTCGTATTTTTTTGATATGATACTCGTAAGAGCAAAAAAGAAAAATGAAGTACCTAAAGCATAAACTAATATGCCCAATAAATCGGAATTATTTAAAGAATTAAATAACTGCAACAGATAACCTGCCAAAAAGATAAAATTCATTGCGAGGAATATTATGAAGACTGTAATGGAATTTTTGTCAAGCCTTATTAGTTGAACTGCTTTCAAAGGATTTTTATAAAATGCCGCCGTAAATCTTATCACAGACAAAGCTATCAGTACACCTATAAATGCAATAGCAATTGCTTCATAAAACCCGCTGTTCATCATAGATACCCCACAAAAACCTTAGACCAGCCAATTATAACGTAGCTGACCAACAGGTATGTAAAAGTTCCTAAAAGTTCTGCAGCCATTTTGATGGATTCGCTGTTAGTAACTGAACCAAAAGAATAGACCACAAAAACAATAATAAATAAAATAGAAGCAGATAAAAGAACCGAGAAGTTATTCTTTGAATCCTTCTCATTTAATGCCCATCTGACCAGAGGAGTTTTATCTTGCCGGTGTTTGTAAAGCACATAAATATTTATTGCACTTAGAATTGAGATGATTAAACCGTTCACTACTTCGAATACTACCCAGTAAAAATGAAAATCTTCGTATAATACCATAATCTATAAATCTAACATGAATATAAAAGTATTTTTGTTTTGTTTATTTTCAATAAAATTTAGCTACTCTAAATAGATAATTATTTAAATAGAATTGTTCAATAATAATCAATGAGAAAAAGCAGCAAAAAAGTGGGTTTGTTCGAAAGCAATTTGGTTCCAGTAATAGGGAAGCATGTTTTTGGTAATCTATACGATGTAGATGATTCTATTCTGAAAAACCTTGAATATCTTAAAGAATCGGTAATAGCTGCAGCAAACGCGGGTAACCTCCATATAATCGACATAATGGAAAGACAATTTAATACAATAAATTCTCCGGATATTGGAGGAGTATCAATAATAGCGTTAATAGTTGAAAGTCACATATCATTGCATACGTGGCCGGAAAGCAGGTATGCTACCGTTGACATATATTCCTGCGGAAACGAAAGCAACCCCGCACTTGCATTCGACTACATTGTTTCAATGATGAAGCCTAAAAGCTACAAAGTTTTCAGCGCAGACAGAAGCAACCCTTCAAGCGAAAATGAAGCTAAAGTATTTAATGACTTTTAAGATAAAGACATAAAGAGGAAAAACAAAGTAAGAGCAGTAAACAATACGATGTTACCGTATTCCCATATTAAAGTTGTGGGATTACTTAATGAAACAAATGTAGTTACCCCATAATTTATCGCTAAAACAACAGTAGTCAAGAAGAAGAACACGAATGCAAATTGCTTGTACTTTTTAATGTAAAATGAAGATAAAAACAAGGTTGGATTTTTATGCAGCTTCTTTCTTAACATTATTATAAACAACAGCATCAATGCTCCTAAAATCAATGAAATAATTCCGTATATAAAGTCAATATTCATACAAACCTCCTAAAAAGCTTGAACCAGCGAAATGATATGTATACAACAACAAACAACGCAGCTATCCCAAAAAGATAAGCAAGATAGAAGAAAACTTGATCAATGGTGTACAAAGAAGGATAATTGTTAAGTAGCTTTTGGATAAATGTGAATAACCCTGTTAAAAAAAGCATCGATGCAGGATAAATAAACATGTTTAACTCCTTTGTAGCTGAATCTTTATTTAGAAAGAAAGAAGTCAATGGTGCCTTGTCTTTTCTGTGCTTGAAAATGGCGAAGAAAGTTATGCCTGAAAAAACTGAACTGACTATTCCGCCTACAAAAAGCACAGCGAATATCACTGTGTAAGCTATGTTTAGCATAATATCTTTATTAATTGAGTTTATTTATAGTTTTACTTGGTGTTTATTCCTTTTTAAGAAACGCCAAAATCTCTTCTGCGTGCTTATCTGGGGAAACCTTCAGGTATACCTTCAGGATTTTGCCGTCTTCATCTAAGATAAATGTAACCCTTGAAGCGGTTCCTGTCAGAGATTTTATACCAAGCTTTGTGACGATTTTTTTATCAGAATCGCTTAATAATATAAATGGAATAGAATATTTACCTTTGAATTTTTTATGTGATTCGATGCTGTCAACGCTTATTCCAAACACTGGAATTCCCAAAGATTTAAAGGAATTGATATTGTCCCTAAAACTGCATGCCTCTTTTGTACATCCAGGAGTATCGTCCTTGGGGTAGAAATACACAACACTCTTTTTGCCCTTTAAATCAGACAAAGAAACTTCTTTTCCATCGTCTGCTTTAAGCCTAAAATCAGGAAACATCTCTCCTTCTTTGACTTCCATATACATATAAAGAAAAACGAGTATATAAGGATTATATGACGGAATTCATTTTACTTGATAAACAAAAGGCGGAAAAAGCAATAGAAATACTTGAAAGCAGTTACAGAAACGTAAAATACTACCTTAATTTCAACGGGCCGTTACAGCTTTTAGTTGCTGCAATACTATCTGCACAGACGAAGGATACGGTTGTGAATGAATTAACTCCTGAACTTTTCAAAAAATATAGAACAGTAAAGGATTTTTCAGAAGCGGATCCTCAGAAACTGTTAAGTTATGTAAAGAGAGTTAGCTTTGCAGAAAACAAAGTAAAGCACATAATAAGCTGCTGTAAGATAATAAGTGAAAAGTACGGTGGAAAAATACCAAATAAAATGGATGAGCTGCTTTCATTACCAGGAGTAGGCAGAAAAACGGCAAATACTATTTTGATAAATGCATTCAACATAGTGGAAGGCATTCCTGTAGACACTTGGGTAATAAAGCTTTCTTATAGGATAGGATTAAGCAAAAGCAATAAGCCGGATGAAATAGAAAATGACCTTAAAGGCATTGTTAACAAAAAATACTGGAAGAACTTTGCTTATGTACTAAAGGAACATGGCCATCGGATCTGCCAATCTACAAAGCCGAAATGCGAGATATGCCCTATAAAAGATCTGTGCCCTAAAAACGGAGTGTAGTACTAATCATTTTTCACTTAATAATACAGTGAATAATCCAAAATATATAATTTCATCATGCAAAAGAGAGAAAAAAAGCAAAAAGTATTTATGTAAGTTGTCTTCTATTATAGAGTGAGGGGATGAAAATATGTCAAGCATAGTTTTGGTAGGTGCAGCGGTTTTGTACTTATTGATACTTATAGCCATAATACTTAGAAACAATTCCCTTGCCTCAAAGGTTTGAGAATTCGAAAAACTGGCTGAGTATCATTTATTTGAATTTATTAAGGTCTGCTTTGATTTGTAAATTTTCCGGCGTATTTTGCCTTTCCTTTTAACTCTTCAAATACAATCTGACAGATTTTAGTGTAAGGCTTTATAGCCAGTGCTATTGGCGATAAATTGGCCATTTCCAATACTATTTTTCCAGAAGTGCCTGGCTGCATGAAACCGCTGCTTATGTGTGTTAATAAGCCTAGTCTTGCAAATCTTGACCTTCCGTCGATTCTAGCGGAAATGTTCTGCGGAAGTGATACCTTTTCTATTGTTATGGCATGAACAAGTTCTCCAGGCTGAATAAGAAAACTTTCGCCTTTTTTTATCTTTATTTCCTCTGTCAATTCCTTGTAGTCTGTTGAATCATCTACTACAACCATCTTATTTATCTTTTTGAAAACCCGAAAAACATAACCTAGTCTAAGATCAACTGAACCGGGGCCTACCTGTTTCCTGTCCAAAGGAGTTATCTTCAATTCCTTGGAATCTAGAAGCTTTATTATTTCATCATGTGATAATACGGCCATAATTAATTGAATGCTTCCATTTATTAAAAACATTTATTTTTAAGGGCTTTACGGTAGTATTCTGCCAAAGCTAATGGAAGGCATTATCCCTCTTGGAGGATAAGCTCTAGATAAAACCCATGTGTAATCGGAATACCCAGTTCCGCTATGAGGGCCTGCATACAATACCACATATGAGTTAGAGTATGGTATATTTGTAATTGTAGTCGAACCCATTTCTACATTGTTATGATATCCATACGCAGAGCCGTTTGAAAGCCACCATAAACCAAATATACCGCTGGTATAATCTGCTAAATTGGAATTTAAGTCCTCTTCCGTCCCTTGATATACTCCATAAACATTTCCGTGACCCCAATAAGGCTGATTATTTTCTTGTATACTTGAATCACTAACCGCTGTCACGTTATACTCTAAACCATCACCACCTTCATTAGAGCTCACATAAGTATTGTTTGCTTCAAGTATTCCAGGAGCAACTAAAAATTTGCTTTGGATTTGTGAGCCATTTATCATTTCAAGTCCGTTATTAACAACTAAATTTGAGGGAGAGCCACTAGTTATAGCCCATTTAGTCATATTCAAACTAGTTCCTTTAAAGTTATCATAGAAATTGAATACATTGGCTCCATTATCGTATTTACCGTACGTTGGAGAAAGCTGTGGAGCCTCCCCCGTTGTGTCATTATTTAATAAATTGGTGTCATTTGAAGCGAAACCTAATGCAATGTCAGTCAATGTTGCAGAAGCAGGTATTCCATTTGGCAATTTAATCCAGAAGATGGCATAGCTGGAAGTGTAGCTTTCAAGCCAACTGTCTATCAATGCTCCATTTGTTGTATTGAAAAACTCTACGTTCTGGAACTGGTGACCGCTGCTTAGATTTATGTACTGCTTGTAGCCTGAATACGAAAAGTTTACCATCTGCTGGAATGGCGCCGGGGTAGCAACAGACTGAGTATTAGTTATATTTATCGGCAGGTAATCACTTAGAGAAGAAGGCGAATGCAGATAAATGTCTCTTGTTATTGTAATAGAATCTGCAGTGTAATTCTGATTTCCACTAGTATTTAGAACTATTGTGTAATTACCTTCATAACTACTTAAATTTAACACTGTACTTTTATTTATGGTCTGATTAAAAATCCCATTTATATACAGTTTTGCATTTAATTGGTTCTCAATAGTAGATATTGATGCATTTACTATAAGGCTAGTTCCATTATATGAATAGTTTTTGTTAGGATTTGACACTAAATTAAGTATCGGAGCTGCTTTGTTTATTATGTTATAATAAGAAACATTCTTTATCCCTGTAGAATTAGAGCCTCCGATTACTTTTATTTTCCCTGCAGCAAAACGATTATAGTATGTTGAAATATTGCCGGATAAATTGGTTAATGATACTACTGAATTATTAATCTCCCTCCAAAGTTTAACATAGTGGTTATCAGACTCAACTGTAAAATTACTATATTTACCATAAATCATTGTAATATTATTGTTTGAAATACCGTTTATAAACAGAGTTATTGGTTTCGTAACTATTGTATTTAATTTAACAGAAGGCATAACTCCGTTTGGTGGATATGCACGAACATTAACCCAATAAACATATACGGGATTAGTATACTCATTAGTTAAAGATAAACCAATTGATGAGGAATATGCTGGAATAGTAGTTGTTATGGTTTGTCCTGAACTTCCTAATGTTGAATAGGTATTTGGATTATAAAATAAAATTTGCGTGTCCGTAGCAGCTATACTCCATATAACGGAAGTGTTTGCTAAAGAACTCCAAGAACCTATTTCATTTTGCGTTCCTGATGAGCCAGCATCTGTATTTGCATACCAATTTCCATTATCATATATCTGTTCGCCAAAAGATTGTGTAGATGAACCTCCAAAGTAAGTTGGATTTGAATTTGTAAATCCCCATCTAAACGTTGTATCAGTTGAGGGGCTATTTTCATAAACATCTGCAACTACAGACCCATCAAAACTTCCAGAACTTAAAGAGGTTTTAATCCAAGTTTGATGAGAAAGCCCCCCTGTTCCGCCGCCTGTTAAAGTTAATTTATTACTCACTATAATGTCTGAGGTAGAACCACTTGTTCCTGAACTACCAAAGCTACTCCACTTTGTAGTATTTAAACTAGTTCCCGCAAAATTATCGTAAAAATTAAATATATTAACACCATCATCGTATTCTGCATAAGTATCGGATAGCTGAGGTGCTTCGCCAGTACTATTGATATTGAACAGATTTGTATCATTTGATGCAAAGCCTATTGCCACGTCTTGTATAGTGGTATTTGCAGGTATGCCGTTTGGTAATTTGATCCAGAATATGGCGTACTTTGAAGTGTAGTTCTCAAGCCATGAATCTATTACCTTGCCAGTTGTAGTGTTAAAGAACTCAACGTTTTGGAAGGAATATTTGCCAGTCTGGTTTATGTATTTGCTGTTTAATGAGTTTATCGTTAAATTAATCATCTGTTGGAATGGCTGCTTAGTAGCAGAAGTTTGAGAGTTGGTGATATTCAACACTGCGTATTTGTAAATACTTTGAGGAGTAACTAGGCCGTGTTTTGAGAAATTTATAATTAAGTTACCAAATGAGATTGTATGCCCTGAAGAGGAATTTGGCACATAAATTCCATTAGATAAAGTTAAATTGCTTATGTTATAACTGTAATTTCCAAAATTATTGGAAAAAGATATTACACCGGAAGTCGAATAGCTTAACTTATTATCATAGTCAACACTCCAGTTAGTTCCACTTGGAAGCCCTTCCTCTGTAAATCGCTTATTACATAACCAATTTGAGATATTATTATATGTCCCTAAATCTCCAACGCCTTTAGAATAACAACTTATATTTGAACCTACGGAATAAGTATAAATTCCAAAATTGGAAGAGTTAAAGTTTACTCTTATAACATTTCCAGTTTTATTACTATCGTTTACTCCATCGTAATCAACCCACCAAGTATTACCTTTTGGCAATGCGCTTTCATTAAATGTAGTAGTACAATTCCAATTTGAAAAGAAGTAAGTCGTCCCTGCTTTTACTGTATCCTCTTCTGGTCTGCAATCTAAAGAAGTATTGGCATTCGCTGTAAAGCTTCCTGGGGAGGTTAGAAAATTAAAATTCAAGTCAGTTACTGTTGACTTATTTATTTTTACGGTTGGCATTACTCCGTTTGGAGGATAGGCACGAACGCGAAGCCAATTTGCTGTGAAGCCCCCAGTATCTGAACTAGAACCAGACGCAGCTTGGCCCAACATAACATATAAAGGGGTGGACAATGACACAGAAGTACTTGCTTCGGATGCTATCTCCGCGTCATTATAAACATAGTTTGGTATTATCTCCAGGAGTTCTGAACCTGTTGTTGTCCAGCTAATTCCTTCAATTAGTGGAGCATTATAAGCTGTCTTAGCATTGTCTGTAGACGTAGATGAAGTAGTCAATGTTTCTAGTTGCATATCGCCTGAATACATACCATAGGATTGACCATAACCCTCTTTGTATTCATATATTGGTTGACCACCCTCTATTTGGATATCTGTAGTTGCTAATTCTATTGTCGGCCTAGCATTGGAGCCACTTGCCACCCCTAATTCTAAAATACCTGCAGAAGCGACAGCAGACGTTGTTCCTATCGAAACATAATCACTATGGCCATTATTTGTAAAAGTGATTCCATTGTCCCAAGTGTATGTATCTCCAGAGGAGGTAAGCTCCTGCCAGCCCGCTGGCAATCCTGAACCTGCGAAGTTCTCATAATAATTAAACACATTTGCACCATCATCATACTCCGCATAAGTTGGAGAAAGCTGAGGAGCCTCGCCAGTGGTATTAGTGTTAAATAAATTAGTGTCATTATTCACAAACAGCATAGCTACATCCTTTATAGTAGTGTCTGCAGGTATTCCATTTGGCAACTTTATCCAGAAGATGGCATAGCTGGAAGTGTAGCTTTCAAGCCAACTGTCTATTACCTTTCCAGTTGTAGTGTTTATGAACTCTACGTTCTGGAACTGGTGACCGCTGCTTAGATTTATGTACTGCTTGTAGCCTGAATACGAAAAGTTTACCATCTGCTGGAATGGCGCTGGAGTTGAGGTAGATTGAGCGTTGTCAATGCTTATATTTATCAGAGAATACTTTGAAGTGTAGTTATATCCATTATTATTATAAAATACTTTCCAATTATTATTAGGTAATCCAAATTGTAAAAAGGAAGTAGTACATTGCGTATTGTTTGAAAAGGTTATAGTTATATTATTTTTCAAAGTAGATATATACCCTGAAGAAGGGGAGGGATAAAAGGTATTTACACAGGACAAACCGTTGTTTGCTTTTATAGGTATTTCATTTATTTTATAAGAATAATTACCTGGAGAATCAAAGAACGCTATCTTATTATTAGTAGAACTTTCGTTAAACCCGTTAAAACTGACATACCACTTCGTTCCTGTAGGTAAATTTTTCTCATAAAATAGATAAGAGCAGTTCCAATTACTTATGTTTGAACTCTCCCCCACATATGCATAACCGCTTGCACTGCATTGATTGCTTATCTTTGCGTTATAAAGATAATTGCCATTACCCGAGGATAGGAAATTTATATTTATGGGTTTTCCAGTAGTGCCGGACTTATTCAAACCATTATAATCTAAAGAGAACGTAACATTTTGATTAATATTCGTTGCATTGAATTCAGTAGTACAATTCCAATTTGTGAAAGTGTATGTACTGCCTGCCGTAAGATTAATATCACTATTTGAACAGTCAACATTGGAGGAGGGCTTAGCTAAGAATATGCCATTAGAAGTATTAATCCCAGATGTCTTAAGAACAGACGTTACACTTGGCATAATCCCGTTTGGAGGATAAGCTGATAATGCTAAATAATTAAGAACATTCGAACCTGACGTTTTTGAATAATATGCGGAGGTTCCTAACCACACATAATTAGTAGAACTAAAAGGGATTGAACTATCAGTATACAAATTAAATCCATTATTAACTAGAAGTACCGTATTTGAATTGAAACCAACACCTATTAATGGACCAGAAGAATAAGACAAACTATTAATTTGTGAATAACCTGAACTGGTTATTGAGTATAAACCATTAGATATGCATTCTCCCCCAGGTATATATGAATATGAAGGATAATACATTATCGCACAAGTACCTTCTATTGAGTTACTGCTGCTTTCAGATATTCCTATATTAGTTCTATATGCATAAGCTCCCGCTCCAGTACCAGTAAAGGCGAAGAAAGGATTACTTAGATCTGTTTGAACATAAACACTTGCTGCAGTTGCACCATTGTTATTGTTAGGAAGAGTTAAGTATAACCCATTATTGTAAGAAACACTGCCACCATTATCTACAGATGTAGCAAATCCTGCTGGCGCCGAACTCCCCTTAAAATTCCAGTATTTTATAAATACGTTTGCACCATTGTCGTATTCTGCATACGTTGGAGAAAGCTGAGGAGCCTCGCCAGTGGTATTAGTGTTAAATAAATTAGTGTCATTATTCACAAACAGCATAGCTACATCCTTTATAGTAGTGTCTGCAGGTATTCCATTTGGCAACTTTATCCAGAAGATGGCATAGCTGGAAGTGTAGCTTTCAAGCCAACTGTCTATTACCTTTCCAGTTGTAGTGTTTATGAACTCTACGTTCTGGAACTGGTGACCGCTGCTTAGATTTATGTACTGCTTGTAGCCTGAATACGAAAAGTTTACCATCTGCTGGAATGGCGCTGGAGTAGGAACAGACTGGGTATTCTGGATAGATAACAAAAGTCCATCCCCAAATAAAGAAATACTTTTGTTTATCCCATCGTAATTTACATAAAATATTGAATTTGCAGGCAAACCGTTTTCATAGAACTTAGTTATACAATAAGTGCTGTTAGAATATGAAATAGTAATATTCTCTCCTGCTATTAAATAGCCAGAGCTAGGCTTTGGAGTATAAGCTGTAGTACAATCCAAACTTGAAGAAGAATTACGAAGAACTGGCACGGAATAAGAGTAATTTCCTCTTTCAGTAGTAAAGTTTATCTCGGACATTGATGAAGATTTAGATATAGTATCATAGTTTACATTCCAATTATAATCTAAAGGTAATCCCGTTTCCTTGAAATAGGTAGTTATAAATGTTGCATTTGAAATACTGTATGGCATTACACCATTTGGAGGCTGTGAGGGAGAATAGTAATCTATTGAATTATTTGACCAGACCGCATCCTCCCCTGGTCCTCCTTGATTTGTATAGTCTATTTCTAGCCTGTAACTGCCGTCTGTAGTTATAGTGCCGCTATGTTGAGTAGCAGATTCCGATACCCAAGAATTGATTACGTTATTTGGATTGTTTGAAGTAGAAGACCCTCCAAGCCAAGGAATTAATGCCCCGCCGGAATTAGAATAACCAATTCCCATGCCATCATCACTTAATCCATATATTGTTGTTGGGGAGTTGACTACTGCAAAGCCTATTGCCTTCATTATTACATACTGCGGATTGGTTATAGGCGGATTTGGAAATGCACTCCCTCCGGAATAACTGTACTGATAATTAATTATCACGTTTGGCTCTGTTGTTCCATCAACATCCTGAGAACTGCCTGTTAATGCAGATAAATACAATGTTGATCCTGCTGTCGCTGTCAAACTACCATAGGAGAAAACCGAATTTGGTGTTAACTGTGCTTGGTAAACACTTGCCTGTGACTGTATACCTCCTCCATTTAACTGGTAAAACTGGTACAATAAACCTGAATTCATCACATTGGCTATATTGTTGTACTCACCGTATGTTGAGGAAAGCTGTGGAGCCTCTCCTGCTGTACCGGTGTAAAAATTATTAGAATAAGAAAGGAAGGTTTGATTGAATACCATGTTGATAGTTATACCACTTTCCGCTGGGATGCTTTTAATTTTTAGCCAGTATACAGTGTCATTTGACGTATTTGAATTGCCGGATTCTAACCAAGAAGGAATAGCTGTTCCATTCTGATATGCAAACATTATATTTGTTAATTTGGAGTTTTCATATTTAGAATATTTTGAGGAATTGAAAATAAGCATCTGTTGAGAGGGTTGAGGAGTGGATTCTGTCTGATTATTATAAAAGGACACAGGCATTATTACCGGTTTCTTATAAGCAGCTGTATCATTTGAAAATGCAACTGTAATATTTGACCCAGTAGCAATGTAACCTTTGGAAATATTTGACAAGAACCCCGAGTTATAATCTACGGATGGATAAATATTGAAGGTGTAATTATCATTATAGGAAGTTGTAAATTCTATAATATTTGATTTAGAAGAATCATTTTTCCCGTTTAAATTCACTATCCAAGTATAACTTGAAGGTAGCCCATTCTCTTTAAAGTAGGTATGACAGACGCTATTGAAATTTATCACTTCTGTAGAGCCGGAAGTAACGCTACCTGAGGATGGAACAGGACTAAAATCACACTGAGATTGGTTTTCTGCCTCTACAGAAAACGCAAAAGAAGACAAAGTAGAAATATTGAAGGTTATATTGCTAGAAACGGAAGAATTTCTTATACTATCATATGTAACTGACCAATTATCTCTTAATGGTAAGCCGGTTTCATCAAAAGTAGTTATGCAAAATGAAACCGAAAAACTTACATTTATCTCTGAACCTGCGGCCACACTTCCGATTGCGGGAGTAGAGATGTATTTACAACCTCCTATATTTACCGGATGCACTGTAAAATTGTACAGACCTTTAGTGGTGTTTAAAGAAATGTACCGTTTAGTAGATGCATTAGACTTATTTGAAAATGTTACATTCCATTTTGTATTACTCGGCAAGCCGGATTCTGTGAAATTAGAAATGCAATAATTTTCTGTAAACTTTAAATAGGTATAAACCCCTGCCTTTGCATATCCACTTGATTCATTGGAAACGAAATAACAATTATGATAATCAACCGATGGTATGGAAAATGAATAATTCCCACTGACAACATTGAAACTTATATCTGATAAAGAAGATGAATTAGTTAAATTATTGTATTTTACGGACCAACTAATGCCCGAAGGTAATCCCGTTTCTATAAACTCGGAATAACAATAATTGGAAAAGTTAATAACGGTGCTTGAGCCTGCAATTAGGTAACCTTTGCTTGGATCAGGAGTAAGGTAACAATTCGCTGATACTTGTATCCTAGGGACTGAAAATGAGAAATTACCATAAATTGAGTCTATGTACAGAGAAGTATTAGAAGAGTAATTGGTTATGCCGTCAAACTCAACACTCCAAGTTATCCCCTTAGAAAGGCCGGTTTCATTAAAGGAAGTTACACAGGAAGAGGAAAAAGAAAGAAGTAAAGAAGAGCCTGCAGCAATATGACCGCTACTTGGATTTGGAGTAAATATACACCCATCTTCTGTTACACTATACCCAGTAAAATTGAAAGTACCTGGAATAGTTGACAGCGCTAATGAAGTTTTATTCGAGCTATAATTTACATCATCATAAGTTAATGTCCATTTTGTATTTGAAGGAAGATTGCTTTCCGTAAATGTAGTGTAGCACCTTGTCTGATTAAATACCAGATAAAATGTGGACCCTGCAGCAAGTTCTGAAGAGCCATTCTTTGCAACATATAAGCAGTTATTTAAAGTTAAGTTTTCGACAGTGTACTTAAAACTGCCTGGGGGGGTTACAAACTGGATACTGGTACTTGTAGAGTTTATGCTCTTATTATCATATGTTAAATTCCATTCACTGCCGGGAGGCAGCCCATTTTCATAGAATACTGTTGTGCACCCTCCGCTGTAATCTATGCCTATTTTTGAACCAGCTATTGCATTTCCAGAGGAGGGATTCGGCCGGTATGAGCAACTGGAATTGCCTATAAACGGCAAGCTATACGCATAAGTGCCATTTATTGAAGTTACTCTTATAATAGTGCTATTTGATGAAACTGTAGTACCGTTATATGTAACAAACCAGTAAGTATTATTCGGCAGGCCCGTCTCATTAAAAGTAGTAGTACAAGATGCTGCAAAATGAACGGTAAAATGGCCTCCAGCCGCAGTGCTGCTAGACAGCGGCTGCGGAGAAAATATACAGTTAGACAAATTTATTGGATAGAACTTAGCTGTAAAAATTCCTGCGGGTGTAGTTATTGTAACATTATTGTTAGAAGGAGTCTCTGTTATTCCATCAAACGTAAGTTTCCACTGCGTATTAAAAGGTAAGCCGGTTTCTATGAAGGTAGTATTACAGGTATTTTCAATAAAGGATATACTTACATTTCCGCCTGCGACAAGATAACCAGAAGCCGGAGAAGGCAAAAAGGAGCAATAGGCATAATCAACTGTATTCAAAGAAAACGAGAAATTGCCGGGTGCGGTAACAAAATTTATATCTGATAACCTAGAAGAGTTGACAAAATTATCATACTCAACGGACCATGAAGCACCAGAAGGCAAACCGTTTTGAGAAAATGTGGACAAACATTCTTTCGTGTATGAGATAGTGGCAGATTCTCCAGATATTAAGTATGAAGAATTTGGTTTTGGATAATAAAAACACCCTCCCCCTATGTTTATAATTGAAGGTTCATATGAATGATTTCCAGGCAGAGCGTATATGACTACTGAAATATTTGAAGAACTTCCTGATATCCCGTCAAAAACCACGCTCCACTTTGTGCTATTCGGTAGGCCCGTCTCATTAAAAGTGGTTTTGCAACGGTTTAGATATGTAACATTCACATATGAGCCCACTTTAACAGTTCCGCTTGGTGAAGTCAAATTTATATAACAGCCCTGGGCTGAAATGCTTTTTGGCTGTATATAATAATTATAGGAGGTATTTGAGAAAGAACCATTAAATGTTATTTTTGATGTATTGGATGCTTTTAATGTACTGTTAAAAGTTACATTCCATTTTGTATTACTTGGTAAGCCAGTCTCGTTAAAAATAGTAAGACAGAACTTACCTGTAAATTTTATGTTCAAAACAGATGAGGAATTAAGTGTACCTTGGGTTACATTTGAAGTGTAGAAACAACCGTGATTTTCTGCTGTGAATACTTTAAAGTTGTATGCTCCCGCATTTGTTAAAAATGAAATTTGACTGGAATTGGAGGAAGCATTTATATTATTGAAGGATACATACCAGGTAGTCCCACTTGGAAGACCCATTTCCTTGAAGCTAGTTATGCAATCATTCTTAAACAGTATAGAGAGATTGTCGCCAGGAGTTATTGATCCCGATGACGGTTGCGGATCATATGCACAAAACTTATTTATAGGAATGCTTTCTACTTTATACGGATTAGCTGATGAGTTTGAAGAATTAACTATTATCCTATTTGTTGTTGAAGAGTACAATGTATAAGAGTATACCTCTCCAGGTATTGGTAAATTATAATCAAAATAAGAAGGAAAAGAATCATTAACTTTCCATTCTGTACCATTGGGTAAACCTGTTTCAGTAAAAATGGTTTGACATGCGGCACTAAAATGAACTATAATGGTAGAACCTGCCATCATTAGATTATTATAACTTGCGGAGAAAACACAACCATTTATCTTTACAGAATGAATATACACAGAGTAATTCCCAGGATTTGTTGTAACTAAAATTGATTTTTCTGTAGAGTAATTAGTTACATTATCTATAGAAACGCCCCAATTTACATTTTTCGGCAGGCCAGTTTCAGTAATATTAGAAATGCATGAACTTGGGGAGAAATAAACGCTAGCATTTTTGCCCGATACAAGATTACCGCTGGAGTTAAGAGATGTAAAAGTGCAGCCCCTTCCAAAGGCAGTTGGTACATCATATGAATAATTTCCGGGTAAATTCAGTATGGACAGGTTATCTCCGTAAGTTGAAACGGTATCCCCATCATAAGTTACAGACCAGTGTACATTGCTGTATAAACCAGTTTCGTGAAAGTTTGACAGACATTTCTCAATATAATTTACAGTGACCTCTGTCCCAGCTGTGTCATTTCCAGCAACTGGTTGGGGTATAAAGTAACATGAGCCACCTGCGCTAACATTACTTATTGAATAAGGAAAAGTACCATAACTAGTCTTTATAGCAATTAAGTCGCCTATTGAAGAGTTAGGCTTACCGTTGTAATTAACACTCCACAGACTGTTTGCTGGTAAATCCTTTTCATAAAAATCTGTATAGCATAAACTGCTGAAGCCTATGACCGGGGAAGAACCTGCATTTATAAATCCACTAGATTCATTTGGTGAAAATACGCATGTTCCTAGGGTTATCTTTTCAACTGAAAATGAGTAGTTTCCTGGAAAGCTGCTAAAAGAGATTGAATTTGTCTGAGAATCCGAGGCAGTGCCATTAAATATTGCCTGCCACGAAGTTCCTTTTGGTAAACCAACTTCTGAAAAAACCGTGTCACAGGTTGTAAGATTGAATGTTACATGTACATCCTCTCCAACGCTTGTAGATCCGGAACTTTGATTGGGTGCATAGTTGCAGCCATTATAACTTGTCTGTGGCACTTGGTAATAGTACTTACCTCTGGGGAGAAGAAATGACACATTTTGATTTATAGAATGCTTTGTTAACCCTGCAAATGTAACGGTCCAATTTGCCCCAGACGGCAAACCAGGGTCTATAAAATCCGTTGTACAATCATCCGTAAATCCTATGGTTTCATTCGAACCGGCCGTTATACTACCGGAAGATGGAGAAGGGACATAATAACATCCCCTACTTATCGGTTGAGAAGGAATTGAAAAAGGATAAGAACCATTTACTGTATAGAAAAAGATTCCGGTTGATATTGATAATTTTGTTTTATTATCAAAAGTGGCATTCCACTCCGTATTATTCGGAAGTCCTGTTTCACTAAAAGTTGTGGTGCATTCCCCAGAAAATGCTATAAGTTGAAGTTCTCCCGCAAGTATAGTTCCATTTTTGGGATAGGGAGTAAATACACAGTTTCCAACTTTTATTATTGACACGTTATAATAGAATGTTTTTCCTTTATAGTAAGGGAATTCTATCGAAGAGTTAAATGCACCGTCCCTTGTCTGATTGTCGTAATCAACTGACCAGGATACTCCTGCTGGTAACCCTTTTGAAACAAAAACAGTATGACATGTCTGAGAGAAAGATATGGTAATGGAGGATCCCGCCGTTAAATTCCCGCGTGATGGCGTAGGGGAATATACACACCCGCCTTCGGTTGCATTTGGAATGGAGAAACCCGAGAACACATTGGTAGTATTGAATCTTATTACACTTGACGTGGACTGCAATGTTTTATTGTTATACTTTACAGTCCAGTTCAACCCCACAGGAAGATTCTTCTCCAAAAAGGAAGTTATGCAGCTTGCAGAGAACTCTATAAGAACAGAAGAACCCGCAACTATCGGATTACTAGAATTTGCAATTGGATTAAACGTGCAATTTCCTAATATTACAGGCCTTAAGCTTAGATTGCTCAACGTATAGTTGGTACTTATTCTTAAGGAATAAGAAACCGAGTAAACGGTTTTATTGTCAAATGTCACATTCCATTTTGTACCCACTGGCAGACCCTTTTCACTTACCGAAGTATTACACAATGAAGTAAAAGTTATTAAAACAGTTTGGCCTCCCGTAGCATTTCCATTTTTCGGATTTGGAGTAAATATGCAGTTATTCTTATCAATTACTGAGACGTTAAATAGTGGAATCAAAGAGGCTGAATTTGTAGGAGTAAAAACTATCCGAGTAGAATTTGAGCTATTTGTTGTATTATCATACTTTACGGTCCAGTTATACCCCTGGGGCAAACCGCTCTCTAAAAATGTGACTGCATTTGATTTAGAAATGCAGGTTGTAAAAAAAATTATGTATTTTGATGAACCGGCATTAAGGTATCCAGACTGCGGATATGGGTAATAAGGACAACCAGCGTAGTGTGAATCTGAGATTGAAAAAGGAAAATTGCCGTTGGAAGAAATAAAAGATGTTGAATTTGTGTCCACATCCTTAGAAACATTGCCATAAAGAACTGTCCAATTTACTTTGTTAGGTAAACCATATCTCACAAAAGTAGTATTACATACCGATGAAAAAGAAATATAAACGGAATTTCCAGCAATAACATTTCCAGACCCGGGGGAGGGGGAGAAAATACAGCCGTTTAAGAAGACTTGATTAACGCTAAATGAAAAACTTTTGAGAAAAGAGGAGTAATTTAGATAATTTATATTTGAATACAATGTGCCAGAAGGCAATGAAACAGACCAAAGAGTATCTAATGGTAGCCCAGACTCATAAAAAATTGTGTATTTCGGTACTGGAATAGTTTTAGTACTATTTGTAATGTTTGTAGGTGGGGGGGTAACACTTATGTTTTTAGGAGCGGTTATTGTTATTGGCTTTAACCCAAGCAATTTTGCAATGTTGAAGCCTAAAAACCCATTAAGTGTGCTCAAAAAGAACAATATTATAAACAGTATAGTCATCACAACCAAAAACGTTGTGAAGTGCACTTTGTATCCCTTCTTATGAGCTGGTGTAGTAGATTTCATAATATTCTTTATATTATAGCTATAGAAATACCAATATAAATATAGTGTATAATATAAAAGACTATGAAAATGTTCTCCTGGAATGTAAACGGGCTAAGAAGCGTGGCAAGAAAAAATGAAATCCAGAAGGTAATAAACTCTAGTGAATATGATGTTATTTTATTGCAGGAAACAAAAATCGAAGAGATAAACGGATTAATAAAAATGGACGGCTACTCTTCATATATAATGCCTTCAAAGGTAAAAAAAGGATATAGTGGAGTTATCGCACTATGCAAGGAAAAGCCAATTAATGTTATCTATGGCATTGGGGATGAAAAGTATGATGACGAAGGGAGGACATTAACCCTTGAACTCAAGGACTACTTTGTTATAAACAGCTATTTCCCGAATTCAAGGAGGGATTTAAGCAGGCTTTCTTACAAGATAGAATTCAACAAAAGCATACTTAGATTCATGGAAAACCTGAGAAAGAAAAAACCGATAGTTATAGGGGGAGATTTCAACGTTGCACACACTGAATTAGACATAGCGAGGCCGAAACAAAACGAAGGAAGCGCAGGTTTCACTCTGAAGGAAAGGAAATTCGTAGATGAACTTATAGAGAAAGGATACATAGATACTTTCAGGCTATTCAACAATAAAAGTGGAAATTACTCTTGGTGGACTTACCTTTACAAAAGCGCAAGGGAAAACAATATAGGTTGGAGGATAGATTATTTCTTTGTATCGAAGGAACTTCAAAAAAGGGTAAAAGCAGCAGGTATACTTGAAAAGCAAGAAGGTTCTGACCATGCTCCTGTTTTTGTAGAGATTGATTAAAATACGGGCTGGTCCTGAAAGATGTTTATACCATTGTTTCCTATGTCAAAAGGATGCATTCCTGTGCTATGCGAAGAAAATCTCATCTTAACTATGGAAATTGCCTTCTGATAGAAATTCTGGTTGTATATCATTGAAAGAAGGATTACCATGTCTGAAAGGTATATAGGTATTGCTATGTCCTCTGATAATTCCATCCTATTTATGTCACCGTATCTCTCTATTGTAACCAAAGCTGTACCAAACTCCCTTAGCATTTTAAACGTGTCGGTAAGAATATTTCTCTGTAAAGTTGGATCTTTTACTTCCCAAAGAAATGGAGTAAGGGGGTCTATTACTATCCTAGCATGCTTTTCCTTCCTTGTTTCAAGTATCTTCGGCAGCTCTATTGAAAGAAAATTCTTGAAATCGTGCCCGCTCATCCTTGAAAAGACAAAATTCGCATTTAGGTTTTCCTTGAATTCCTTGAATCCAAACGAATCACATTGTTCTAGAAAGGAATCTATGTCCTGCTCCATGCTTATATAAAAAACCTTTTCATTGTTTTTCAGCCCTTCTCTAAGAAATTCCGTGCAGAATATACTTTTCCCGGCACCGGGCGAACCATATATTGCTACTATGCTGTTTTTCACGAATCCGCCATTCACTATTGCATCGAATCCACTTACACCGCTTTTGATCCTTTCAACCATATTTAATAAAGCATTTCTTAGGATTTATTAATTATCTCCTAAGCTTTAATACCTCTTTATATTCTAATGTATTTATAACATCCTTTTTCTCAAGCCAACCCCTCCTGGCTATGGCTGTAGCAAGGTCTAAAAACCGCAAGTGCTCCGTTCTATGGGAATCGCTTCCTAAAGAGAACTTTATTGAGTAATCTTTTGCTTTTTTTACCAAATCAAACGGTAAATCTGACCTTTCTGGGTAACCGTCTATCTCTAGTAAAACATCATTTTTTTCACAGGCTTCCATTACTTTGTCAAAGTCAAGCTTTAATCCTTCTCTTTGTCCAATTACTCTATCAGTCGGATGCGCAACAGTATTTATCATCCCGCTGTTTATTGCCTTTATCAGCCTATTTGTCAGTTCTTTGCTGCTCATGTTAAGATTCTGGTGCATTGCCCCTATGACAAAATCAAGTTCATTTAAAGAATCGTTTTTTAAATCCAATGAACCGTCTTTTAATATTTCAAGTTCTACTCCTTTCAATACCTTTATGTTGCTTTTTTCATTGAATGAATCTATTTTTTTGTTTAGTTCAGCAAAACGTTTCTCATCTAAGCCATGAGCAACCGGCAGGCTCTTGCTGTGGTTTGTAAAAGCGATGTACTTTAACCCTCTTTTTTCAGCAGCTGAAGCCATCTCCTCCAGTGAATTCATTCCATCGCTGTCCTTGGTATGAGCATGCAAATCCCCGATAACTTCCGTGTAGTTCACAATTTTGGGAAGCCTATGCTGTTGGGCTGCTTCTATTTCCCCAGTGTTTTCCCTTAATTCTGGCGGTATAAAATCCATTCCCAGCTTATTGTATATCTCTTCTTCACTTTTACCAGCTATTGGGTCTTTTCCTTTAAACAGGCCGTATTCATTAAGTTTCCAACCTTTTGATATGGCTATCTTCCTTAATTTGACATTGTGATCCTTATTGCCTGTAAAATACTGCATTGCGGCGCCGAATGATTCCTTCGGGAGAACTCTTATGTCGCAGGTAGTACCTATGCCTAATTCCACAGTGGTTTTTGTAGGGCCCTTAACTACAATGCCGTTCACTTCATCCATCTTTGAAAAGAAATCCATCCCCAATTCTGGTTTTTCAGAGATTGCAAGTATATCTATATCTCCTATTGTTTCCCTCATCCTGCGCATTGAACCGGCTATTTCCACTCGTTCAAAAAGGCCGCTTTTCCTTAATTTTTCTAACAATGAATTTGCATATTCTATTACATATCCAAGAAGAAGCCTATCGTTTTTAACATTCATAAATGACTCAAGGTTCTTTTTAAGCTCTTCCTCGCTTTTCTTGCCGAATCCCTCTAGCTTTTGTATCTTTTCCTCATCTAATGCTTT
This sequence comes from Nanobdellota archaeon, assembly GCA_021799085.1. GTDB lineage: Archaea > Nanobdellota > Nanobdellia > Parvarchaeales > Parvarchaeaceae > Parvarchaeum. The sequence goes on along the minus strand of JAJZBD010000002.1, from coordinate 64,512 downwards.
TTTAAGGTCGGCTACTGTTTTTATACCGAGCTTCTTATAAAGAGTGTAAGCTCTTTTTGGGCCCATCCCCCTTATCTTCCTAAAGCTGTCAAAGTCTATCGGATATTTCTTTTTTAATTCTTCGTACTTGCTTATTTTCCCTGTTTCTACGTATTCCTTTATTGAATTTGCTATGGATTTACCAACACCCTCCAATTCCAGAAGCCTCCCTTCTTTGTACACCTTGCTTATGTCTTCGGATAAACCAGAAATAGTTAAAGCTGCTGTCCTATAAGCTCTAGGCTCCCAGTTAACACCTTCGATATCAAGAATATCAGCAATGTCATTCAATTTTTCAGCCAAATCCCTGTTTGACCCCATAATCTATCTAAAAATTCCGCGTATTTAAGAATAATTTAGATTGAAATAAATGTTAAATTGACATGACAAACGGCATGATATCCACAGCTTTTTTTATTTCCTTTATATGGTTCTTTAAACAGTTGGCCTCACTGAAATTGCTGCTGAATCCAAACTTCTTGTTAGATATAAGAACCGGTATGTTTGAGCTTATGTGCCTTTTAAGCATGCTTGAAGTTGCGTGATCGCATGTCAAAACCAACGTGTCTTTTTCAAGGTCCAAAGCGCCTGCAAGTCTTGATATTATTATTTTGTCAATGTTCTCTATTATAGCGTATTTATCCCTAAATTTACCAAGGTGTGAAACTGCATCTGTCTGCTTGATGTGAAGATAAACTGCATCGAACTTTGAGAGTGCCTTTACGGTTTTCTCGGCTTTATCATAAAAATCCTTCTTTATATCCTTTTCTTCAGCTGTTTCAACAAGAGTCATGCCTGCCGCGGTAGCTATTCCTTTTTCAAGTGGCATCCCTACAACGGCAGCCCATCTCTTTCCGTATTTTTCGTTTATGTCATAGAGCTTTGGGTCCCTGCTTGCAGCATCCCTTAAAAAAAGGTAATTCGGCAGATCTAAGCCTTTTTTCTTCCTTTCCTTGTAAACCTTTGAGTTTTTTATTACAGTAGATGCCTTTGATATAAAGTCATTAAGCAGCGAAGCAGTGTACTCTGCTTCTTTTCTTATGGCCTTTATCTTTCGTATCCTTTTGTCATTTATTCCCGTTGCAAAGCTTAGCTTTACCCCATTTCCAAAGAATTTGGCGGTGTAACCCGGCTCATTGTTTGAGACAAAAGAAGAGAAAGCTTTTTTACCGGAACGGAAAACAAGCCCTGCTCTGTAATCCTCCCCTGCCTTGAATTCAAAATCTGCACTTACCTTCACCTTTCTGTTTATCTCCTCTGATAGTTCTTGTAGTTCCTGCTTTGACATGTAAGTTCTGACAGCATTTAGCTTGCCGTTTACTGCAGAGCCGAAATTAACCCTTATGCTCAATTCTCCATCCTTTGGCTGCATGTTAAGTCCAAGACACTCGAACCAGCCTCTTCCTGTGGAATATTTAAGAGGGTCATATCCCAGATCGGCCATAACGCCGGAATCACTTTGGGGTGCAAACTTGCCCAGCACTGTAGGATAAGCGAATTCGGAATGCCTTAAAAACTTGTAAAGATTAGTCTTTATGGCGTAATCTAAAGGAGTCTTATTTTTTAGTTCTTTAATAGGCAGGTCGGCCATCCCATCAACTATTATGAAAACAAGTTTACTCATTCTTACCGCCCTAGATGAATAAAGAGAATGAAATATTTAAATTTAGCTTAGATTACCATTTGATCCAAGTATTGCCAATTTCTTTATAAGTTCATCATTTCTGCTTATTTTACTGTCATCGGCTCTCTGCTCCTTAAGCAGCTCATTAAGCTTGTCTGCCAAGTCTTTATTTGATTTCAACAGCTCATCCAGCTTGGATATCAACTCTGAAATTGAATGAAGATCATTCTCCGTTATATTTACAGTGTTTGAATCTACTTTATTAGGTTTGCTGTAATTCTTCAATTCGCTTGCAGCGCTGCTTTTAATAGAAGAATCGCTTGTGTAATCAGACATTTTTTTAGTGCTAACTGAATCTGCAATTTTAGGTTTTTCTTCGGTTTTATTTTGAACATTTTTAGTTTCGGGCACCGCATCGACTTTTTTCTGTTCCATTGCATTTTTCTTAAGCTTCTCAAGTAGGTCATTTATGCTTTCAACTTCCTGTTTTTCCATTTCAACCTTGCTTATAGTTTTCTTTATATCATCATATGAATCCTTCTTCTTTGTTTCAGGTTGGATAGGATTAATGGTTTCTGCTTTCTTACTGGTTAGAAGAGGCTCCTGCTCTACAGGATATGCCGTTTGGCTCTTTACAACATCGTTTTCTATGCTGTTTATCCTCTTCTTATAATTTTCTATCTGGTTTATCAATTCACTGTTTTTATCGACTGTTACCCGGTCTATGTCTATAGAACTTATGTTAAGATTATTTTCAAACTCTGCTATTTTCTTCTTTACTTCTTCTATTTTGTCTATAAGGCTGTCTTTACTATCCATATTATTATTTTAACCTTTATCCATTTATATCTTTCACCAGGTGTTTTAACAGTATACAATCGAAAGCACACTCATTTTTTGCGCAATATCAGCAGAGAATGATCCTTTTGGTAGGGATAAAGGTTTATCTCTCGTATAACATCGAACTTTGCCCTTAATTTCTTTACTTCATTCTTTACAACTTCTCTTGGATCCACGGAAACATCTATACTCCTTGTTTTTACCGCAAAAACCCCTATTTTTCCGCTTTTTAAGAAAAGATCCGCATTTTTGATAAAAATATCCGTCTGATCTCTCTGTGCAACATCCTGATAAAGCAAATCACATTTTGGTACGCTGCCTGAATAATTTTCGGGTTTCCTTGCATCATCAACAATCGGAAATATGTTTTTTCTCTCTTCTGCAAGCAATATAAGATTCACTGCCATTTCTTCTGCTATTTCCACTGCATATACCTGCCCATTAACACCAATTATATCAGAAACGTGGGAAACTGTAGTTCCAGATGAAGCACCCAGATAAAGCACTTTATAACTATCCTTTATATCAATTCCGTTTAAACCCTTATAAAATGCAGCCGCAAACTTGCTTCTGTACGGAACCCATTCCCTGTACACTTTACCGTTAAAATTGAAGATTTTTTCACCATAAACCGAATCCCCACCGTAAGCACTTAAAGTTACAAGCGTGCGTCTCCTATCCAAAAGCCAATAAACTCTGTCTATAACCCGTTTAAGTTCCATTTCCTTTCCTTACTTTATTTATGTCCTTAAGCATCTTTTCCATAATCTTGCCACTCTTGTCTTCTTTTGAAATCACATCGGTTTTTACGGCAAGAGAAGTATAAGCTGCAATTACTTTTGCCATCCTCCCCTTTAATTTGTCAGGTAGTGAAAGCATAAGTTCGTGATTATATATAACGCCATATTTTGGGGTAGCTTTCTTTTTTCTTGCTGCAAACATTGCTTTTTCAGCCCCCAACACTTGTATCTTAGAGGAAGGCATAAGCATAAGCGAATATGAACTGCCTGCTAAATATATAATCCTTGCAGCTATCTCTGACCCTAAAACCGCATTTAGATTTGGATAATTTTTCATGATTACAGAATTTAGCCGGTCGTTAACTACCTTCCTGAGATCTGAGATGTTGCTTAACTCATTTATTGAAAGCGACAAAAGCTGAATTTCTTCGTCGTCCAAATCAAAACCCATACTTTCCGCAGGAATATTCATCTTTTGGGATATGCTCTTTCTATCGCAGGATTCCCTCAGAATATTTATAAACCTGTCCCTTTCCTTAAGCTTATCTGCAGCTTCTGGATAATAAAGAAAGTAAAGGTCATTTAACTGCTCAAATATGGTGTTTTCGCCTTTTTCAAGTGAATCGGAGAACGCTATAAGCTTTCTTATAAGATCGTCAACTGACAGCCCATCCTTTATTTTTTTCCTTGCTTTTTCTATGAATTCTTTGTTGTCCATTTTAAGTACTTTATAAATTCCTTATTTTCTGCATTCAATTCAAATGCGTATATGTAAAGCATAAGCATTGAAAATATAGCATACTACTAATGGATACTTTACTTATTAATATATTTCACAATGCTTGGATTCTGCCTATAATCTTTTGCATGCTCTTTAGAAAGGCTTATAACTTATTCCTCGAATTTAGGCCCGTCTCCCTCGCTAGACTTGGATATCTTAGAACCATCGCTTTCTATTACCAAAGGATTGCCTTCTACATCCATAGTGTGGAGCTCTACAGGTATTTTCCACATTTTTGAAAGCCTGCGTAAAGAAGCCGCAGTATATTTATTATCAAGACTAAACATCTGCGAGGCCTGTTCTTCAAAGCTTTCTATTTCTTCATCTGGCAATTTTCCAATGTACCTTTTAAGAAAGCTAAGGTCCTGCCTTAAAGTAAGTTTATCTCCCTTAAAACTTCCTTTTGGGACATACACCATCGGACCGTAGTTTTCCGTTTCCAAAAGAAGCTGAAAACGCAGTATGTTCGGGTCAAGTTTTGCGCTGTTTGCCGCCTTTATCATGTCTATTATGTACTCGGGATATTTTCCACCGTAAAGGTTATCTATCATCATATTTGTCTTTTCTTCTATTTCCTTAACTAAAGATTTGAAGAAATTGAGATCTGCATATGAAAATATAAATTCCCAATCTGTGTAGGATTTTACTATTTCCAATATCTCTGACAAACCTTTATTTTCCTTTTTCATATAGGACCTTTTCTCCTCTTCAGAAAGCAGATCATAAAGCAGGCCGTGCCTTCCTTCGTCCCACCTCTTTTCTATGTCCTTAAACAGCCTAAAGCCAAGGTAATAAGGTAGCTGTGCTGGTGATAAAACATCAGCTACTTGAAGTATCCCTTTCCTCATCTTAAATGCGGTACCTATATCATATTTGGCCACCTCCTCTGCATATTTGTCCTCAACAAAAGTTGCAAAGCCCTCATGCATTATTTTTATCCTTGCGCCTTTCATAAGCTGATTTATATCATAGACAATTTCAAGCATTTCCTTTTCCCAAGGATTAAATCTTACATTTTCAAGCGTAAATTTGTAAACATCGTAGATATCTTCCTCCGGATATGTTTCTTCCTTGCTGTAATAATCATTTTTCTTGCTCTTATGAAAATCTGGAAACATATCAATAAGACCGCTTAGTGTCTGCGAGTAATCATACATTTTTTCAACGGTCTTTATGTCAAGCCTGCTTTCCATTTCTCTGTATCTGTCCCTATAATAAGCATGCTTATTAGCATTGGAATTTATGCTCTTTGCAAGTCTGTTGTTGTACTCTATGTGCAGATGCCCATACACGTGGGCCATTACACTTAATACCTCATCATAAGTGTCATTTTGGTTTATGTAAACCGCAGTATATTCCTCTTTTCCGATAGGGTCATAGAACTTGTGCCCAACCATTTCGTATAAAACTCCCTGTCTGTACTTCATGTTATTCTCTTGTATTATCTTCTCCTGGCCAGCCTCCCAGCTAGGTAGAGGGGTTCCATATAGGGCCACTTTCTCTGCGAACTCCTCATTATCCAGTATCTTAAATTCTACATTACCAAATGAAAGGCCCAGCCTGTTTATCATGAATGACGCTATCTTTCTTGCTTCCGTTGTGTATTTTTCGTCTATTATAGAGCCATGTGTGGCTATTACCTTTATTTCTTTTCCATCTACTAGCAATTTTTCAAGGGATTTCTTTGCCATATCAGTTTAAAAGGGCATCAAGTACTTTTTTCACGTTTCCATAAGAAACGTCATTGCCTGATTTTACTTCATTCACCTTTTCTTTATCAACAGCCTTTATCATCTTATAAAAGCCATCCGAATTACTTCCCACTTGCAGGTAAAATGCTTTTGTCAGCCTTGGAAACAGCTTTTTAAGAGTATTATAGAGTTTGCCGTTGTCATCCGCGTTTTCTCCATCAGTTATATGAAGAAGAAAAACATCCTCTGATTCATAGTCTATTCTTTCTTTATAGGGGGACATTGAAGTATAAGCACTGCCGTCCATCATATCCATAACCAATTTGTAAGCAGGCTCGAATGAAGTTCCACCGTTGGCCACAAGCTTGTAAAAATCCTCCTTTTTACGTGGATCAAATTCAAATGCTTCGTCAGTATGCGCCAAATACCTTATTTTTACGGTGTTTTCATACTTTTGTCTAAGCCAAAACTCTATCAAGCCCGCAATTGTAGCAGAAAATTCTCCGTAGGCATCCATGGATCCACTTACATCCCTCATTATGATAAATGTGGCTGATAGATTTGGAACCAGCTTTTCTTCAATAAAGTTATAGCGCATGTCTTCATCCCTTACATCTACTTTGAAGCCGTTCTTTTCGAAGTAACCTGTCGCCATTTGCCTATCAAGCATAGCCTCTATAGTTTTTTCCTGATTTTCATCCACGCCGTTCTCGGCAGTAAGCAACCTATAAAGCTTTTTATCCTTCTTTCCCGGTTTGGAAAATGAAAGTCCCCAATTTTCCATCATTTGCTTAAGTCTTCTCTTGTCTACGCCCACTTTTACCTTTGCATTGTCGCCATTGCCACCCTTTCCTTCATTGCCTTCACCGTCATCATCCCCGCCATCGTCATCTCCTTCTCCTTCGCCATTGCCGCCCATTCCATTGTATGATATCATGGGGTTTATCTTAACAGGTATGCTCTTTATAACGGTTTTACCGTCGTTTATATCCATTATATCTGTAGAAGTAAGAATAAGGTCATCCTCTTCATCAATTTTCCTTCTGTATTTATCTTCTGCATCTCCCAATTCACTGGTCATAAAACAACGTCCCCTCCTTGTATATCTTTAATGCTTCTTCAACTGCTTCATCGAAATAGCCGCGCTTTGCAATCAGGAAATTCTTTATGTAAGGATACAATTCAGAGTTTCTGTCGATGTCCTTCCCGTCTTCTCCGATAAAGTTCTTGAATTTATTTTCTGTTTTTATGAAGTCTTTCCCTGTTGAAGTCAGAAAATGCAGGAGATCCTCGAATTTTGTAGTATAGTTTACTATCCCCAAAGGTACTTTTTTAAGTTTAAACGCACTTATCTGGTTTTTCAGCCCGTCTACATCAAGATACCTTCCTGCTTCCGCGAGGTAGCCGTTTGTATCCTTGAATTCCTGTGACTGTTTTACTGAAATCATCGAGTCTATATACTCTGATATAGTGCTTGCATAATCATTGAAGTGTTCCCCAAAATAGAAAGAAAGCAATGCATAGTTTATTTCAAAACGCACGTCGTTTGTTATGACTGAATCAATATAGCTTTTTATTTTATGGTATACATCGCTGTCCATTTTTTCCTCGTTTTTATCCAGATAACTTGCTATATCCGAAAACAAAAGAGAGTCTCTTGGCTTATTTGAAGTGTAATTAAAATCAAGTATGCTGCTTATTGATCTAGAAGAGATACCAGAAGTCCATCCGCTTTTATAGTCATTAGAATCGTATATTATGCCATGTGCTGCATCCTTTAGATACTTGCTTTCTTCAAAGTCCTTCCTGGAAATGTAAGAGTTGTAATCTGGTAGAAGTTTGCTCAGAAAATTTGACATTGACTGTGTCATCTTCTTCTCAAACTCCTTTAAATTTGAGGAATCATAATAATCAAGCAGTTCTAGTATATTGTCCAGCTTATCGTCATCTGCGTTACTAATTATATCGCTGTCAATTCTCGACAAAACATTCAATTTAGCAAGATACTCCAGAAAATGCGGTACCTTATTCTTGACGGGTATCTTGGATTCCTCAGCAAGCTTTATTTCCTGGGAGTATGAAAGATTGCGCCTTACATTAACACGTATTATTCTTTCAAGTAGCGGCCTTGACTCTCTTTTTTGTTCTTCATCCAGCTCCATAAAAGTCTCGTTGCTGTGCATTATTATCAAACTGTCGAGCGGTATCCTATTTCCCATCGGATCAGAGAAATTATTGTCGTAGATATTATTAAGAAGCTGAAATACCTTTGGATTTATATTTTCCAGCCTGCTTTTATCCGCGCTTATCGTCAATATAGACCTGTTTGAATTCATTATTACCCCTAAAAAAGATGGAAGAAGAAAACTATCGCCAAATTCAACTATTGAAGACTGTGGATATACCCTATCCAATTTTATTTTTTCAGCGCTTATTTTTCCGTTTTCTATTACGCTTTCCAAGTTATGCTCGCACTTGTAGCATACCTCCGGTCTTTTATGGTTATTTACATTGCTTAAACCACTCTCTTCCAGATCTATTGGCAGAATGGACCTGTAAAGGTTATAGGGATTCTCATTGTAAGGACATTTTGCACCGTTTATATTCAATGTGAACATCTCATTGGACATTGAATACTTTTTGTATGCCCTTACAACGCTGTTTATTATTTCAGTTTTACCGCTACCGCTCGGGCCTATCAACAATAATATTGGCGTGTATCCTTGCCTTGAAATGAAAGAAGCCTGTTCCAGGGCGTTCATAAAGTTTTCCTTCACGTCCTTTATTCCGTAGATACTGTCAAATGCATTCTCGGTGATTATGCTTTTCCTGACACGGTCTACAGTGCTTTCTTCCCCACTTCCCACAAGGCGTTCAAGGCCGACGCTACCCATAAATCAGACCTACTTCGTTATAAAGAGATTATAGGCAACACGTGCACATTGATTACAGTAACCAATGTCGATCAATTTGCTTATTATCCTATCTTGATCTAATTCAGTAGCAGTTCCTGCAACGGATGCGCTTAGTTTGTCAACTATGCCGGCCGTAAGCTGCGGATGCCTCTCGATTATCGTGGGTGTAAGCATCTTTACAAGCTCATCTATATTTTTCTTGTTGTTGGCTATCGAAGCATCGTTTATTATGCTGTATATGCTGTCGCGCATCACATCGCTTCTAAGGTTTGCCCTTTTTTCAAGGTCTGTAACGAAATCATAGTCGATTGGCTGCACAGTTCCAAACATTGGAACCCTCACTTTTTTGTCGTTTTCGCTGCCAGTCTTCTTTATGTAGTACACGTTTATAACGTACTTATTTACAAGATCCTGGACTTTTTCAGAGCCGTACTCAACCATTGATACATCATTTTTCATCATTCTTTTTATCTCGTCGTATGCATCCTGCACTATTGTGCTGCCTTCTCCTTTTTCCCTTGGCTGCACCCTTGCCTTTGTTTCCGGAGAAAGATCTTCCATGGTATTCAGAAAGTCCTCTATGTACCTTGTGCCGTTTAGGTTGTCAAGTATTGTTCCAAGACATACCTTTTCCTTGAGTTCTTCCTTGGGTATATAACCAGCCTCTACCCCCATTTTTCTGCTGAAGTTCGCATAGGAAAGGAGCTTTGAAGGCGATTTTACCATGTCATCGTAAGGTATGCCAAGCTTCACTCCCTCTTCCAGCTCCAAAATGGGCTTCTGCGTTGCTTCCCTTATTATGTCTTCAAGGGACACCTTTATTTCAGGCAGGAAAACTCCGTTGTATATATCTGCTTTGTCTTTCAAGGATATATTGTCATAGTGGGAGATGCTTGCTTCTACCCATATCCTAGACAGCATCCTCAAGAAGTGTGGCGGGTAGTGTATATTCAGTTCCTTTGCAGCATGCTTGTATATGTCGTCCAACGCCGTTTCGGCATCAGAAAGCTTTGTCATAGACCTGAATACAATTATATTTGACCTACGCAGAAGGTAAGGTTTTATGCTGTCGGCTATCTTCTTATAGTCGTCCATGTTTGTAGTTCCTATCATTATCGCGTCAAATGACTCCTTAAACGATGGAGAAACCTTTGTTCTTGTATCCTGCACGAAGTCCAGAAGCGAATTCGCGAAAGATGAAGAACCCTTAAGAACTTCACTTATGTAGATTATATTCCCTCTTGGTGAAGGAGCTGACTGGCTGCCGAGAATACCGAAATCGTATGCCAAAACGTTTGAGTTATCTCCTCCCAGTTCATTCAATATCCTATAGAACATTCTACCACCGAATATTCCTTTGTAGTCCAAGTGCTGATCATCTGCCGCAACAACTGGCTCAGATATATGTATAATATCATCGTCACTTGCAAGTTCCACGCTTACAAGTTTTTCTATGATGTTCTGTATCTTCTCATGATCGGGTTTATTGTCTTTTAAGACAAACTTACTAAGAGAATCTGTAAGTGTTCCTTTTATCTTGCTGAGAGTAGAACTCACTGCCCCTCTTTTATTTATAGTAGGCACTGTCCAGTATTCTCTGTCTGGTTTGTCTAGGCTTTCTACAAGCTCTTCTATCTTTGTCTTCTTAGAAGATCCTGGCCTTTTCTGCAGTAAATAGATCTCATCCTGTATGTTTTCACCCAGTGTCAATTTCCTTTTGCCTTTAGAACCGAGTTGGGAACGAACATCCTGCAAAAACTGTTGTTTATCGTCTTCTGTCAATACATTCAATGCCGGATTATTTTCAAGCGAATCCAGGTCCAATTTCAAAACATACTGTGCCCCTATTCCTTCTGAATAAACCCTTAAAGTCTCTGCTAAAGTATTAAGAAACTCGCTTTTACCTGCACCAGGCGGAGAAATTATTACCGTAAGCTTGTTTTTCATGTCGCTGTTTCTTGCCGCCCTTTTGAGAAAAGAAACAAATTCATCTGCGAAATCACTAGAGTCATATCTTGTTTTTATGTTTCTTTGATCATTTGGCTGCCTTACAAGAAACTGCCATTTACCATCTTTTTTGCCATAGGATTCTATTGCGGCCAATGCCCTCTGATTTGCATTATAGAATAGTTCGGGCCTTTCTTTACCGAACTCTAGAAATTCATCTAAACTCATTTTTTGTTTAAACGACGTTTTTTCTCCCATGTCACTCAACCCCCAGTATATATAGGAATACATATCCTTTATATACTTTTTCTTCAAAAAATTCTAAATTTTCACTTATATTTTTAATAAAATTTACAAATTTTATGCTAAATACTTGCATAAATCCATTGTTTTTCACCGCCATAATATTCATGTTCACCTTCAATTCTTATTAAATTATTCAATAGTAACCATATGGAAATTAAATAAAAAATTAGATTTTAATCGCCGCCCAAACAAAATCTGAAAAATTTGTCAGAAATCATTTGGGCAAATCAGTTTGTCTTAATTGAATATGAAGAAAAACTGCAGTGCCACAAGTATGCTGAAACAACCAAAAACTCTTCAGCGAAAGCACTGTTTTGCATTTAGTTATATTAAATTCTATCATATTTAAACTTTATCATTTATGCTAAAACAGCTTTTTTACTTCGTCAACTATTGAATCTACGTTGAATTTCATTTCTCTTTTACTTTCAAGATCCCTGACAGTTATAAGATTCTCTTGCAGATCCCTTTTTCCAACTATCACTGCATATTTGATTTTTTTGGAATTGCAGTAATCCAGCCCTTTTGAAAGCGAGATGCTATCTAAAAGGATATCTGTAGTTATGCCTGCGTTTCTTAAATCTGCTGCTACTTTTCTTGCTTTTTCTATGTCATCTACACTAAGAACGCAGAAACTTTTATAAAATTCATTTTTGTAATTTGCCATTAAAACCTCCATGATTACGTCAAAACCTATGGATCCACCAACTATGGCAAAGTCTGCATCAAAATTCCTGCTGATCCTATCATATCTTCCACCGCCTGCAAGCACTACTCCCTTTAACTGCCCTTCTGTGAATTCAAATTCAAATATGCTGCCATCATAGTAATCCTGGCCCCTTACTAAAGACCTATCAAAATAAACGCCTTCTACGCCATAACTCTTCTTTAGATCTCCAATCAAATAATCTACCTCTTTTATGCCTTCTAAGCCGGTTACCTCTTTGCCATTTAGATAATCCCTTACCCTTTCGGCCTTTTCTATTCCAATCAAATCGCCTACATTTTTTGTAACTTCCTCCACACCGATTTTATTCATCTTGTCAATTTCCCTTAAAACCTGCACGATTTTTTCTGCTTCTACCTGGAGGTTTTCCATTAAGGACGTAAGGATTTTTCTGTTACTCACGTTTATTTTATAACCAGTTATGCCTAACCTCTTAAGCGTAAAGTCTATGCATGCTATAACCTCGGAATCGTACATTATATTCGAAGAGCCGAACACGTCTATATCTGCCTGGATAAACTCTCTCCACCTGCCTTTTTTTGTGTCTTCGTATCTCCAGACGTTTCCTATGCTATATGCTCTAAGGGGAAAAACAAGAGATTTATTTCCGGAGACTACTCTAAGCTTTGAAATGGTGTGTTCCGGCCGTAAGGCAAGCTTTTCTCCCTTTTTATCCTCAAAAGAATACAACTGAGATTCTATTTCTGGACCGGATTTGTTTGTAAACAACGACAAGTATTCAAATGAAGGCGTTTCAACAGGCTCAAATCCAAAAAGCTCATACGTCTTTCGAATGGTTTCTAGGGCCTGTTGCCTAAGGAATGCTTCCCTGCCCATAAAATCCCTTACTCCTTTAACTCTATCTGCCATGTGGAATATTATGAATTTAAAGTTTAAAAACTTTGGGCACGGAAACGCATGCTAAAGGTTATTCAGCTTCCCACTATTTTCATGTACGCTCTTTCTAGATCCTTATATTTTTTCTGCAGGTTTTTGACTGTGTCCTGTTTCATTATTTTCCCGTTGTTTATGAATATTATCTCATCGCATACTTCTTTTATTTCCTGTATTACGTGAGAGCTTATAAGTATCAATCGGTCTTTTTTCATGGATAAAATAAGCTTCTTGAATTTCATTCTTTCTGCCGGGTCCAAACCACTTGTAGGCTCATCTAACAGCAATATGCTCGGCTCTGAAATTAGTGCCGCCACTAATGAAACCCGCTGCCTTTGGCCCTTTGACAGCTTTCCTATTCTAGAGTCCAATGGCGGAAGCTCAAGAAGCTTTCCGTATTTGTTTATCTGCTTATAAATATCAACTTTCGAAAGGCCGTTAAATTCTGCAGACATAGTTAGTGCTTCTTTTATTGTCTGTGTTCTATCCGGTTCAGGAGATTCTATGACTGCGCCTATGCTCAAAAGCACATTCTTTAGATCCTTACTAACATCAAAGCCATTTACAAAGACAGAACCTGAGGTTGGTTTAAGCAGACCTGCAAGTATCTTAAATGTTGTTGTCTTTCCCGCACCGTTTGGACCTAAATAGCCGATAACGCCCTTGCCTTTGTGTGAAAATGAAATGTCATCCAAAGCTGTTTTATCTCCGTATCTTTTTGTAAGGTTCTTTACTTCTATATCCATTATCCTTTCACCTCTTTATACTTGTACATGAATACACTAGCTATAAAGAATATTATGATATAACCGAGCATTATCTCTATCCCTTCTAAGGTATAAGGTTCATATTGCGTTATTGTAAACTCCCCTCCTTTAGTGGGGATCTTTAACTGTGAAAAATGGACAAAATGTGTTGAAAAAACAGAATAAACCACTTGCCCGCCATAATTCACGAGGAACCAGGGCTCTACTGACAAAAAGCTTTGAAGGACACTTGAAGCGATTGGTAAAACAACTATTAAAAGAATTACGACTGCAACGGTGCTAGTCTGAGGATTATTGAACAATGAGCTTAGGAAAAATGCAAAAGAAAGAATAGAAAGCACGAAAAGCGCTACTAATCCAACAGAAGAAGCAAAGACTCCCGGTAGAGTGGAAAAGAAATAAAATGAGCTTATGGCTGCGAAAACGTAGTATATCAAGATTATTGAAAAGGAAGCTAACAATGCCGCAAGGTACCTACCCACCAAAATAGAGCTCCTTCTGGCAGGCTGTACAAGTATGTAATAACTATAATTTGACGCAAAATCGGTAGAGATTGCATTACCGCCGAAAAAAGCTGCCACTATTATAACTACAAAGGTGATGTTCTGCATGAAGCTGTAAAGATAATTTGAAGCGTTACTGTACTCCGCATTTATAGCGCTTATACCAACGTGAGCTTCTACCGCAAATATAGCTATGGATATCAATGCAACAAGTATGGCAAGGGCGAGAAACCTCTTAGTTCTTAGATAAGACTTAAGTGTATACTTGAAAGAAACCGCTATTTCAGAAAGCCGACCAATATCTCTGGATTGGATTGAGTTATTCATTTTTTGTAATTACTTTAGTAGAATATAAGCTTTTTTAATGAATATTAAGCAAATGACCTAACTTTTTTCCTACAAGCGCCCCGAGCGGGATTCGGACCCGCGTCAATGCCGTGACAGGGCACTATCCTAGACCACTAGACTATCGGGGCTTGTATTCTTTAAAAAATCAGCTACAACTATTTAAAGTTTTATTTGCTTTTAAGATTCGTTTTAAAATTAGGTTTTTATGTGCAGAACTAATGAATTAGAGCTCTTTCTGTAGCTTCTTCCATTGAAATCGAACTTCACGCTTGCTTTCTCCAATTCGAAGTTACCTACTATGCCTATCTTGCTTTTTACTTCATACATAACTATAATTTCATCGTTTGGATTAAGTTCTTCTTCCTTCCAGGAAATGAGCATCTTGCTGCCATGCTTTGTTATTTTTCCTTCTTTTTGACCGGCTTTTGCTACCTTCAACGAATTTGGAGGAATTTCATCCTCTAATTCTATTCCGTATATTTTCTTTCTAGAGATGTTCTTAAGCCTTAAAGCTATTTTTATGTCTATGAAACCTTCTACTGCCTTGTGTTCTATCACTTCCTTTTTGAATATTACCTTTCTGTTGAAGTAAAGGAATATTACAAACGCCAACGCGATTATCAGAATTATAAGGTATATTGGATAGTAAGAGACGGAATACTGCAGTGTTATGCTCTGACCTGGCATAAGAGAACTTATTGAAGGTTGGATTAAGCCACTTGAAATCACGGCAGAACCATTGGATGAGGATTTAGAGATTAAAAACAGTGAATTAAAGCTGTTTATGCTCAAAGCAATTGCGCTCCTATTTACAGGCACGTTTCCTTCGTTCTTAACGGTTATTGAAGCGCTGCCTCCAAAAATGTTAAAACTGGATGTTTTGCTGATCACAGGCTTATAGTACGTAAGGATGTTTATTGGGAAGTACAACGCAGATGAATTTTTATTGTAATTTGTATAAACCGATATGTTGTATTTCCCTGGCGGGAGAAGATAACTCAATGTGCTTATGGGAATTGTGAAGTTAAATGAATTCAAACCCAAGTTTCCTATAACTTCGTTTTTTGACGAAGAATAAATCAGCTTTCCATTACTTGACAGATTATAGACAAACGGCAAAATCAAACCAGTCTGTCCTAATGAATTCATCACATTTACTTGGAAGTAGACATTATTGTATGGGTAGAAAGATTTTGAGGAGTTTATTGAATAAAGATATATCGAGGTTTTTGTTATTGGTATTATTGCAACGCTTAGATTAAAGTAATTGGACGCTGAATTGTCGCTATAAGGAATCTGCATTGTTATAGGATAAGAAAAGAAAACATCCTTTGATTCAAAAGAAAAAAGTACGGTCTTTGCCTGCCCAGGTAAAAGTTCAAAACTATCCGGAAATGCACCTATGCTGTAAAAATAACCTGAATATATTATAGAGGCCCTCCCTAGATTTAAAGATATATTTTGCGTGGTATTCTGGTTATTATAAAAAGTAAAGTTAAAGTATGAAACCGCGTTGCTTTGAACAGTTATAGAATTCGGGCTTACCTTCAAAGCATGGGCATTTCCCACTAAAAACATTACGGACAGTAGTAAAATAGTAAATATTACCGACTTCCTTACTGAATTGTTCATAACCATAGGAGTATTTTTAGTATTAAATAGATTTAAGCATTTAAATTTTATTGTAAAGAGCTATAAGTTTATCCACTGTTTTCTTTATGTCAAATTCCTTTACTACTCCATCAAATTTGTATCTATTTGGATGCTCATATATAAAATTGGCTTTTTCTACAAGATCTTTTATACTGTGCGGATTGAATCTTTCGCCGCATTTTGCATAATTAAGCAGTTCCTCCTGTGCACCTTTTTCCGGTAGAAGAATTGGCAGCCCATAAAAAGATGCATACAAATCCACAATTCCTTGAGTTTCAAAAGTAGAAGGGTTACAAAGAATGTCTGCAGCGGCGTAGTAAAGAGAAATGTCTTTTTCTTTTACGAACCCAGTAAATATAATGTTATTGTTACCTATTCTTTTGCTTAATGAAATAAGCTCCTTAATGTAAGGTCCGGATCCTGCTATTATTATCTTGAAACCATTTACAGACAGCGGCTTTGCTGCTTTTATAAGTATGTCTATATTCTTTTCCCTGCTTACCCTTCCGAAATAGAGTATTACCTTGTCTTTGCTTTTTAACCCCAGCTGCTTTCTTGTCTTTTCTCTATTTTCTCTTTTCATCGAGCCAAAGTCTACTCCTGTTGGTATAATCTGTATATTCTTTAAACCATTGTTTTCAAGTATCCTTTTTACATACATTGTAGGTGCAATTATACCGTCAGTCTTTGAGTAGAACCACTTTAGGTACCGCATAACAACAAATCTGCTTAGTTTTATTGCTGCTTTATTGTTACTAAAATAAGCGGATATTGCTTCGTCAGAAAACACCATTGTGTGGAATGTACCTACAAACTTGGAATTAAGCTGGATACTTGCCCTATATGCAAACAAACCCGCTGTAAAGGGGGTGTGAGCATGTATTATATCTGGCATTATCTCCATTACACGTGTGCTTTCACGGTTTATCAAACCCATTGTATACTGCGGATACCTTTTGAACTGCATCCCTTTTATGACATATAACCTTTTGTCTTTTTTTGCAAGTTTAGTTGTTTCTTTTCCACCTGAAGCAAAAATGTAAACCTCATGGCCTCTCCTTTCCAGTTCTTTTCTTGTATTTATTATTGAAGTTACAACTCCATCCCTAGAGGGAAGGTAACTATCTGTATAAAATGCTATTTTAAGCGTTTCCATTTAATCTGCTGAGATATGCGGCTCTTTTCTCTCTCCCAAAGCCCTTTCTATTTCATTCAATTCCTTTGTTCCGATTTTTTTTGGAAGATCTACAGCAATGTCTATTATAAGATTACCCCTTTGCCCGTTTTGACCATAAAGCCCTTTTCCCTTTAGTATTATAGGGCCGGTTTCTCCTGCGCTTATAGTTATCCTTTCACTTCCCCAAGGGGTTGGCAAATCAAGCTCTATTCCGTTAAGAAGATCCCTCAAATCCAGGTATAATCTAGTCTTAATATCATTTCCAGATATGCTGTAAGTATCACTTTTTCTTATATGGAAAAATACATAGAGGTCACCGTTTTCGCCATCAACGGAAGGCTCACCCTTGCCCTTTATTATTGTGTAATCACCTTCCTTTACCCCTCTTCTTATTGGAACGGAAAGCGTTTCCTCTTTTACTACGAACCCGGTTCCATTGCAGTTATCGCACTTCTTTTTTACTATAAAGCCCGTTCCGCCACATTTATCACAGGTAGTGGTAAATACTACATTTGATCCAAACTGGTGTATGTTCCTACGTATTTTTCCGCTGCCGTGGCATTTCGGACAAGTTTCTTTTTCTTTCGCACCTGAACCTGAACAAACAGGACATACTACTCTGTGCTTTAACTTAAAGGTTTTTACTGCAGGATTAAATACATCCTCCAATGTTATGTCCAAATCGTACCTTAGATCCTCTCCCTTTGATGAAAAGCCGAAATTCCTGAATATGTCTTCAAAACCATGAAAATTGAATATGTCACTAAAGTCGTTGAAATTAAAGCCCTGCTCGCTGCTTTCCTGCTGTGATGAAGCGCCGCCCTTGTTCATCAATATTCTATATGCCTCATTTATCTCCTTGAACTTCTCCTCAGCCTTTTTATCACCCGGATTTAAATCAGGATGGTATTTCTTAGCTAAGGTCTTAAAGGCCTTTTTGATCTCTTCTTCAGATGCATTAGGACTCACACCTAAAACACGATAAGGGTCATCCATATTATTCTAAAGAAAAGACGGCTAATAATCTTTAACTTCCGTTGTTTTCTTCTCCGTTCTGCGGATTATCGTTGTTTTCACCATTTTCCTGCGTATTCTGCTGATCAGTCTGTTGGTTCTGATTTTGCTGGCTGTAAATCTTCGAACTTAGTTTATTTATAACCGCTGTCAATTTATCTCTATCCTCATTTATTTGTTCTATAGTAACGTCTTCTTTTGCCGTGTCTTCCTTTATCTTTTTTATTATTTCATCGGCTTCATTCTTTTCTTCTTCAGTAATTTTATCTTTAAAGTCATTAAGTGTCTTTTCAAGGGAATAAGACAGGGCAGAAACATTGTTCTTAGCTTCTATCAATTCCTTTATTTTCTTGTCGTTTTCCTCGTTTTCTTTTGCGGCCTGCATCATCTTATCTATTTCTTCCTTTGAAAGCTTGTGCGGTGCAGATATTGTTATCTTTTGGGTCTTTCCAGTAGCTTTGTCCTTTGCAGAAACGCTCAATATACCATTAGCATCTATGTCGAAAGTTACCTCTATCTGCGGTACCCCTCTGGGTGCAGGAGGTATGCCTTCAAGGTTAAAGCTGCCAAGGCTTATGTTATCCTTTGCAAGCGGCCTTTCTCCCTGAAGAACGTTTATAGTAACACTTGTCTGATAATCATCAGCCGTTGAGAAAACCTTGCTTACCTTTATAGGTATTGTGCTGTTTCTTTCAATTATAGGCGTTGAAACTCCTCCCAACGTTTCTATGCTAAGAGTTAAAGGCGTTACGTCTAAAAGAACTATGTCCTTGATCTCTCCTGCCAAGACTGCTCCCTGTATTGCGGCTCCTAATGCCACTGCTTCCATAGGGTCTACCCCTCTTTCAAGTTTTTCTCCGAAAATTTCTGTCAGGAATTTCTGAACTATAGGCATCCTTGTAGGACCTCCAACAAGTATTATCTTTGAGATTTTGTCCTTTTCAAGGCCTGCATCCTTTAGAACGTTTTCTATAGGCTGTCTCGATCTCTCTATTATGGGCCTTACTAGGTTTTCTAATGTAGCTCTGGATATCTTAAGGTCAAGATTCTTTGGGGAATTGTTGACAACCGTTATGTAAGGGAGGTTTATCTCCGTTTCAAGAACCGTAGAAAGCTCTATCTTTGCCTTCTCTGCCGCATCCCTTATCCTTTGCATTGCCACCTTGTCTTTGCTTATATCAAAATTCTCTTTTGTTTTGAAATCTTTTACTATGTAATCTATAAGGGCATTGTCCATGTCAACTCCACCGAGTTCTACGTCACCGGAGGTAGCCAAAACCTCAAATGTGCCCGAAGATATCTCCATCAAAGTTACATCAAGCGTTCCGCCTCCAAGATCATACACTAAAACCTTGATATCCGCGGACTTATCCAGGCCGTAGGCCATGGCGGCTGCAGTAGGTTCGTTTATTATTCTTACGACGTCTAAACCAGCTATGCTTCCCGCATCCTTTGTTGCCTGCCTTTGATTATCGTTGAAATACGCAGGAACCGTTATTACCGCCTTTTTGACCTCTGTTCCAAGAAAAGCCTCTGCATCCCTTTTTATTTTCTGCAATATGAATGCCGATATTTGCTGTGGAGTGTATTCCTTGCCGTTTATGTTGTATTTGTAATCGCTCCCCATCTTCCTCTTTGCTGCGAATATTGTATTCTGTGGATTTGAAACGGCCTGCCTTCTTGCAGGTTCGCCCACTAAAATTTGATTGTCTTTTGTGAATGCAACAACCGAAGGAAACATCTTTCCAGCTATAGTTGCACCCTCTGCACTTGGTATTATTGTAGGCTTGCCGGCCGTTACAACCGCTGCCTGCGAATTTGAAGTTCCCAAATCTATTCCTATTATCTTTTCTTTTTCTGTCATATACTGATTTTAACTTTCGGATACCTTATTATTTTTCCGTTAAGTTTATAACCTTTCTGCACCTCCTCAATTATCTTCCCTTTTTCTTCATTGCTTTCTTCTGTAGCTACTGCCTCTGCTATATCTGATGAAAAGTCCTTGCCCACGACTTCCATCTCCTCTAAGCCGTAATGCGACAAAACAGAAAGAAATGCCTTGTAAAGCGCCTTTACCTTCTCGTCTTTGTCCTGCTTCAATACGCTGTCAAAGTCATCAAGTACTTTCAGTAAATCCATTATAAGCCGTTCATTTGAATACTTTATGTATTCAACTAACTCCTTTTCCTTTGATTTCTTGTAATTGTCAACCTCTGCAAGTAGATATAGATACTTAGATTTATAGTCCTCTTCATTTTGCTCTTCCTGCTTTTCGACATTTACCTCTTGTGCATCATTTGTATTTTCTTCCATAAAATCAAATTAATATATAGTAATCTATCTATTTTTATTAATTTTTACTCTTTTTATCCTTTTCCTTCTTCTCATCTTTCTTTTCCGTTGATACTTTAGGCAAAGGCAAAATCGATGGAAGCTGCAGCATCTTTGAAAGAGACATGGCCTCTATTATGCTTATGTTAAGGCTGGTCTGCAGTACCTCTTCAGTTATAGAATCATCAAGCACCTTTTCATCCTGCCATTTATTGTATATTTTATCGATATCTTCGGAAGTGTGAACTATGAAACCTTCTATTACAATGTGGCCCAGTTCATCAGAACTGTTGGCAGTGAACTTTGCATCGAATCTGAACTGGAATTTAAGAACCTTGAACTTCTCGTCTTTTTCAACGTCTAGAACGGTTATATTGTTTGATATGCCCATCTGCGTTTCGGGGGGTATGTTGTCCTCTCTTTTGGCGTCTACCTTTGTTATCAAGTAATTTATTATCATAGCATTCTATAAGGGTATTAGTATTTAAAAGTTTCCACTATCTGGACAAAAAACTATATATTTATAAAAATCGCTCTAAAAAAGAATGAATGAGGAAAAAGACGCAGATTATTACTTTGAAAAACTGAAAGATAAAGGACTAAACAAGGACAGGTATTATTTGCAGACCCTAAGCCCAATACATAAATACGACATGTTCCCAAACGAAAAGGTATTCATGAACTGGCTGGTGGACGGAGACTTTCTTGATTTAAGAGCGATGAATGACATAATATTTGCAGTCTATTCTAATCCCTCTTCAGAAGAAAACATAATAATAAACAAATACATAAAGGAAGAAAACAAGCAGCAGGAGATATCAAAGCTTTCGGATGAATGCACGGAAAACGTTCTTTACCTTTTAAAAATACTTACAAACCTGAAGGGGTACAGCACAGAAGATTTGATAAAAATACATGAAGAGACTTTGGACAAGATGGATAAGCTTAAAGAAAGGCTGAACAGCATAGTAAGCGGTGCATTTGAATACTTCAAAAAGAAGGAAAAGCAGGGCAACAAAGAACAATACATAGGCTAAACAATATTAATTAAATACTGAATTTGTTGAAATAATATGGGAATCGCTAAGATATCGTTATTATTCTCTGTATTATCGCTTATACTTGTAGGATTCGGGGCACTTGTAGGATACTTTCTTGGAAATGTGTTTTTATGGATTTCGATCTTCTTTGTTATAGCATTGGCAATGAACATTTTTTCATACTTCAAAAGCGATTCCATAGCGATAAAGATGACAAGAAGTAAAATAATAGAAAGATCCGAAAACCCAAGATTCTACGACATTGTTGAAAAGGTTTCACAGCAAGCCAACATTCCAATGCCCAGAGTGGGAATAATGCCTACAGATACACCAAATGCATTTGCCACAGGAAAAGATGAAAATCATTCAGTTGTGGTGGCAACCTCTGGAATATTGAAAATGCTTAATGACGATGAACTAGACGCGGTGATAGGCCATGAAATAAGCCACATAACGCATAAGGACATTTTAATATCCAGTATAGCGGCTACAATTGCTACTCTTATCTCTTACATTGGAAATATGATCCTTTTTTCTGAGTTTTTTGGTGGTATGGATGAGAGGAATAATGGCAGTGGTATAATTCTTCTCATAGCGGCGATTCTTATACCGATTGGTGCTATGTTTGTGCAGCTTGGTATATCAAGGGACAGGGAAGCGTATGCAGATGAAGGAAGCGTTAGGCTGCTAAGAAAACCAGATGCTTTAATTTCTTCATTGAAAAAGATAAGCAATATTAGTACAAGAAAACCAATTTTAAATAGAAACCTAAGAAACAGCCCACAGCCTGGAGCTTATTCCTCTTTATTTATAGTAAATAACTTTTCAACGCATTCCCTTACAAATTTATTTTCAACTCACCCATCCTTGGAAAAAAGAATAGAGAACATAAATCGTGTAAGAAATGAGCTTGGTATATAGTCATATATATTTTATCCAACTTTTCAACTCATTGAAATCATAATTTATCTCTATTTTTTCTTTCTTTCCTTTTCGTATAGCACTAAAACCACTGCCTTGCTCAAAAATTAATATTGGATTTTCATTGTCTAAGGAGTAAATTTCATTGATAAGCCTGTCCTTGTAGCCATCAAAGCCCGAAAAATCCATTACAGTGGCATTTGAAATCAATTCTAGCAGCGGCTTCTTAAGATCTGCTGCCAGGGCTTTTATTTTGCTGTCATAGCTGTTTTCTAACATATAAAGCATGTTCAGGTGGTAATTCAAAATTGAGAAGTCTATGAGCATGTCTCTTCCATCTCCATTCTCGACGTAAAAACCGTTCAAATTCCCGCCCAATTTTTTGTATATGCCAAACCAGTAAATTGAATGCTGAGTCATATGCCCCAAAAAAGCATCTTTTTTAAGCTTTCCTTCAATAAAGTGTGCTTCTTCATGCACAATCGTATCAAAAAGCTCTTTTTTGTATTCTTCTGTTCTGCCTTCAATCGAAGAATTTATACATATTTTACCTTTTTCTGGGTTATATGAACCAAAGATATTTGTTGGCAGATTATCAAAGTAATAATTTTTGAGGTCAAAAGCGCCAATCCTTTTCAATTCAGGGAAATCCTCGCTTAGCTCATTAATTGAAGACTCCAGCAATGAATCCAAACCAATTGTTTTCATCTATTAGATTTGACTGTAATTTATATATAAAGGTTGAAAAGATAGAATATGGAATAAATGCTCCTGTAGTCTAACTTGGATAGAACGCAGGCCTGCGGAGCCTGATATCTGGATTCAAATTCCAGCAGGGGCAACTCTTAGTTAGTTAAGGTTTCTTGTCGTCTTTAAATAAAGATAAATTTGAGGTGTAAACATGGAAGACAAGTTAGTGAGAAAATTCTTCGAGAATGAAATCGAAGATATTGCGACAAGCCCTGAGATACTTGACGCCAATAGAAAAGTTCTTTTGGAGTTCTTGAAATTCAAGCAGGGGCAGGGCTTGTCATATAGCCGGCTGAACAGGGTAGACATGGCCCTAAAACCTATCTTCAAGAGCATGAAGTATAGTGTAAAGACTATCGATGACAAGAAGGCCCAGGGAATAGTCATAGCCATCAATAGCAATACTAAATGGAAAGATTGGACAAAGAACTCTAATGTAAAGGTCTTCAAAAACTTTCTTCGATGGCTTAGTAAAACATATAAGACAACAATAAGCTTAGAGGACATCAAACCTATAAAGCCCAAGAATTCCCTGATGCCTGAATTTCTAATTACTTCCGATGAGTATCAACGGATATTAGAGGCTACAACAAGCCCACAGATCAAGCTAATCGTAAAACTGCTATATGAGACAGGGGCTAGGGTCTCTGAAATCTTAGACCTTAAAATTCAGAATATAGAGTTTAATAGCTATGGGGCCAAGCTTTATGTTCATGGTAAAACAGGCCAGAGAGTTATACCAATTGTATGGTATGCCGGGGACTTACGCCAGTTCCTTTTGGTTCATCCAAACAAGGACAAGCCCGAATCGAATCTCTTTTATATTAAAAAGTATGGTAACATATTTCCTTTTGCATACCATAACTTTAGAAGACAGCTCGGTGTAGTCTGCAAGAGGGCCGGCATAAACAAGAGGATACATGCCCATCTTTTCAGGCATACAAGAATGACAGAGCTTGCCAAGACATTGCCGGAGCAGACTCTAAAGCAGTTGGCTGGATGGTCAGGTTCAAGTAAGATGGCTGAGGTTTATATCCATCTTTCACAAAGGGATGTTGAAGATGCTTTATTACAAAAAGTGTATGGGATTAAAACCAGTGAGAAGGAAGACCATAATTCAGTAAAGATATGCCCTCGATGTAAAGAACCAAATCCTTATTTTTCAACGATCTGTCAAAAGTGCAATGCTCCTCTTGATGAGAAAGAACTGATAGAAGCTGAGATGAATAGCAGCCCTGAGAAACTGAAAGAGATAGATAACATGGCCAATACACTAATGTCTCTTTTGAAGAGCAATCCTAATCTATTAGAGCAGTTGAAATCAATAAAAAAATGAAACTTCTTAAGCCTATACTATGAAAGTTGCAATTATTTTCTTATTATAAACTCTATATCCTGTTTGGGAATGCCTTTAAACCCAGAAAAGTTGCTCCATCCATACTTTTCTTTAAGTGCATTTTGATTTTCGGCCGGAATAGCTGTCTTACATTCAGAGCAGATATATGCAACGTGTGCATTACCGGTAAGGGCCATCCCAATTACGCCGCCCCATATCCAGCCAGACCTTTTGGCAAAGAAATATACAACCTGCTGATTGGTCAATTTATTGCATACATTACACTGCCTTTTCTCTGTTCCTAGAACCTGGCCTTTTCGGTATTTTATCTTTTCTTTTGCCATAAAATATTTTAAATCGCTATTTTATCTAAGACTTTACTGATTTTTAAGTTTTTATAAAATCTGATTAACTAATAAACTGCATAATTTGTATCTAGATGTTATTCCAATGGCTAGTTTGGTCTCTTTGGGCTACCTCTTACGGCATTTCTTTCAAAAGTTTAAGCCAGGTATATCTAGAAGCTTATAGAAGAGCAGTTAGAGAGGTTTAGTCTTTGATTATTCGGAATTTAAGACTTTTTATTTACTAAAAACTTATAGTTTTATTATGCCGGTCGAAAAGATACTTATACATCGAAAGGGCCAGATACTTAGCACTGAGAAAATGCCTTGTCAAATATGTAAAAAGGATACTGATCAAGATGTAGTCTATTTTTTTGCTAGACCTTTCAGTAATATATTGGCACGGCTCGATGAAACTCCTGACCATACGTTTATTGGATATGTTTGCCATGAATGTAAATCTGTTTCAATACCAATAAAACAGACTTATTTAAAGAAGATGTATGGCTGGAGTAATTTCCGAGGATTCAAAGGAAAACCTAAAAAAAATATCGAATTTAAAGAAAATAAATACCCACGTGGATGGGCATTAGGTCCAAAGGAAGAGTTTAGCCCAGAAAAGCAGATTGTAATCAACAGTGTTGTAAAAAAAATGACACAAGATTATTTTCAAAAGCTAAAAAATCACGAAATAGAATTACCTAAAAACCCAAGGCCGCTTACAAAAAGAAGCATTCTCAAGGACTTGTTCCATATAAAACTCAAATAGACTTCAGCATCGCATTGATTTCTATTAATCTCTTTTTATAACGCTTCTTTAATCTGCTTCAGGTTCATATTTCTCACATAGCTTTCAGCCGAATCAAACCTGGTGAAATCTGCAACGGATTTGACAAGAAGCAATCTATCAACATTCTCTAACGCCTTCTTCTTTGTATGGGCCAGCCATGACAGCCTGGCATGCCTAAGCAAATGAGGATTCAGGCCAGCTTCTTTGATTGCTGAGATATAAACTCTCATGCGTAGCCTATTGTCAAGATACATCTTCCCTTTCTTTGTGATAGTGAAGAATCCCGGATCGCCGAAAAGATAAGCTTCATTGCCCAAATCTTTGAATAAGGTGAGATACTCTGTAATATCCTTTAAAAGTGGTATTAATTCCGGCGAATTTCTGGAATTCATGGCCAAAACTTTGACATGGCCGTCATGTCGCTTTTCTGTTCTAATGTGGGCCACAAGTGAGCCATCAATATCAAAAGTCAAATCCTTCTTACGCATTTTGCAGATTTCAGAAATTCTAGAGCCAAAAATGTATTGGAGAGATAGGATAACACGGGATCTAATCGATTTAACTTTCTTCAAATGCTCAATGACATCTTCAGGGTCCCAGGTCTCAGCTAGAGATGTTCTGTTGTCGTAGTTCTCAGCAAAACTCTTGTCCGCTGAATCCGGTAAATTCCTTTTCAGCCAATTCCCACTATTTTCTTTGCTTCTCATAAATTTTTAGCATTAAGATGAGTCTGTTAAGTTCTTTAACATGCTTCTGTATAGCAAGTCTTATCCTTCTTTCAGTTATATCATACACTTTTGTTTTCATCATCCTCTCCATGACTGAAGTCAATGCCATTGGCCTTCAAAAAGTCTATTAACTCTTGAATATGCCGGTATGGGCCAGTGTATTCTTTTTGCTGATTAGTTTGTTCCATATTCAGTCTCCATCTGAGATTTCAGTTGATTTTTTCTATATTCCACAAATTCGTGGTATTCCCGTCTTGGCTCTAGTTCCCACTTGTATTTCTTGTTCAAGAATTCAAGTAAATCCAGTATGAAATATTCTATCACTTGAAAGCTTGATTTTGAATAAAGCCAGCGTGTTCTATAAATGAAGTCAAAGATATCAATCAACTCTCTATACTTTAAATCTTTAAGATTTATGTATAAATTGTCTTCATAATTCAAAGTTATCAAAGCGTAAATGAAAATATCAAATTTTGGATAGTATTTTCTATCGTGAAGGTAATATTTGATGTATTCTATCAATGCTTCTTTATTTTCTTCACTGAAATTTGAATTCTTAATCTTTTCAATCCATTTAACAAGTCCATTAGATTCCATCAGTAATGAATTTATTTCAAAAACTTATAAAGCCCATACAGAAGCAGAATGATACCTTTAACTTAAGAATGAATTAATTTCATTCACAAGGTTTGAAAGTCTATCATTAAAATCTCTCTCTATGCCCTTCTTTATTTCTTCAAGGGTAGGATCATTTTTACTCTCCTTGAGAACCAAAGATACAATATAGTTTCCTTCTCGCCAATAGCCTATACTATTTTTTCCCCCTATTTGATGCCAATAAAAATGAGCATCAAGCTTACGCCAAGTTTTGAATGATTTACCACAAACTCTGCAAATTCTTTTACCTTTGTGATTAGATATGGGGTCAGATAGTTCCACACGCATAAGATTTCTTGTATTTGGCTTTATTAAGATTTTATTCGATTTTATTTTAGCGGTATTAGTTGGAAAGAATTTACTTTCTTTTATTGCTTTTATCATTGGATCATACTTTTTACTTTTATTCTTTGCAAAATCTTTCTCTAATTCTTTAATTGCTTCTTCCGTTTCTTTTTCTGAAACTCCCGTGATTTCACTGAGTTTATCGTTAAGAATATATAAGCAGTATAAAATTCGAGAAGGTTTTATCCAAGAACTTCTAAGAGGTTTTAGAACTAAATAGGTTGAATAACTGGGAAAGTAGTAAGAAGGATTATTTTCTCTTTTTAGTTCTTTGTAAGGAGTGTTTAAGAGTTTCTTAAGTTCAGGATATTTCTCTTTCAAATTATCAATATCAATACCGGCCAATTTAACATAATAAGATAAGGTGTGAATCTTTTTTTTAAACTCTTCTGGATGTTTCATTCTCCAATCTCTTTTATAAGCGGCCCAGGTAAGACCTTTCTTTTCAAGCCACTTTTTCTTTAGCTTCT
The DNA here is from genome assembly GCA_021799085.1 of Nanobdellota archaeon. GTDB lineage: Archaea > Nanobdellota > Nanobdellia > Parvarchaeales > Parvarchaeaceae > Parvarchaeum. The sequence goes on along the minus strand of JAJZBD010000002.1, from coordinate 36,834 downwards.
TAGCCTTTTCAGGATGCAATTCTCTCCATCTCTTTTGCCTTTCGGCATTAGTCATTACCATAGTAAATAATATATCTTAAATAATATTTAAGTGTTATGTTCCCACAAAATCACAAAAACTAAAAGGGTATATTTTGCGTACGCTTTACATCAGTTAGCATGGCAGAAACTGCGGAATTCACAAAACAACTAACTGAAAAAGGGATAAGTGAAAAAGAAATAGAAGTTGTCCTAAATCGGCTAAATGGAATAAAAAATGGAGATGAATCCGATATATATTATGCAATGACAAGTAGATATGATCCTAACGGGATATGGCCCGATACAAAGGCATTCATTGAGAAAGTATTGAACCTAAATGTCCCACGCACAGGAAAAGTAGAAACAGAACTGCCAGGCCCTAATAGACCTGTCTCAGATTTTGTTTCAGAGATAGCGGATTTCTATGCTACTGAGGAAAAGCTTTTCTACAGAATAAATACAGATGAAATTGTCAGAATTGGACCGGTAGATTTAGACAAAAAAGGCATGCAGGTTCTAGGTTTAATCCCGATAAACGCAGATTCGTTAATTACATTTCTAGAAGAAGACTTTAAGTTCTATTCTACAGAGCACAACGGAAAACTGATAAAAAGCATAGGGTCTAATCTTGCAAAAGTCATTTTGAGCAGCCTAGATCAATTCAAAACAAAACTACCGGTAATAAAGCGGCTTTTCCCTGTGCCAATACCTTACTTGATTGATGGAAAGCTAAGTTTTCCAAAAAGAGGTTATGATTCAACCCATTTCTCTTTTATGCCGTTCAATACCCCAGAGATAGACCCAAATATGCCTTTAGACAAAGCAAAAGAAATTTTAAATCATATTTATGAAGAATTTGCTTTTACAAGCGAACAAGATCGTGTCAATGCTATTGCTCACTTATTGACCCCCTTCTGCAGGGGCTTATTCACTAGTGAAACTTCTAGGCCGCCATTATTCATATACATGGCGAATCGTGAAAGAAGCGGAAAGGATTATGCCGCTGGGGTCGTTTCCATCGTTTATGAGGGAGAAGCTATAGAAGATACGGCCGTTTCGAAGGAAAATTCAAATGATGAAGAATTCAGAAAGAAAATCTTTGCAGTCCTCAGCTCTGGTCGGTCCATCTTCCACTCTGCAAACAATAAAGGTTTCATCAATTCAGCTGAGTTAGAAGGCCTTATTACCAGGGAATATCATAGGGACAGAAAACTAGGGGCTAATGTAGAATATACTTTCCCAAACATTTTGACGATTTCAATGAGTGCAAATACCGGATTGAGTTATACCCCGGATATTCAATATCGAAGCGTCTTTATTAATCTGTTCTTAGCCATAGAGGATCCAAATGAGAGAACCTTCAAAAATCCGACCCTTCATCAATGGATTAAGGAACATAGAAGCGAAATCCTATCGGTTCTATATGCCCTAGTCAAAAACTGGCATGAAAAGGGGATGCCGGCTTGCAGTAAGCCATTTGCATCCTTCCCTGAATGGATGAGAGTCGTGGGCGGTATTCTAGAAGCCGCTGGAATCGGAATTCCTACTCAAAACGATACTTTGAATTCTATCGGTGGAAACCGGGAAGAGATTGCAATGAAGCAGTTTTATGAGACGGCTTATCAAAAATGGCCCAATGAATGGACCAACAAATCTGAAATTCTTAATACTATAGAAAATCGGGATGCAGAGGGAAGTATGAATCCGGAAGAGAGTTTCGAGGAGATATTTGACTTTTTGATCTGGAACAAGAATCCTTCATCAGCCAGAATGCGTTTTGGGAGATTATTAAGCAAATATGCAAATAGGATTTTAAGCAGTGTCCTTATGGAAGAAGATAAAACCATAAAGACCACACGAAATCGTTATCGTTTCATGCTTGTTGGCAGTGAAAATAGAGATCCATCAGAAAAAGACAATGAAAGTTTGTCCACTTTGTCCATTTTGTCCACTTCTACAACCCCGTCAAATCATGAGGGAGAAAGTAAAAAGGAAGTAGAAAAAGCAGACAAAGTAGACAAAGCAGACATGATAGCCAGTGAAATCAACAAAATTGACAATTTTCCGGAGATTGGGGAGCCTATATGATAGAATATTTGATGCTGAAGGATTGTGAAAAGGGTCTGCTCGTTAAGATGAAAGACGGCCAATGGGCCTCACTCAGCAATGGAAAGAAGATCGAAGCTGGCCTTTTGGACCCTAAATTTGTGGAATTAGCCGTGAGGCTGGGCCATCTGATAAAAATTGAGGATGTGAGTTAATATGGGATTTACTGCCGAAAGTTTTAAAATTCGTGAAATTGCACTACAGACAGGGGCTTTCAACTGGCTCAAAGGCCACGGCCTAGCATTTTCCTTCAAAAACTTAGAAGACCTTTTTGACCGGGCCAAATTTAATTCGATTCTAGTGCATTTGAAGAGATTCGGCTGGGAATTTAATCCAACTCCTTTGCTTTCCGCAGACCTCAGCAATCTTTTTAGCTTTCACATTGGCCCTATTCTCATCATCGTTCCGAGAAATACTAGCAATGAACAACTAACGGTCCTCAACAAAGACCGTTTGCAAGAAATCTTTAAACATGACTATTATTTGCTTTCCGATGAATTTTTTAATGATTTGAGGAAAGACCTGAGTGAGCCATTGCAATTGAATCCACTACAATTGAATCCGATTGCTAAAGAGAAGAAGCCTTCCAGCAAAAAAGAGGAAAACAAGAAAGCGAGACAGCATCTCGACCAGGTTGAGCGTGTTTTAGGGTCCGGCTTCGCAAGAATCCTGGCAGCAATGGTATTGAATGCCAAGATCAGCGGACAAGATGCCTTTGATGAAGTGGACAAACTCAGGCCGCTGGTCAAAAAGGCTTTGAAAGATTATTTTAAGGCGAATAATGGAAACTGAAGAGAATCAGATTGCTAAAATTGAGAATTTTATTATTACAGAAGTTTACATGAACGACAAAGTTTCAATGAAAACTTTAAGGCATGAGCTATCAGGTTTTCGTAGTCCCAGAAATCCTCACGGAAACCAAAAGATTACTCGAGAAGAAGTGGACTCGATTATTTTAAGACTTTATAAAAAAGGCCTTGTCAGGAAACAGAGAAGATTTCTTTGGATTCCAGTCAGCTCAAAGACTCTTGGGAAACTGAGCGAGCTGGGATTGATTGATACCAAGCCAATGAATCTTCTCAAAGCAGAGGTGAACCGGCATGGCTAAAAAAGTAGACTATGAACTACTGAAGGAAATCAGATTAAAGCACAATAATGCAGTCGATTCGATTGCCAATAGACTCAGTCTTATGCTTCCGGCTATTTCAATAATGGCTTATTCCTTACCTCACGAGTCTACTCATGTCAGAGTAGCCATCCCACTTGATATCAAGTTGCCTCTTGAGTTGGATGATGTTGATTTTGCGTCTGAGATTGTTGCAAAAGTCAGCCCACAAATAGAAGCTATTAATCCCAATAAGAAAGAGAAGGATATTTACTCAATAATTGTTCAGACCTTTTCATACTTCAAGCCAAACCCTTGGCCATTGAAGAAAAGATGGTTTCTGGATTCGGAGCTAGAGGGTGTGATTTATTTTGATGATCCACTTTTGAAGTATCCTTTGAACAACATTCGACGCTGGAATGATAAGCGTAGGCTTCCTGAAGATATCGTCGAGTTCATGAAACATAATCGTAGAAGAACTGGAAAAGGGCTTTGAATTTCTTATATTTTTATTTAATTATATATTAAACTTCATTTTTTTGGCCTATTTTGATATTTTTATTGAAAAGGAGATTTCGTTAACCATCTAGGGTTTGGAAAGATAGCATATAAAGATGCCAATGGCTTTGTTTATAAAGTCAATAGCCTCTTCTATTTGTTCTAGTAAATAACCGGGTATTCTGTCCACTTTAGGCAGTGGAATACGCTGTGATTTTGCATTTAGTAAGCTATTTAAATCATAGCCTCATAAATTAAAATTATGAACGTCCAGCAGATTTTATTTCTAATAGGAATTATATGTTGGGGTCTTTTGCTGTTGGTATTATTTGCATCCACGTCTTTTGGCATTACTAATACTAGCGTTGTTTATGATATATTCGTCGGCGTGCTTGCTTTCTTCGGACTTATTTTTATAGGGGGAGGAATACTCCTTTCAAGACTCCGCCATGGCTTTCGTGGATTATAGAATACAAAGACACATTTTTTTATTACGAAGTTATGAGCGTCTGATCGCTCAACCCGTTCAGGTTTTGTTTATAAAGTGTTTTTTGTTTACAAAGCCATATATTTTTCATATTTTATAAACAAAGCCGTGGCCCACAAAAGCTATATATTAGAATAAAACCTCACTAATTTTGAAGACAAAAGAGATATTAACTAACTAATTCTGTTCCAGCAGGGGCAAATATAATAATAAAAAACAATAATTATTTGCTGAGGGGGCAGTGGTCTAGCTTGGTTATGACACCAGCCTAGGGCGCTGGTGGTCCTGGGTTCAAATCCCAGCTGCCCCACTGTTTGCACGGGGTATAGTATATCTCCCCCTTAATTGGACTAATCTAGCTTAGTATCTACTTTATAGTTATACCTAGTATGCGTATTCAGACGGTTTAAGTTCGGTATTCTCGGAAATGTAAAATTAAAGAATTTCTTTAAATTAGCAGTATCGAACTCTCGAACCGATAATATTGATGATTTGTAAGATTTAATCGGATTAGAATAAGACCAAGGAGAAATTACTATTATAATCTTAAGGACTTTTAGGCGTTTTTAATCTTTTTTGTACTACTATATTAAAGTTCATGTGTATATACTTGTTATAGGGTGAATCATGCTTTAAAGTTGAATGGAAATACCTTCTCAACAAATTGATATAATGCAAGTTCCAAAAAATGAAAGAAAAAATAGAGTAAAAAATATATCAGTCTATTATTACTAATTTTTGCGGTTATTATTGCTGTGTCAATTTTTTATGTTTTTTACAGTGATACAACGTTTTTTAATGGCACTATTGTAAAGTCATCCATTTTTTTAAAATCTGGCTTGCCTAAAGGTTATCAATGAAGATGAGGTAGTACAGCCTTTTTGAGCCTTATGATTCTTAGAATTGCTACTACTTTATCCACTAAAACATCCAAAAGAGTCATAGCATACATTACTAGGATTCGAAAGAGTGCTTATAGTTGTTACAATTGAGTTTGTAGATGCAGAAATAACTGATATAGAGTTACTTGCCGAATTTGGAACATAAATATAATTATCATTTAGTGTTATAGTAGCCCCAGAAGAGTATGAACCAATTGGAATTTTTGCGATTACAGAATTAGACGTTAAAGAAATAACTGAAAGGAAACCAACATCATTACTAACATTTTGGTCAACAATATACATATAATGGCTATTTGGGTTGATAGCTATTCCATATGGGTTAGGACCAACAGGGATTGTGGCAACAACTGAATTTGAAGATGTGGAAATAACATAAGCGGTGTTATTTTTCCAGCTAACAACATATAAATTCTCGCCATTGGGCGTTATAGCTGCATCGTTTGGATCATGACCTACAGGCACGGTTGCTATAACTGAGTTAGTTGATAAGTATATAACAGAAACAGAGTTGCTTACTTGATTAACAACATAAGCATATTGGCCGTTAGGAGTAATTACAATTTTAATTGGGCCATGACCAACAGGGATTGTGGCAACAACTGAATTTGAAGATGTGGAAATAACAGAAGTGGTATTACTGTACCAATTACTAACATATGCATATTGGCCGTTAGGAGTAATTACAATATTATCAGGGCCTGAACCAACAGTAATATTCTTAATAATAGAATTACTAGAGGTAGATACAACTGAGACAGTGTCGCTACCCCCATTAGCAACATAAACATATTCACCATTAGGGGTAATAGCAATACCGCCAGGACCAGGACCTACTGAAACTAAACCGATTCCTCCGCTTGAATTTTTAGCTAGAGTATTATTATTCCAATAAATAATTGAAAGGAGATTAGCACCGCTATTTACAACCCAAAGATTCCTCATAGGGATGAAATCTACCTCCAGGTTGTATGAGGTTGATATGTTCTTCCCTCCTGCATATATTGGATAATACGTTACTCCGTTAAAATCCACTGGATAAATCTTCCACGTGCTGTTGTACCTTGAGCTTATTGTCATGGAAGTTGATATTGAAGTATGGTTAACTCCGCTGTATTGGACTGTCCATTGTGCATTTGCAGGAAGATTGTACTCTGTAAAGCTGTTCACTGATGAAGAAGCTGTGCCTGCTATTGTACCCGTAGTGTTTTCTACTACATTACCGGCCGTAGTTGAATAGCCGTACTGCAGATTGCCTGAAAAGGAATACTTTATGCCTGCTGAATTGCACACTATGTTTGGAATGAAAAGCACTGTGGTCTGACCTGATTTCAATGAAACTGGATTTGTTAATGTGTAACTGGCTTCTGTTGTGTTGGCTCCTGTTACTGATGTCAAGAATACCTTGCTTACTGTTATTGAATTCGCTCCTGCAGGTATTGGACCTGCCACTATTCCCAATTTAAGGCCTATTGAATTGCATATCGTTGAAGAGATAGTAAATGGCGAGAAACCACTACTTGTGAATGTTACGCTTGAAGAAGGATTGAATATTCCCATGCTATACAAGATAACAGCTACTATTACTATGATTAAAATAGCCCAGCCGTAGGTCATCATGTACTCTAGAGCTGACTGGGAACGTTTTGATTTTATTGAGAACAAATTATCATTACTCAAAGCTCTGGAAAACGGTTTAAATGGCATATTATTTATATAAAAACGAGGGATATAAATATTTATTTATATTAAATCAATAAAGGATACATTATTAAAAAGAATGAAAATAAGATAATTGATTTTTAAGGATAAAAATTGTAAATATAATATGAAAATAGCCATAGGCTCAAAAAACCCTGTAAAGGTAAACGCTGTAAAGAACGCTTTCAAGGAGTTTTACAATGAATTCGAGTTAGTAAGTTTATCAGCCCCGTCAAATGTTTCAAATATGCCAATGTCATTAAAAGAAACAATCGAAGGGGCAAGAAACCGTGCAATTTATTCAATAAAAAGTGAAAATGCGGATTTCGGTGTAGGGTTAGAGGGCGGATGTGAAGAAATTGACGGCAAATTTTTTCTGGAAGGGATAGTCGTTATAGTAGACAGAAACGGAAAAGAAGGAATAGGAAAATCTAGCGCAGTGAGTTTGCCAGAATCATTCATAAAGGAAATCAGAAAAGGAAAGGAACTTGGTGAAATAATTGATGAAATTACGAATGACAAAAATTCAAAGCAGAAAGGGGGGGCTGTTTCATTTTTAACTGATGATAGACTACAAAGAGAAGATGAATTTACTGATGCGGTAATATTTGCACTTGTCCCTTTTGTGAAAAAGAACCTTTACGACTTAGAGTAAAGTGTTATCCTTCAATTATCAGTCTTAAGGTATTTTAACAGAGTCGCTTTTAGATCAGTATTTGTAAATGAAAACCCGGAATCAATTGCTTTTTTAGGTATTGCTTTTTGGCTTGAAAATAGTAAAAGCTGGCCCATCTCCCCTAGAAGCAGATTCACTGCAAAGCTTGGTATCCGCATAAGCCTTCTCTTGTTTTCTATTTCTGCAAGCATGGAAAAGAGATCTTTCATCTGAACAGGGTTTGGGGAAACTGCATTAAATGGGCCGTTTAGGTTTCTATAAACAATAAAACGAATTAAATCAGATAGGTCCTGCAAGTCTATCCAAGAAAGCCATTGATCTTTATTATAAGCTGAAAAACCGTATCTTACAAGCTTATCTAACCTTTCAAGTATGCCTCCCTTGCCAATTACTATGCCAGTCCTTATGATTGAAACGCTTACTCCGAATTTTGCTGCCTTCATTGCCTCGTTTTCCCACATTATGCATGTCTTGCTTAAAAAATCAGTGCTTATCCCCGAATTTTCATCCAAAACTTCATTGGTGTTTTTCTTGTAGTAACCTATTGCTGAACTATTCACAAGAATCTTTGGTCTTTCCTTTGCTTTGCCTATTAATTCAACAATATCTCTAGTGGACATTATCCTGCTTTTAAGTATTAAATCCTTTTCTTTCTTTGACCATCTTTTATTTGCGATTGATTCGCCCGTTAAATTTATCACTGCATCATAACCTGATATTGTATTTGCTAAAAAGTCTGTATCCTGCTTGTAAGGGTCCCATTTTATGTACTTTACATTTTTATCATCCTTTGTCTCTCCTCTTGTAAGCACAATAACTTGATTTTCGATTGATAGATCAGAAACCAGTCTCTTGCCTATAAAACCAGTTCCTCCTGCAACCACTATTTTCATATAATCTATAATATTATCTATACAATATCCTTAATATCATTTATTTCTATTAACGTTTAATGATACAAACAAAAAAGTGTTTATACTAATAACTTTTTAACATTAATAATAGGAAGGTGATAAACATGGAAAAACTAAAACTAAGCGAATACTTCTCTGAAATATACGAAGATGGAGAATATCCAAGATTTAAGGTTCTGATAGACGGGAAATGGATTAAAACAAAGGATAAATTCGACTTGATAAGCAGCATAGACGAAAGTAAAATAGCGGAAGTGGGGCTGGTAAGCAAGGAAGATTTAGATACGGCATTAAAATCTGCAGATGAAAATAAGCATAAAATAAGAGACCTGGCAGCCATAGACCGTTTAGAGTTAATAAACAAAGTAAGAAAAGAGATAGATGCGCACAGAGAGGAGATAGTAGAAGTTCTAATGAAGGAATCCGGAAAGGCTTACAGTTCTGCCAATGGGGAAATAAACGCAACAATTGAAAGGCTAAGATTAAGCATGGAAGATTCAAGAAAGATAATGGGGGAGTACATACCTGGTGATTGGTCAAGCGATACCACAAGAAAAATCGCATTGGTGATCCGTGAACCATTAGGAGTGGTTTTAGGCATTTCTCCTTTTAACTATCCAGTTTACACTTCGATAGCAAAGATATTACCTGCATTGTTATCTGGAAACGCAGTAATAGTAAAGCCTCCAAGCTCTGATCCGATAGCACTGCTCATGTGCGCAGAGATATTCAGAAAATGCGGAGTGCCTTCCGGAACACTACAGGTCATAACAGGAAGCGGAGAAATTACTGGTGATAGCTTAACAGAAAGCGACAGAATACATATGATAAGCTTTACGGGAAGCACAAATGTGGGAAAACACATTTCAAGTGTCGCAGGCCTTAAAAAGATACACCTAGAATTAGGGGGAAAGGGAACTGCTATAATTTTAGAGGATGCTGACCTTGACCTGGCGGCAAAAGAATGCGTAAAGGGCTCTCTAGAACTCGCAGGACAAAGATGCGATGCCGTAAGCCGTATATTGGTGCTCGATTCCGTAGCTGATAAATTCTATGAAAAACTAAAAGAACACATTAATGATTACAAGTTTGGCAACCCCTTAGATGGAAAGGACATAAACATGGGCCCAGTTATAAACAAAAAGGCAGCTGAAAGGATAGATTTGATGGTAAAAGACGCCGTCAAAAAAGGAGCTAAACTTGTTGCTGGAGGAAAATTCAAAAATTCATACTATGAACCCACATTGCTTGAAGATGTTCCATTAACTGCTGATATAGCAAACGAGGAAACATTTGGACCGGTAATAACGGCAATAAGGGTAAAAGATGAGGAAGAAGCAATAAAAGTCGCAAATGAATCAAAATATGGACTAGATTCGGCGGTTTTCACGAATGATTTCTACAAAGGCTGGAGAATAATGAAAGCATTGCAGGTAGGCAATGTAACATTAAATGGTGCCCCTTCGCACGGAACTGCTTATTTCCCATTCGGTGGAGTAAAAGATTCAGGTGCTGGAAAAGAAGGCGTTGGGTACAGTATAGAGGAGATGACAAACATAAAAACGATAATCTTTAATTTAGGAGCAAAGAACCTTGGAAAGCCATACAGTGGTGAATTTAAGGACTAAACAAATGCACTGGAAAAGGTTTATATTGAGTAAGAACAAAAATTCGCATGGAAAAGAAGAACGTTAAAAAGTTAGCTGAATTGATATATGATCCGGAAGAGGATTTTTTGTTAAGTAAGCAGGCAGCTATAACCATCGCCGAAAGGTTCTACAAGGAATTAGGAAACAACGCAGAAAAGTTCACTTCGTTTTACAAATCTAATAAGGAGAAAACTGAAAATATATTTGAGAATTATCTGAGTTTTAACTCCTTATCCAGTGTGTTTAACTCTTTGACGGATGAAAAAGCAATGCAAGGCCTTATTTATAAAAACCTGTTAAAAATGGAGAAAGATTTGAGGGAAAACTCTTATGACGTTAAGAAAATAGAAAAAATAATAAAAAGTAGAACTAGCATAAATTATGATTTCTAGGTGTAAAAACAAAAATTGGCGGTATAAGAATAATTAATTTATCTAAAATTTAGATCCAAAGTGCTTTGATAAAGTTTTTCCACCTTGTTTTTAAACCGCAAAGGAGAACGAACAAGGTATTCTTTTAATTTTTTACGGTTCAAACTCTTTACCAGCCTGTATAATGTGTCTTTTCTAAGACCTATATCAAAATACACTAAATCTAAAAATGTCTTTTCAATATCGGAAATCGGATAATAGAAAGACTCTCCTTTTACCATAGTATAACCGAAAAACATGCTTTTTGGCAATTTAAAAACAGATATATTTATTCCCATTGATTTCCTTGTGCCACTTCTAACGCTTTTGGTTGTAATTATTACAGGATTTGCTCGTTCTTCCAATAAATTATAATAAGATAATGCATAAGTTAATCCATAATAAAATGGAGAAAACGCAAAGCCGATTACCTCACTGTTTCTATGTACAGTGTACTCTCCTTTAGCTAATCTAAATATTTTATTTCCCCCTATCAGGTTCTGAAGAAACCTCTTAGGATATTTTTTACTAGACCCAAGATAGATTAAAAAAAGCTCTGCATCCCTAGCGCTAAATGTGGGTACTTTATAAAAATGCTTCAAAAATTCATTAATGTATTTCATAATGCCTTTTTAAATAATCTATAATGGAGTTATATTCCGGAACTGGGCCATCGTATATAAACTGGGGCAGTGTTTTTTCGTCTACAGGACGCTTAATATTTGAAATAAGCTTATATATCTCGAATTTTGTTTTATGTGCATCTGAAACGTGTGCAAGAACAAAGATATCATATAAATCCTTTATTGCTCTTCTAGACAGATAAGCAGTTACCTTCTCTTTTATTAGACTTTCTGGAGATAATGAAAAAATATCCATACCAGATCCATCTGTCTTAATATATGTTGCTATGACTCTATCTGTTACTTTTTTTTGGGCAAACTCCAGAGTTATAGAAGCTTTCGCATTTGAAACTGCATAATAATAAATTGATCTTGCGCCACCACGTAATTTCGAATTTTTAACATTCAAACCGTATCCTGCTAAATTATCTATCAATTTTGATATTTCAGAAGAGTTTTTAACGTACATATCCAAATCGAAAGAAAATCTTTTTCCGCCATAGCATCTCCATACAGAGGTTCCACCATGAAAAGTTAATTTCGTATTTATGTTATAAAGCCTAGATACTACCTCATCTTGCAATCTTGCAATCTCTAGATAATCTTTGTTCTTTAAAATCAATTCCAATGGCAAATCCATGTAATTAAAAGACAGATTAAGTATATAAACCTAAGTAACAAAATTTTGTTACCTAGGTTAATTTAATTTTTATGTGATTTTATTACTGCTGGCGATTATATAATAATGGCCTCTTAAAATGCAAAGTCAAACAAGTCTGTGCTATTTTAATAGGTTAAGTTTATATATTTTAATTTAGTGATTAAACTATGGATTACAAAGAGATAAAGAAACAGGGCTGGGAAAAGGTAGTAGAAGAAGTAATAGTAGGCATAGTATTATTCATAGGCCTCGTTTCACTGCTTTACAGCTGGATAGACAGCGTATTTGGAGTTATAGTAGGTATACCAATGCTCACTTTTCTTGGCATACTAGCTTCTTTTCTAGTTGTTTATGCAATAAGAGTATTCGATAAAGGATAAAGCATGCGGTATAAAAAAAGGTATTTTCTGGTTGAATTAGAAGGTGTTTCAAATCCAGAGGATTTTGAAAAACAGCTATATTCTACATTGAATAAACTAGAGCCTTTCCTTGCAATAAGGTCAAACTTTAGGGTAATAAAGGACCTTACAAGAACTGAGGATAACAAAACAGTGGGAGTAATAGCAGTAAACAATGAATATAAATACAGGGTCATATTTTCCCTTTCATTGATTAGTAAGTTTTATAAATCAAACTTGCTTACAATAATGAATAGTGGAAATATAAAAAAGATAAAATCTTTTAAATTTTAGGAGGAAAACAATGGAACCACCAGGGGATTTAATGGGATATGATAGGGCGATAACACTCTTCAACCCAGATGGAAGAATTTTGCAGGTAGAATACGCTAAAAGAACAGTTTCGCAGGGTTTTGCAGCTGTTGGTTTGGCAGGAAAAGAATGCATAGTTTTTGTTGCTGACAGAAAGGCGCATGAGCTTGAAAAGTTAATAATACCAGAAAGCATAGAAAAGATATTCCAAATAGATTTGCACATGGCTGCAGCGATATCAGGAATGATAGCTGACGGCAGAACGTTAATAGACAAGGCACAAAACAGTGCACAGGAATACAAGATGACTTATAACCAACCTGCGGATATACTGCTGATAGTAAAAGGGATTAGCGCTGAAATGCAGGCCCTTACACAGTACGGCGGCGCAAGACCATTCGGAGTAAGCATCCTTTTCGGAGGGCTTAAAGACGGCAAAACATACTTATACATGCTTGATCCTAGCGGAACGTTTTTCCAGTACAGAGCGATAGCGATAGGCGGAAACTCGGAAACGATAAACAAAACACTTGAAAAAGAATACAAAATGGATATGGATGCTGAATCACTGATAGATCTTGGAATGAAAGCAATCAAATCGGACGAAAGTAAGAATTCTCCGGAAAGATTTGAGATAGCTGTGATAGACAAAGACGGCTTTAGAAAACTCAGCAAAGAAGAGATATCCAAGTATATAAAATAATTCATGGTAGATAGAGTAACTGCCAAGTTAGAAAAGAACGGCAAACGGTACGAGATAGAAGTGGACTGCGAAAAAGCCATGGATATCAAGGAAGGAAGAAGCAATGACATAGATTCTGCACTTCTTGTGGACAAAGTTTTCAAGGACATCAAAAAGGGAGAAGTCGCAGGAAACCTGCAGAAAGAACTTGGAACTGATGACATAAGAAAATTAGCCCTGAAAATAATAAAGGAGGGAGAAGTGCAATTGAGCACGGCTTACAAACAGAAAAAGGCTGAGATGCTTAAAAAAAGGATAATAGACAGGATAGCAAGTATGGCCATAGACTTAAACACCAATTTGCCCATACCTAGGCAGAGAATAGAGATTGCAATGCAGCAGGTTCATCACAATTTTGACATAAACAAGCCAGAAAAAGAACAGTTTGATGAAGTGTTGCTTAAGCTGAAAAAGATTCTGCCCATAAAATTAGGAGAGTTCAATTACTCTGTAGAGATACCAATACAGTACGGAAACGACGCAATGTTATATTTAAAAAGGTTGACGAACATAAAAGATAGTACAAGAAACGATAATTCACTAGTTGTGAATTTTTCAGTTAAGGCAGGAAATGAAAATGAGCTGCTAAGCAAGCTTAAAAGCATAACACATGGCAGCATAAATATAAGGAAGATATGATAAGCGTAAAGAATTTTGACATAGTAACGCCGGGAGAACTTCTTTCCGATGAAAGAAACGGAAGAAACGGCACATATGAGGAAAATGAAAAGGTATACTCCAAGTTCTTGGGGATGGTACAAATTTCTGATAGAGGGATAAGCGTAAACCCTCTTGCCGGGAATTACTATCCAAAAGAAGGGGATGATATAGTCGGAGAAGTCACAGAGGTATCTGCAAAGTACTGGGTTGTTGATATAAACGCACCATTTTACACAAGATTGGATTTAAGGGATGTCAACTTCAGAGCAGAGGAAGGTGAGCTTGACAGATACATAGATATAGGGGATCTAGTTTATGCGAGAGTTTTCAGGGTATATCCAAACAATGCCGCTGACATTTCAATGCGTGGAACGAGATATGGAAAACTAGAATCAAAAATGGTCAGCAAGATAGACCCAGTTAAATTACCTAGGTTAATAGGAAAAGAAGGAGCAATGATAAATATGATTAAGGATCAAACAAAATGCGACATAGTCGTTGGACAAAACGGAATAGTGTGGGTAGATGGAGAAGACAAAAACAGAGCCGCTGCATTATCCGCAATAAAATTCATAGACGAGCATTATGTGGATTCAGACCTTACAGAAAAGGTCGGGAGGTTACTTGAAGATGTACGAGGAAAGATTTGATAAGAGAAAATTTGATGAACTAAGGCCAATGGAAGCAGAGACAGGTATAATACCAAATGCAAAGGGTAGTGCCAGATTCAAAATAGGCAATACTGAAGCAATTGCAGCGGTTTACGGTCCAGAAGAAGTAAAACCAAGACACATAGAAAAAGTAAACAAAGGCATAATAGTATGCAAATACGACATGCTTCCTTTTTCAGTACCTGACCGGGCAAAACCAGGAATGGACAGAAGAGACATAGAGATAAGTCAAGTTATAACCAACGCATTAAACAGGGCAGTAATCCTTGAGGATATGCCTAGGGCGATGGTAAACGTTAGGATATACATTACGCAGGCAGATGCTGGAACAAGGTGTGCAAGCTTAACAGCTGCTTCAATGGCATGTGCAGATGCAGGTTTACCTATGAGAGATTTAGTTGCGGCAGTGGCAGCGGGCAAAATAGGAGACAGCATATGCTTGGATCTTACTAAAGAAGAAGAGGATTTCCATGAGGGTGGAGCTACCGATGTTCCAATAGGCATTCTTCCATCTAAAGATGAAATAGTTCTTCTTCAACTTGATGGAAAAGTCACAAGAGAAGAACTTAAAAAGGTAATAGAAGTTGGTAAAAAGGGCGCAATGGAAATTTATGAGCTTGAAAAAGCCGCTCTGAAAAGGAGGTTTTTAAATGAAAGTAAAAGTTAGAGGTATTTACTCCACAGCTATAACAAAGTTACTGCTGGATGAAAAAATAGAAGTAACGCAGGCTGCTGAAGCCATCAAGAAGGCGTTAAACATAGGAGATGAAAGCAAACCTGATGTAATAATAGAGGACACTGAAACGAAGGAAGGAGTTTACATATACGGAAACGGCAGCGAAAGTATTGTTGAACTGCTAAAAAACAGACTTAAAATGAGCGTTTTTTACAAAGAAGAGATAGGTAAGATATACTGCGGTATAATAAAGAATACAGATCAAAAGGCAAAATCAATAGTTATATCGCTTCCTGACGATGAAGAAGGAGTGCTTGACCTTAAAAGTTTTTGGGGATACGTTAAGCCAGGTGCAAAGATACTTGTTCAGTCAAAAGGAACCTATGACGGGAAGATAATGCTTTCCACTCAATTAAGGATATTTGGGGACAACATAATAATCATAAAGAACGGCTTTACAAAGATGAGCAAAGGGATACATTCTAACGAGGGAAAAACAAAACTATACGACATAGCAAAAGGCCTTAATCTAAAGGAATGGGGAATTTTATGGGTACAAGGTGCAGAAGACAAAGATGAGGAAGTGCTTAAGCAGGAATTAGATGAACTGCAGAAAAAAGAGGCTGAAATAAACGAAAAATTCAACAACTGCACTGAGCCAAGCATAATCTACGAAGGAATGAACAAATACTTCATACTATTTGATAAAACCGACAAAAATGAGCTTGACAAGATAAGAAAGGAGGTTATGCCCACAATAATGAACCACCACAAGCTGAAATCTGCAGGTTACACCATACTTACTGATTTCGCAGAGAACCTTCTGGATAAGTATTCAGACAAGGAACTAGACGAAAAGATAAATGAAGTGCTTTTGAGATATGGCCCAGTAAAGGACAAGCTTTATAGGCTTGCATTCACAAGACTTAACGGAACTTCATTCAAGATAGATGGGATAGTTTCCGACTTGGAAATAAAGGACAATGAAGTGCAAAGACTTACAATAAGCAGCAGAAGCGAATGGGGTGACAGGACCTATACAATTGAAAAAGACCTTGAATACGTTGAGATACTAAGAAACGGTGAAAAGGAAAGGATGCTTATAGTGAAGCCTGAAATCTTTCCTAAGTTTGCAAAACTTATAACTTTTGACATAACCGCCAAAAAAGAAGAAAACGAAGTAAAGGTACAGAATGAAGACAGGCTTGAAAGGCTCAGCAAAAAGGGGGAAATAAGCAATGAGCTTAAGGAAAAGATGAAAGAGATAGTGGAAGAGATGAGGAAATTATGACACTTGAGAACTATAATTACATGCGTGAACTAGCTGAAAGAAAAATAAGACTGGATCAAAGAAGTGAATTCGAAGGAAGAAAAATAACAATAAAGGACAACGTAATAAACCACTCTGATGGTTCTGCTTATGTTGAGTTGGGCGGGACCAAAGTCATAGCTGGTGTAAAGGTGCTAAATGGAACGCCTTTTCCTGACAGGCCTAATGAAGGTGCTTTAGTGGTAAATTTTGAGGCATCTGAACTGGCATCTAATTACAACGATGACAGGATAAATTATTCTATAGAAGTCGGAAGAGTTACCGACAGAGGAATAAGGGAATCAAATCTCATTGACCTTACCAAATTAGTAATAGAAGAAGGAAAAACAGTTTCCTTTGTTTATGTAGACATAGTCTGCCTCAACAATGAAGGTAACTTATTCGATGCCGGTAACATAGCAGCCTTAAGAGCGCTTTTAAACGCTAAATACAAGGTAGAAGGAAAAGAAGAGGCATTAAAATTGCCATTAGATAGGTCTAAACTGGCGATAAGCCATACGTTTGCAAAAATAAACGGGGTAATATTCTTTGATCCAACTGCAGAAGAAGAAAAAGCAGCTGACGCAAGGTTTACCATAGGAGTAAGCGAAAAGATAAACTCTCTGCAAAAAGGGGGAGATGGATTCTTCACACCTGAAGAGATAGATTTCTGCGTCGGAAAAGCCATTGAATTGAGAGAAGAAAGGTTTAAAACGTTGATGGAGAATATAAATAATTAAAATGGAAGAATACAATAAGTTTGAGAAGGCCAGATTAGTAGGCGCAAGGGCCCTTCAGCTTTCTATGGGCGCACCACCTCTTGTAAAAGTAAACAAGAAAGAGGATACATACATAGAAGTGGCAAAGAGGGAACTGGAAAAAGACGTTCTACCAATAACAGTAAAAAGAAATAAAAACCAGTGAACGTATTCTATATATTTAGTCAGTCCTATAAATAATAGTAAATGGCATTTGAAGGTTTATCTAACAGATTGAAGGAAGGAATAAAGAAGCTCCTTAATTCTACTGGAAATGAAAAAATAGAAGAAGTTCTTACAGATATTCAGACTGCTTTAACAGAGGGAGATGTAGACAAGAACACTGTAGAAAAGCTGATGAAAAAAATTAGGGAAGACATAAAATCAAATAAAGGCAAAGGCTTAGTAACAAGAGAAAAGGTAATAGACGTAATATACAATGACCTTGTAGAAATAGTCGGAAACGATGAAACCAAGATAAACATAGACAGCGTACCATTTAAGATACTGCTTGTCGGATTGTTTGGTTCAGGTAAAACTACGACGGCTGCAAAGCTTGCAAATTACTACAAAAAGAGAGGTTACAGGGTTTTACTTTTAGGATTGGATACATTTAGGCCTGCTGCTTACCAGCAGCTGGAACAGCTTTCAAAACAGATAAACGTAAAGATAATGGGCGGCGGTACAGATCCTGTCAAAGCCATAAAAGGTGCAATGGGCTCTTTTAAGAACTTTGATGTTGTGATTGCAGACAGCGCAGGCAGAGACATACTAGATAATGAGCTTGTAAAGGAGATAAAAGCAGTTAAGGAAACGCTGAAACCAAACAACGTAACTTTGGTTATACCTGCAGATTTAGGACAAAACGCAGCTATACAAGTAAAAGGCTTCCATGAATTACTGGACATAAACAACATAATACTTACAAAAACTGATGGTACGGCAAACGGCGGCGGAGCACTGACTGCAGCTTACATAAGCGGTGCAAAGGTAACTTTCATAGGAACTGGAGAAAAAATAAATGATTTTGAAGAATTTGACCCCAAAAAATTCGTATCCAAGCTCCTTGGATTAGAAGGCTTAGAATCCCTGCTTGAAAAGGCAAAGGAAGAAAACATACAAGTAAACGAGGAGAGCGCAAAGCGCGTTATAAAGGGAGAGTTTAACTTAATGGACGTTTATGAGCAGTACTCCTCTGCAAAAAAGATAGGCTCTCCACAGAAAATAGCGGAGATGATGCCAGGAGTTCCTTCATCCGGCAAAACAAAAGAACTGCTGGAAAGACAGGAAGAAAACATCGGAAAATTCATAACATTAATGGATTCAATGACAAAGGAAGAGCTGGAAAATCCAAAGGTCATTGATGCATCAAGGATAAACAGGATAGCCAAAGGAAGCGGTACATCTGAAGAACTGGTAAGGGAACTTTTAGAGCAGTACAGAAAGATGAAAACCGTTATGAAAATGTCTAATAACAGGCAGTTTTCTGGTTTGCTTAGGAGGTTTGGCATAAAGGTATGAAATGCAGTATCTGCGGAAAGGAGATAGAAACAACTTTCTTGGGCAAAATAAAAGGGAATTACCGCAAAAAGAACGGAAAATTGTATGCAGTGTGCAGCGATTGCTTCAAAAAGGGGCTATAAAGAAAAAGATAAATATAATAGTCGAAAAAGCCCAAATAATTAATGGAATACAAAAGCCCTTCATTAGCAGTTGACGGTGTTATAATAAAAGACAACCAGATTCTTCTCATAAAGAGGAAAAATGATCCATACAAGGACAAATGGGCCATGCCTGGCGGATTTGTTGAATATGGGGAAAGAACAGAAGATGCTGTTTTAAGAGAGGTTAAAGAAGAAACTGGTTTAGAGGCAAAAATTAGTCAGTTAGTTGGTGTTTATTCTGACCCGAAAAGAGACCCTAGAAAACATGTAGTATCAATAACTTACCTGTTAAAGGATATCTCCGGCACGGAAAAAGGGGGAGATGACGCAAAGGAAGCAAAGTGGTGGAATATAAATAAACTACCTGAACTTGCATTTGACCACCAATATATAATAAATGACGCACTCAAAATTTATTACAATAAAAAATAAAACCTTTTAATATATACTAGCCATATCTTTTGTTAAAGGGCCCGTAGCTCAACTTGGACAGAGCGGCAGACTTCTAATCTGATGGTTGGGGGTTCAAATCCCTTCGGGCCCAAGTTTAATATTCTTCTGCTTTTTTAGAACACCAAGAAATTTATTGATAATCTACATAATTAAGCTTAATATGTTTATAATATGCCTCTTCACTGATGCTGATTTTCAGTCGATGATAATTACTTCCCCGTCTTTTAGTGCTTTAAATAGCAACTTATGGTCTATAAAATACTGGACTGCTTTAGTAGCAAGTTTACTTTCTGGGTGTTCCGATTTATAATGCGGTAGAATCATATAATCAAGAAAACCTAAGCCTTCCCAAATTACCTTATATTTCTTGCCATATGGCCTTTGCGTTGGATCATCCATTACTTCCAAGCCATGCATATCCTTTGCTAAAACGCAGATTCCTGCGCTATATCCCCCATATAAAAAATCCTTTCTTTTAAGCAAAGTATTGAAAATTTTGTCGAAACCGCTAAGTCTCATTGCTTGTCTCAATACAAATACATTACCGCCGTTCACCCAAACTACACCTAATTTAGAGAGCCGCTTTTCTAATTCTTTTTGTTTACCAAAATACATTTTAAGGTCTAGAATTTCCGGTTGAAGTCCCTCCAATTTTAATGTTTTAATTTTTTGTTCTACTTTTTCTTCATCTACGCTTGTATGGTCTAGCGCATTTAGTATTAACCCAGTCTTTTTGTTTTTAGGTGCTATCTTACGAATTTTTACAACGGAATCTCCAACCCAATATGATGATGAAAGATAAAATTTCATAAATAAAGTATACAACACAAATTTATAAGTATTTATAAAAAATTAAATATGCAGAAAAATTCCCTTAGTTTAGCATTGCCTTTAATTCGATATTTACTCTTTTTTATAGCAATAATACTATTAATTTTATAAATATTATGACCAGCAAAAAGAACATTTACAGATATAATGTAAAACTTAGGCCTATAAATCTTAAAAGGGATATGTCTAAAATGCTTAAATGGTATAGCAACAAAAAGGTCCTTTATTACTCTGAAGGGCATACTACTCCTTACAATGAAAAGATTATAACAAAAATGTATAATTCAATAACAAAAGACGGCCATCAAAAGGTAATAGAAAAAATGCACGATTCCATAACAAAAAACGGGCACATGTATATAATAGAGATATTATCAGGTAACAAATGGCTTTCCATAGGAGATGCGAGCTTCACGAGAACAAGTACGCCCATAACAATAGGAATCCCAGAATATTGGGGCAAAGGAATCGGATCCCAGGCATTGAGACTTTTAATGAAGAAAGCAAAACACTATCATTGGAAGGAACTAAAGGTTTCTGGAATAGCCACTTATAACAAAAGAAGTCTTCGAATGTATAAAAATGCTGGTTTTAAGGTAACAAATAAGAACAAAAAGGAAGTCAAAATGATTTTAAGGCTATGACATAAAATTTCTATTTATAATGACAATTAACTATTATTTGTATTTTTAGGAAAAACAGTAAGCTTATTCTCTCTTAATTGCATTTCTCTTGTGTCCTTATTAAGATTTGAGGCAAATTTTCTTGTTATTCTTTTGGCATCATTAACCTTTAATCCGGGAATTTTTACTGGAACGCCCTTTTCAAGCACATATCTTTCATAAAGGGTACCTAACCCGTTATAACCTTTCATAATCAATATCAAACTGAACGTTGGCGCGTGTTTATTTAATGGTTTCTTTATTGTCTTTTCATCGAAACTTATAAGGTTTACCCCAAAATCGCCCTTAGAATCGGAAATAAATTCCGTAATTTTTTCATTAATAATTTTGTATGAGCCAGCATAGTTTGGCTTTTCTTCCTTCAAAAGTATAAGATCTATATCGTCTTTCTCAGAAGGGTATCCATTAACATCAAAATAAGATCCGCGGCCTATCACTACGTCTATGATTCCTTTTTTATGCATAATTGCAAGAGATGGAGAAAAAAGGCTAAGCATCTTACTCAAGTTAGACTTTCTTTTTAATGCGGCCGATTTTTCTGATTGAAATCTTTTCTCAGCTGCCTTTATTTCATTTCGTCTACATACAATAGCTATGTCGACTTTTAAACAGTCATATATCCATTGTTCATATGGTCTTGGATGTGTAGCAATTATCACATTTTTGTTGTTCTTGACTTTAATGTCTCTTTTTCCTTTAAAAATAGCTTTAGTAGATAACGGGTAGCGTTTCCTAAAAACAGAAGAAAGCCAGACCTCCTCTTTTCTGTGATGCATCCATTTTGCATCTTTTTCAGAAGGAGCTACACTTAACTTATCTGCTATCCAACTTACTCCTTTATAAACTTTCATATTAGCTAGTGATTTTTACCTTTGTTTCTTTTTTCCCCTTAGAAGCATAAAAATATTGCTTGAACTTATTCTGTATATCCTTGAATTTTTCGTTGTCTAAATTGAACTGTCTATCTGCAGCACCGTTTATTTTATCTATAAGGCTGTAAAATTCATCATCATTGAAAGGCTTCATACCCAGTTCATTGCATATTCTTGTTATATAATTGCGTTCCTTTTCTATTTTGCTTCTGCTTTTTATAAGCCTCTCGGCCTCAAAATAGGTTGCAATTCCATTGTCTACAAACACAAATTCTATCCCTTTATATCTGAATTTATATCTATCATTAACGTTTATTATCCCATGTGCCCAACCAAGCAGCTTTAGCATTTCTACGGTATCCGAAAAATCCTTAGTATCTATAGGAACGGCTACTTCTTCTCTATTGTCAAACGCTCCCCATTTTCCGTATTTCAGTACTATCTCTGATTCGCCGTTTGTAACTCTTATACGAAGATCAATTGGATCATTTTTGTCTGCGCTTTTATTTCTAAGATAAATTAATGAAAACCTCCTTGTTTTCCCAAGGAAGTTGGCATTTAATTTTCTAAACCTTTTGATAATTTCATCGGTGCTAACGGTTAATTCTCCTCTTGCTTCTACCTCAAACATAATATCATTAATTAATGTGGGCTTATAATTTTATTTGCTATAAAACCTCTTTTTAACTGTAAACCTAATTCTTATCTAAAAGCTAAGATGCGGATATCTGCCATCTAAGCAAAACAAAAGCTATTTAAGTATAAATCTGATACATTTAATATGAAAAAGATTGAATTGCATGAAGTAAACGCTGATTTGGTGCAAGCTAGAGAGTCGGCGGTCGCCGTAAAGGCCTTGGAAGATGAAATAGAAAATGAAATGGCCAAGCTTAAGGATTATAATTTAAGGTACAATCACGGTGAGATTTCAAGACAGGAGCATGAAGACATGTCAATGGCCGCACATGAAGCAATTGATTCAATGAATGATAAAATAAGAAAGAACTTAGATGTTTTGTTTAGTTCCATAAACAATCTTATGAATCTTGCAAAAGAGCAGGAGCCACCCGGTACTGCAAAATCAACAAAGAAAAAAGCAAATAAATCAAAAAAGAAAGCTGTTAAGAAGAAAAAATAAGCTATTTTAACAGTTGATTCCATATACCAAAAATGATAAGCGAGCTTCTTTCACTGTAATGCCATTGAAGATGAGTGACTTCGATTCTGCGGCTGAACTTTTATCAGGACAATAAGTATTATCCGCTCATATTTATGTACAGTTTTCTGATTATTCAGCTAAAAACATTCGTTACCTGCTTCTGCAGATTTGTTGTCAATAAGCTCTTATTTATGCTTCCCACATAGACTGTAGGGATCCCATTAAAAAGGCTAACGTGCAAATTGGTTGAACTTTCGGCAGTATTCCAGCCATAAGTACACAGCGAAGAGAAGGCATTCAACTTGTTTCCTGATCCACCGGCAAGCAGCAAGCTGGCATTTAATGAATTAAAGGTAGCCGAGCTGCCATCTCCAGGTCCTCCAAAAACAAGCTCGGAATCGAAGTAGAGGTAGTAATCCTGACTGGCATATTCCTCAAATGGTGGCCCTTTGTTAGGTGTCCTTATAAAATAGGACATAACAGCAGGGGCTTTTATAGTAACCTTGTCATAAGTATGTTTTTCTATTACTTGATTCTGTGAATTTAAAACTGCATAACTAAAATATATCACAGGATCTTGTTGGCCATTTAGGGAGGTATTTACCATCAAAGCTACTCGTATAGGTGTTTCCGAAGAAGTTATTCTATTGGTTGAAAACACATAGTAATACAAGCTATTATAGGTGGAAACTCCCCCATTGCCGACTATGCTTTGGGGTAACACACCCTCTTGAACCGGAAAAAGGCTCCACACATTATCAACGAAGTAGTATCCCTTTGGGCTTATAACCAAAACGTTCTGTACCCAGTAGTTTATCTGCTGTCCCCCATAAAAATCTACCTGCAATGCATTGTTAAGCTGCAAACTTGCGCCGCTTACACTTATGCTTGAAATATTTGCATACCCAGTTACCTGTGAAAATGTAGAGAAAGGACCGTAGCTTGCTATCCCAACAGGTATGCCTCTGGAAATTGATGGACAGAAATTGTTTACAGAGGAATATGAGACTATATAGGTTCCTACAATCCAAGGAAAATCAAAGTAGTAAAGAATTATTATTATAATTATGCCCAAAGCGCCCCAAAATATAAGATTGGCCACGTGTTATTAATGTAACAGTTAAATTTAAGTCTTATTTTAATTTAAAGCCAGTTTTCTTCCAAATACATAGACTATCAATGCAGCTGCCATTGAAACTGCAAATGCATAAACATATGAATAGAATGGGCTGAAGAAATAGAGAATACCCATTAGAAGATTACCGGTAAACAGACCTATGCTTCTTGATGATGAGAGGTAGCCGAAGCTTTTTGCACTTTTTTCCTTTGCGGAGGTGAATGATATTATAGTCGGTTCAAATGTTTCTATCGCTCCGACTGCAAATCCCAGAACCATTACTCCTAGATATGCTATAACTATGTTTAAGCTGAAAATGTAGAAAACACCTATCAGCAATGAGCCTATACCTGCAAGCGCGTATCCAAGAATAGAAAGCGAGCTTACTATCTTCAGTTTACCTGCCCTGCTTCCAAGGTAATAGCCGGCAAATGCGGATATCAAAAGGAATACAAGGTATGAAAAAACGCCCAGTATGTCAGTTGAGCTCTGCGCAATTGTTAGAATAGGATAACCCAAACTATAGTAACTGAAACCAAACAAAGAGGTTGCAATAAATACGCCGAGCATTGTTTGCTTGTTTATGGCCTTTTTCCTGCTGCTTACCAGCTTATTTGAAACTGCTTTTAAGCTTTCTTTAACGTTCGATTTTACTATAAAAAGCGTTGATATAACCAATGGAATAATCGTTACCAAAAACAATATACTGTATGCCACACCGAAGTAAAGAAGCATTATAAGATAGATTATGCCAACTGCCCCACCACCCAAATCCAAGGCATGCAAAACTCCAAAGGCCCTTTTCCTGTGCTTTTCATCTGATGCTAAAGAGACCAGTGCCCTTCTTGCTGGGCTTCTTGAATCCCTAGCCCACCAACCTATAAGGAAAAGCAAAGGAGATAACAGCAGGCTTGCTGCTACACCCAGAAATGACAGTATAGGAATCAATGAATTTCCTATTATAGCTACTTTCTTCTTGCTGTATCTATCTGCAAGCACGCCACCAATATAGGCAAATATTGCGCCTATTCCATACTGTAAAGCGTAGATTACGCCCAAATAATAAACAGGAGCCTTCAAGAAAATCACTAAGAAAACAGGAAATAGAGCTATTACTGCCTGATAACCCGCATCGGCAAAGAAAGCCGAAAGGGAAAGGTAAAGCACGTTTTTATTTACAAACCATTTTTCCATTTTATGCAACAATGTCACTGACATCTAACCCATTATATGCTTTTAATATGTTACTGCATGTGGATATAACTATCCTTGATAGTGCTTCTTCAGTATCGTATGCTATATGCGGTGTAAGTATAGCATTTTCAAAGTTTCTAAGCATGCTTCTTTCCAGCACGTTTTTAAGCACATCGTAGTTTTCCTTCTTTCTTATGATTTCCATTTCCCTGCCTGAAAATTCCTCACCTTCAATTACATCAAGAGCCACTCCCCCTATTCTTTTTGAGTCCAATGCATCTATAACTGCATCTGTATCTAGGATTGCTCCTCTCGCAGTATTAATTATAACTGCATCTTTTTTCATCAATTTTATGTTTTCTTTGTTTATTAGGTGGAAAGTTCCTTCATTTAACGGAACATGTACAGTAACTACATCCGAATTTTTCAGCAAATCATCAAGCTCTACTTTTTTGGCACCTAGACCTTCGAGGTAGTCACTTTTACTTCTGTTATAATATATAGTGTTCATTTCAAACGACTTTGCTATCCTTCCTACATTGCTCCCTATCTTGCCTGCCCCGATTATGCCTATAGTTTTGCCGTAAAGCTCTTTTCCCCTTGAAAATTTTACACCACTGTTATTTGAAAAGTTTATCTTCCTAAATAAAGAAAGTATGAGAAAAAAGGTAAATTCCGCAACAGTCTCACTTCCATAATCGGGAACATTGCACACCGTTATTCCCTTTTCTTTGCATGCCTTTAGATCAATGTGGTCAAAGCCTGTGGAACGGGTAAATATGAACCTAAGCTTTGCAAATTTTGATATTACCTCGCTTGAAACCTTTGAATTTATGAAAACTGAGAGAATATCGGCATCAAAGTCTTTATCCTGCAGTTTATCTACGCTTTCCTTATGTATCTCAACTATTAAATCCTTGTTATCTTCTGCAAATCTTGAAATTATGGGATATTCAAAATCGCTTACATCGGTGAATATTGCCTTCATAAATAATTTACATTCTTTTAATATTAAAATTGCACTATACCTCAACTTATAAGTGATTCTCTGTGGAAAACTGCCAGGCTTACATAGAAAAGGACGAAATCAAATATAGCTAAGAAGAGAATTAAGTAAAGCATAAAAGAAACAGATAATGATGCTAAGCCTAATAAGGAAGCAAACGGCAAAACTAGCAGTGGAAGCACTAAAAGAGAAGTGAGCTGCTGAGCTTCCTTAACTCCCTTAACATGCGAGGATATCAAGACTACTATAGATATTGGGGCAAGGGCAAGGAAAGGCACTGCTGCTAGCATAAGCAGCCATGGCAGAGTCGGAAGGATGAAAAGGTGGAATTGCTGGAAAGATAGATAATTCACAATTGAGCCGTAAAGGGCAAACGCTATAACCGCCATTATGACTGCTGGCAGGAAAGAAGCAAAGATCTTTCCAAGCAAAAGCTCTGTCTTACTTAGTGGAGTCGAAAGAAGGGATTCCGCTGTTTTCCTTTCTTTTTCTCCGGCAAAGCTGTCTGCTGCTATCACTGCTGAAGTTATTATTGGCATTGTCATCGTTATTGGCCCCAATATATTTATTGAGAAGTAATCCATGAATGCTATGCTTTTGAATGCAGGCAAGGCTGCGCTTATGTTTGGTATTTTTATCGCTGCGGCAATGCTTGGTGCCTCATGAACAGCTATATACAATGATAAAACAGGAAGAATGATTGCAAAAGCCAATGGTATGCCGAACATTGGTCCAAAAATCAATATGCTGCTAAATGTTTCCTTTATGTCCTTCCATGTCACTTGGTATACTTTGTTTAGTTTCATGTTAACCGCCCTTTGATATCCTCTCTACCAATGGTTCTATGTAGTCTACGCCAAGCACAAAGGCCTTGTTCTTTATTAGTTTGCTTATCAAAAGATTTACATCCTTGTAGCTGTTTATGTAAAACTTTGCGCTGCTCACCTCTTTGCTTTCCATCGAATCGAATTTATACCCTATCTTTTTAAGCATGGAAACAGCAACGGGCCTTGCAAATCTTACTAAAATACTAGAGGACTTCATAATTTCATTATATATATTGTATGTTGTAGTATCTTCTACGATCTTGCCTTCTCTCATTATGATAAGCCTTGAATTGAACCTTGAAACCTCATCTAGTTTCTGCGTTACAAAAAGTATTGTCTTTTTCTTTCTACCGTAATCCAAGATAAAACTCCTTATCCATTCGGAGGAACTGGCATCGAGAAACGCAGTGGGCTCATCAAGCAGTAGAACGTCAGGGTCATTGAGCATCGCTCTGCAGAATGCTATCTTCTGCTTGGTTCCCCTGCTTAATTCCACGACTTTTCTGTCGAAAAACTTTATAGCATCCATCTCTTTCAGTATCTTCTTGCTCTTTTCGTAGATTTCACTGTCACTGAGCTTGTAAAGATTACCCAAGAACCTGAGGTTTTGCTTTACCGTTAAAAAGTCATAAAGTGCATAATTGTCCGAAAGAAGAGCCATTCTGTCTCTGATTTCATCATCAAAATAGGGCCTTTTTCCATACACTAGAACAGAACCGCTGCTTGGCCTGTAAAGCCCTATAACGCACCTCAAAAATGTACTTTTCCCCGCACCATTCGGACCAAGAATTATGTTAACACCTTCCTTTGAAGTAAAGGATATATCATCCAATGCAACTGTCTTTCCAAACCTCTTGTAAAGATTCTTTACTGAGATGGCCTTTTCCATGTTACAAAAACCTCAGAAGCTCCTCTAAATTAGTTATGTTTGCATCTGCCATACTAGACTTATTGCCTTCTCTTGATATAAAGACCGTAAAAGACCCTATCTTCTTTCCCGGCATAATGTCATTTTCACTGTCTCCAACCACCATGCCGTCTTTGGGATCTACATTTATTCTCTTAAAGGCTTCTAAGAAAATGTCCGGTTCGGGCTTTCCATTTTTAACGTCATCAGAACTTACAACTGCATCTACCATATTGTCTAGTCCTGATAACTTTAATACTCTACCAAGAAGGTCCTTTGACATGCCGGTAGAAATAGCAAATTTTATGTTTCTGCTCCTTATTTCATTTATAACCTTAAGGGTTTCAGGATAAAGAAGTTGACTGCCTTGATCTACAAGCTTTATAAAATTTGATTTTCTTTTTTCTTTTATCCTGCTTAGATCCTCTGGACTGCTTTCTTTTTTGTACTTGCGGATTATGTCTTTAGATGATATCCCTTTTGTATTTTTGTAAAGCTCACTATAGCCTACATCTATACCTTCTGACTTAAAGGCTTCTTCCCAGGCCTCTGCAAGCAGTTTTGCCGTATCTATCAAAGTTCCATCTAAATCAGAAGCAATCCCTTTTATCATTAATTATTATGAAATTTCATAGTTAAAATAATAATTATACAGCTACAGAAATACCATAAATCAAAGAAAGATTTAAATAGAAAAAAAGTTACTAGATAAATGAGGTAAGTTAAAGCATAGGCTAAATTCTTTATTATAAATGGCAATAAATTTATTTAATCCTGTATATGAGGGTGTTTATATCACACTGCTCCTGTCCTATTTGCTAGGAATAGTACATGGTATAACGCCGGATGAGCATACTTGGCCGATAACCTTTTCATATGCCGTTGGTAGTGGAAGCACTAAAAAAGGTGCAGAGGTTGGTGCAATATTTTCTGCAGGGTTTACTCTGCAAAGGGCATTGATGTCTGAGATAATATTCTTTGTTTTTGCATTCGGATTGTATGCCTTTAAGGACTTCATTTCCTCTCCGCTTTTCTTTGGAATAGTATATTCAATAGTTGGGTCAGTAATGTATATCGCTGGACACTACGTAAAATATGGAAGTTTTTACCCGCATGTAGAAGTTAATGAGTGGATAAGCGAAAAATTAAAGAAAAAGTTTAGGCACAAAGATACTGATTTTTACAAAAAGGATGTGAAAACATGGATGGCATTTATTCATGGTCTCATAGCTGGTTTTGGATTCGGAGCATTTGCATTGATCATTTACTTTATATTTGTACCCAATATGCCAAATGCATATGTTGCATTCCTTCCTGGATTGATGTTTGGATTGGGAACAATGACCATGCAATTTACTTTTGGGGCTTTGTTCGGAACTTGGATAAGGAAGATAAAAAAGATAAGTATGAAAGGACTGCAGTTCATCGCAAGGTACATATCTTCTAGTGTGCTACTTTACGGTGGCTTGGCATTCGTCATAGCGGGCGTAAGCATAATCATATTTCCGCAGATACTTACCTTCGGGGTTATAACTCCCTTACAAATCCATAACCTGCATGATTTAGGTATAGGCTTCTTTATAGTCATTTTTGTGGTAGTTATAATAGGCTTCGTTTCGTATAGAAATGCTATGAAGATAGCGTTAAAGAAATACTCAAATGCCTAGGTATTTCTTTAGTTTTTTTATTGCCAATCCTCTGTGGCTTATAAGGTTCTTTTCATGAAGTGACATTTCAGCGAATGTTTTTTTATTTCCACTCGGAAGAAAAACATAGTCCCAGCTTTTATTTGAATTGTTTGCTGCCTTAACTATTTTGCCCTTCACTTTTCCGGTAAATATCTTTGTTTTTCCATGGCTATCAACATAACACAGTGTACAAACTGCTAAAGCGCCATATTTCTTAAATCTCTCGGCAATATCCGCAATTCCATTGCTGCCTATGGATAAGAGGAACCATTTTATAAGTGGGCCCGGCAGTTTGTAATCAAGTGCCTCTAAATACAGAGAAACGTCATCTACTATTAAATCCCTCTTTTCAGTCTTCTTCATAGCAGTCAATGCCTTCTGTTTTGCTATTTCTATTGAGTTTAGGGACTGCATTTCCTCCAATTCTAAGGGCAATTTCTTTAATTCAGGTAGCATTGCGCTTGCTTCAAGGAACTTGCCATCATTGCTTGTTACGTAAAAGACTTCCATACTTTTCATTTATAATATCAACAAACATTTTTGCGTTATAAAACATATCTGTATTGTTAAAAAACACGTACATTGACTTTGGTTTTAATTTTTCTATGTTTTCAAGTGCATTGATAAGCTGTTTCCTAGAATATCTGTAGCTATACCAAGTTTTTCTGCCATGCATCCTCAAATATACCTTGTCTGTGGTTTTAATGTAAAAGTTACCGATCGGTGAATCTATGCTTGCAAGCGTTATTCCTTTTTTTCTAAGTAATTTGTAAACGTTTTCATCAAAAAAAGCTATGTTCCTTGCCTCAAATACCGCTCTATCTCTTCCAGCTAAGTCTGCAATTTTAACAATTCTGTCAATGTTTTTAATGCTCATTGAAGGCGGAAGCTGAAAAAGGATATTGTCAAGAGTAAGCTTTGATTTTCTGAATATTTCTAGGAAATCCTTCACATATCTGTATGAATTTTCGTTTAGCCTTAAACGATGTGTAACTATGCGGTTCATCTTAACTGACCAAGATATGCCCTTTCCAAAAGCTTTCCATGAAAGTACTGACTTAATGGTTGGAAATCTGTAAAAACTATAATTCAGTTCTATTGCATTAAAATTTGTATCCTTAATGTACCAATCTAGGGTATTCTCACTGTTCCAGCTGTAATTCCATCCCGAGGTTCCTACAAATATCTTCATAGATATTGCTAAAAAGCATCTTATTTTAAGATTTGTGATATTTATTGTCATTTTGAACCTTTGAAAAGGATAAATTTTATGAAAAACACTGATAAATATGGAGCCTATCATTCATGTGATGTCCAAAAATGGGATGTTTTTATTTAGATTCAATAACGGTGAGTTCGGCTCTAAATGGTGCGGCATATGGAAAGGAAGCCAGAAATATTTTGATTACTTTGCCTTTAAAATTGGAGATGAATTCCTGTCAGAGGCCAACTTCAAAAAGTTTTCATTTTACAATTCGCAATTTTCAACTCTGCTGTTTGAAACTTCAAATGGAAAGGTGATAGAAGAAGTTAAATGCTACGATGACTCTGTTTTAGTTTCTGTAACTCCGAGCTTTGATTCCACAATAACCTGTGAAATCGGAATAAACATAAGAAAAAGAGATGAAAACTATGAAAAAGGGAAAAGATATAATTTAATGGATATAAAAAACGGGATAAAGGCCGAATTCAACGGTAAAACTGCATGTGTTTACTTTTCCAATGGAAAGTTTGAAAAAGAAGAATACTATGGAATACATTCCCCGGGGTTATACGCCTTAAAAATGGGGCTGACGCATTACTTAGACAAAGGAGAAGTACAGAACAAGTATGTGCCCGGAAACATTACCTGTGAATTAAAAGCAAATGAAACCTATGATATCCTCTTTTCCAGCAAGGAAATGGACTTTGATTCAATTTACAAACTTATAAAAAACAAGATAAAATACGCAGAAGAATACGGTGAAATAATTAAAAGTGAGAGCAAAAAATTCGATGTAAACGTAATCGATAAGGGATTTGTAATGGATTCGATAGACAGCATTTACTCATACACTAACTTCAATGACAAAGAATTTTATGCAGGCTTTCCTTATTTCAATGAGTTTTGGCTGAGGGATACTTTGATTGTTTTGCCTTCCTTTCTCTCTATGGGCAACTTTTCGTTTGTGAGGGATTTACTGTTAAAAATAGCATATAAAATAGATGATAAAGGATTACCAAATACAATGAACGGCAGTTTATATCCAAAGGATGTTCTTGGCCTTTTCCTTATAGACTTATATGAATACTTCAAGTACACTGCAGATAATTCATTGATTGATTTGATTGCTGACAAAAAAGAGGAAATAATGAAAACATGCAGTGGATGGATGGAAAACGGGTTCATACATGACAAAGGAAATGAAACCTGGATGGATTCAATTAATAGAGAATTTTCAGTTGAGATACAAGCAATCTGGGCAAAAGCAATGTATGCGTTTTATTCGCTGTTTAAGGACCAAACGGCAAAGGAGATGGCAGATACTTTGAAGAAAAACCTTAACAGCATGTTCAGAGAAGACCACTTAATGGACCAAAAAGACAAGGACATAAACAGCGCAAATCAGATATTCGCACTGTACTTTGATGTTGTTGACAAAGACAAGAAGGAAAAGATAATAAAAAACATAGAAGACAACATGCTTTCCGAATACGGTATTTTGTCTGTATCAAAGAACGACAGAACATTTGATTTTAACGGCTACCAGACAGGGGCCATCTGGCCTTTTCTAACGGAAATGTTCGCAGCCGTTGCGTTTGAAAACGGAAAAAACGAGCTTGGCAAAAAACTGCTGTCAATACTTAAAGAAAAAAATGATAATGCACAGTGCTCTTCCAGAATAAATGAGATCTTTCAGCCAGATGGCAGCCCCAAAGGATGCCCATCGCAAGCCTGGTCTATAGGATTGATACCTTACATAGCAGAGAGATACGTTATGGGCATAGAACCTGATGTTCCAAATAATGAAATGGCGATAAAGAAACGAAATGAAATAAAAGCTAGAAAGGACTTAAATCTTGGGGGAAAAAGGATAGAATTAGAGATAAACGACGGTAATGTAAAATCAAACTATGGATTGTTAGAGCTGTCTGACCGGTTTATTTTAGAGCTTTGACTTTAGAAAGAAACTTTTTTATGTCGTTAAGAAATTTTCCCTTGCTGCTCATGTTATCAATGTAGTAATCGGCTGATGCTATGACTTCTGCGATTCCATAGCCCAATTCGAGTTTCTCACGCCATTCAAATTCGCTGTAAGACGAAAAATCGCTCTCGTTTTTTCGTTTAACTATTCTTCTGAATCTTACCTGCTTATCAGCTATTATGCCCAAGATTATCGGCTTGTAGCCTTCTTTTTTAACTTCTTCGACCTCTGACATTCTTCTTGAACCATCGAGCACTGCAATGTTTGTATTTTTAAACACTTCAATTAATTCTTTTTTGACTAAGCCAATAACGTATTTGTTTCCATGCTCTTTTGTCATCTTTTTTGAGAAGAGGCGTATTGACCTGTTGTTTATCTCAATTCCCCGTCTTCTCATTTCTTTCCTCACCGCATCGCCCATACCTATCACAGGCACGTTTAGTTTTTGAAATTCGATTGCAGCGGTTGATTTCCCGCTGCCTGGCATCCCAGTTAGTATTATAACTTTTTTCATAAACAATCCTTAAATCTTATTAAGATAAATACTTATTGGATTACATATCCTGCGAAATAGAATAGATTAAGTATTTTGGATAACCTAAATAAGGGATAACATATTCTACCTTACCGACTACATGGCTATAAGGTATGTTATACTCAAATGGAAGAGAGAATGGATTTGCATCGCCTTTTGTAGTGTAGTAGTATGTGCCGTTTACCTCCGTTTCATTTACAACCCTGTGTATAATATCTTCGTTTAACCCCTCATAATTTATATGGTAGATTATGACATCTCCAACTTTTATCTGTGAAGCAGGAACTTTGTACGCTACTGCCAATGAACCTATGTTTATACCGTTAGGAAATGGCCAGCTTTTGACTGCAGACATGTTGTATCCATGCGATTCCAGCCAACCATAATATGTTGAGTTTATCTCCGGCTGCTGATGTACCATGCTGCCGGATACAACTGCGCTTATGTAGCTTACAGGTGTGAAGGCATAGACTGAAGGCAAAGCCACGTATACAAATAGAATGTAAAAAACGACTATGTAAAAGATAATGGAATAAGGGCTATTTCCAGTTACTAATTTCTTTGCAAAGGATTCTTTTTCTTGTTTTTTCATTTTTTACTTGAATAAGGAATTTAATTCCTTCTTTGTTTCCTTTAAATCGGATTCTGTTTTCTCAATTATCTTTTTAAGCACTTTTTCGGCATCTTTTCCCCCAGTTTTAATGACAAAAATAGATGATTTTTCTAATGGGTGCTCCATCACAAAGCCTGCAAAAGTTACTTCATCAAACGAATCTGCTTCCTCTTTTATGAGATTAAGAACAGATTGAGTGCCGCCTTGCACTCTAAATTTTATAGATGATTCATTCTTTTCCAAAACCTTTATTTCCATCATTTAAATAGCCTCCTTTTATTTTAATAGTTTTCTATGCACAAATGCATAGCTTTGACTTATTAATTATTCACACTTGGTGTATCCGCAATTCTTACAGATAAAGCAGCCGTTCTCGAAAATAAGCGTTTTCTGGTGGCATTCTGGGCACACAGTAGCTTTCTCATTCTCTAACTTATCGTCGTTTTTCAAAACGCCATGCAGTGTTTCGTTTTCCCTTTCTATATCCCTATTCTTTAAAGTAAGCTCTATTGCCTTTGCTATTCCATCAGGTATTGAAAATATCTGTATACCGTTGAACCAAAGCGAATTCCCGCCTTTTATCCCTTTCAATGTACGTATAACCCTGTTTACATCACCGCCTGATTGCAGATATATGCTTATCAGCCTTCCAAGTGCCTCTGTAAAACTCTTTTCTGTTTCTCCAGATCTGCCCATATCTATGAAAACCTCTTTTATCTTTCCAATCTCATCCTTATTGACAGTGAGGTACATCTTGCCCTGAGAAGTAGGCATCCTTATCGTTGTTCCGTTTAACATGAAAGGTCTTTCCTCTTCAGCTGTCAATTTCTCTACAGATTTCTCAGCTTTTTCCAACGGTTTTTCATCCGTAGCCTTCAATATATCCTCCTTTGAACCTTCCCTATACACTGTTATTGATTTGCAGCCGAGTTTCCATGCATATCTATATATTTTGTCAACAGTATCTGCATCCGTATCTGCCGATAAATTTACGGTTGACGAAATCGAGGAATCAATATGTTTTTGTATAGCGGCCTGCATCTTTACCCTGAAAAACGGGTCAATTTTATGTGCCGTAACAAATGTTTCGGGTAGTTCGCTCTTATCTTTTATACCAAATTTTTCCATGTATCTTTTCACAAATGGATCAAGAACTTCAAATTTTTCTTCAGACAATGATTCTGACCTGCGGGTATAGCTCAAAGCAAATATCGGCTCTATACCGCCGCTAACGCCTGCCATGGAAGAAATGGACCCGGTTGGAGCAACCGTAAGTATACATGAATTCCTTAATCCGTTCTTTTCTATCTTTTCCAAAATGCTTTTGTCAAGCCTCTTTACAAAGTTTCTTTGTAGGTGCTTTTCTGCAACAAAGGCAGGAAATGACCCCTTTTCTTTTGCCAAGTTTGAACTTTCATCATATGCTGTTTCTTTTATTCTCTTCATCAAATAATCAACAAATTCTATTGCTTTTTCACTGTCATATTTTAGATTCATGCTTATGAGCATGTTTGCAAGGCCCATTATGCCCAAGCCTATTCTTCTGGCATAAACGGTTTCTTCTGCCTGCTCTTTTAGAGCATGTCTGTCGTAGCTGTAATCTAATACATTGTCGAGAAATCTCACCCCGTAACGTATAGTTTTATCTAAATTTTCCCAATCCACTTCTGCGTTTTCTGTGAACTGGTTCTTTACAAAATAATCAAGGTTTATCGCTCCTAAATCGCATGCACCATAATTTTCTAAAGGTTGTTCGCTGCACGGATTAGTTCCCATAATTTTTATTCTATCATCGTATTCTGTTGGCGATTCACTTTTCATCCTGTCCCAGAACATTATACCAGGATCACCAGTATTTACTGCCGTGTCAATTATCTTCTTCCAAAGGTCTCTTGCCTTTATCTCCTTCTTAAATTCGACTTTGTCATTCTTGAAATATAGGGTAAAAGGCTTGTCATTTTCAACAGCCTCCATGAAATCATCGTATACCTTAACGCTTATGTTTGCATACCTGACGCTTTTCTTGTCTTTTTTGATTGTAACAAAATCCTCTATATCAGGGTGTGTAACATCTAAAGTTATCATCAGTGCTCCCCTTCTTCCAGTCTGGCCTATTATGCCGGTAGTAACAGAATAAAGTTCCATGAAAGATATAGAGCCTGTTGAGAATCTTGCAGCGTTGTTTACCGCCGAGCCCTTTGGCCTTAAAATTGAGATGTCTATACCTACACCACCACCATACGAATAAGTCCTAGCCATCTCCTTGGCAGTGTCATATATTCCTTCTAATGAATCCTTTTTTATTGGAAGATAATAGCAGTTAAGCAGTGTAGCTTTGTGATTTGAACCTGCTCCAAATAGAATTCTTCCACCCGGAACAAACTTAAAATCCTCTAATAGCCAATAAAAATTCTTTTCTATCTCTTTTCTTTTGTCTTCCTTCTCTACGCTTGCTAATTCTCTTGAAATCCTTTTCCACATTTCCAAAGGAGTCTTTTCCGTTCTATTCCCTTCAATATCAGAAAGCGAATATTTTTCATAAAAAATCCTGGCTCTTAATTCATCGTTATCAAAAAATTCTAAAGTTTCCTTAGGTAAATCTATCATAAACTCCCCCTCCCCAATAAAATTATGTAATCAAAAGTATGCAGATGATGTTAATGCACATAAATATGACCTCTCTCTGATTTTTAATTAAAGGAGGTGATCCAGCCGCATGTTCCCATACGGCTACCTTGTGGCGACTTAACCCTACTCACTGAACCTAGATTCGGTTATCGCATAACGACAATCTCATCTAAATCCAACTTGTTTGGTTTGA